>CAXTBW010000051.1:0-29401 GCA_964242925.1 uncultured Acetobacteraceae bacterium
ACCAGCCCGGCGGGCACGGCGCGACGCGGCAGCCGGGCGCTGCGGCCGGCGGCGAGCCACTCCCGACCATCCTGCGCCAACCGCGCCGTCGCCGCGGCCACGGCAGGGCCGGCCGGGTCGCTGATGGCCGCCTCCACGCCGCCGTCGAGCAGGTCCTCCGGCAGCACGCAACGGCCGGCGCGCGCCAGGGTCGCAACATTGCGCACCGTCCCCGCGGCGCCGTACGCGGCGCCCAACTCGCGCAGCGCGGCGGCGTTCGGCGCGCCCAGCAGACGGCCGGCGGCCAGGGCGAGGCCGCCGGGCCCGGCCAGCATCGCCTCGCGCCAGGCGGCGTGGGTGGGCATGGTGTCGACCTCCGCCTCCCGCGCGTCCACGCAGCCCAGCAGCTCCGCGCGGTCCAGCTCGCCGGCGTCCAGCAGCGCGGATAGCGGGGTGGCCACCTCGTGCGGCTTGCGCGCGCCCTCAACCACCTCGCGCCACCATTGCAGGCGGATCATCGCCATCATCGGCTCGCGCGCGACCTGTCTGGCGCGGGCCAGCTCGTAGTTGAAGGCGTAGAGCGTGAACAGCGCTTCCCGCGCCACCGCCGGGGCGAACAGCGTGGTCAGGAAGCGGTCCGGGTCGGCGCGGCGCAGCAGGGCGCCCATCGGCGATAAAGCAGCTTGGTCTGGCATGACACGCAGATGGCGTCTGCCTACGCTTGACGACAGACAGGCGCTTGACGACAGACAGGCGCTTGACGGCAGGCGGGCGCTTGACGATCGGCGAGGCGGGCGGGATGGTCCGGCTCATCCTCAGGAGGACATCATCATGGCGTTCGAACTTCCGCCGCTGCCGTACTCGCATTCGGCCCTGGCCGGTCAGGGCATGTGCCAGGAGACGATGGAGCTGCACCACGACAAGCACCATCAGGCCTATGTGACGGCGCTGAACGGCTTCGTCGAGAAGGACTCGGCGTTGCAGGGCAAGTCGCTGGAGGAGATCATCCAGCACACCGCCAAGGAGGGCGGCCCGGTGTTCAACAACGCCGGCCAGCACTGGAACCATATCCTGTTCTGGCAGGCGATGAGCCCGACCGAGGGAGGCAAGGTCCCGTCCAAGCTCGAGTCCAAGATCACCGAGGACCTCGGCGGCATGGACAAGTTCAAGGAGGCGTTCAAGACCGCCGCCACGACGCAGTTCGGCTCCGGCTGGGCGTGGCTGGTGCTGGGTTCGGACGGCAAGCTGAAGGTGACCAAGACGCCGAACGGTTCCAACCCGCTCGCCACCGGCGAGGGCAAGGCGCTGCTGGGCATCGACGTGTGGGAGCACAGCTACTACCTCGACTTCCGCAATCGCCGGCCGGATTACGTCACGAACTGGCTCGATAAGCTGGCGAACTACGAGTATGCCGCGAGCCTGATGGGCTGATCACTGCTACCTCTCCCACCTGTGGGAGAGGGCTTCCTAGGGGTCGTCGCATGCGGTTCGTCGGTTTGCTGGCCATCCTCTCCGTCGCCGCCTGCACGCCGGGGGCGCCTGGAGCGCCGCGGGTCGCGGTGACGTTCGGCGGGCCGGCGTTCATTTCCGGGCAGTCGCCCGCGGCGGCGCAATCCGGCGCCAGCGAGCCGCAGCCGGCAAACAGCTTCCCGCCCGGCGCGGCGGGGTTGCAATCGTCCGGGCCCAACTCCACCGAGCCGAACAGGCTCAGCGCGACGGTCTCCAGAGCGCAGTAAAGCCAGCCTATCGAATCACGTGCGTTGAACACCGACCCAAATACTCAGCCAAACTTCCTCAGCGCCACCGTCCATACCCCCTGACCGGCTTGCGCCGGCGGCCTGCGCGGAGGACACAGCGCCATGCCGCCCCCTCTTTTGCTGCTGCAAGACATCCGCGCCACCCTCGGCAGCCAGGCGCTGCTGGAGGGCGCAGCCATCGGCGTGGGCGCGGGAGAGCGGATTTGCCTGGTCGGACGCAACGGCTCCGGCAAATCCACCCTGCTGAAGATCGCGGCCGGGTTGATGCAGCCGGACGGCGGCACGCGCTTCGTGCAGCCCGGCGCCACCATCCGCTACCTGCCGCAGGAACCGGATCTGTCCGGGTTCGCCACCACGCTCGAGTACGTGGAGGCCGGGCTCGGCCCCAACGACGACCCGTATCGCGGCGCCGCGCTGCTCGACCGCCTGGGTCTGACCGGCGCCGAGGACCCGGCCCGCTTGTCCGGCGGCGAGGCGCGGCGGGCGGCGTTAGCGCGCGCGCTGGCGCCGGCGCCGGACCTGCTGCTGCTGGACGAGCCGACCAACCATCTGGACCTGCCGGCGATCGAGTGGCTGGAGAAGGAGCTGGCCAGCCAGCGCGCCGGCATCGTGCTCATCAGCCATGACCGTCGCCTGCTGCAGACGCTCGGGCGCGCCGTGGTGTGGTTGGAGGGCGGCGTGACCCGGCGCATGGACCGCGGGTTCGAGCATTTCGAGGCCTGGCGCGAGGAGGTCGCCGAGCAGGACGCGCGCGACCGCCAGAAGCTCGACCGCCAGATCGTGCGCGAGGAGCACTGGATCACCTACGGCGTGACCGCGAGGCGCAAGCGCAACGTGCGCCGCGTGGCCGAGCTGGCGGCGTTGCGGCAGAAACGACGCGACAGCGGCGGCCCGGGCGGCGCGCTCAAGCTGGCGGCCTCGGAAGGCGAGATGTCGGGCAAGCAGGTCGTCGTCGCCGAGCACGCGCGCCGCGCGTTCGGTGAGCGGGTCGTGGTGGCTGACCTGTCGCTGCGGGTGCTGCGCGGCGATCGGTTGGGGATCATCGGTCCGAACGGCGCCGGCAAGACGACGCTATTGCGGCTGCTGACCGGCGTCGACCAGCCGAATGCCGGGCGCGTCACCTTGGGCACGAACCTGCAGCCGGTGACCCTGGACCAGCAGCGGGCCGCCCTGGACCCGGCGCGCACGCTGCAGGACACGCTCACCGGCGGCGACGGCGACCAGGTGGAGGTGGCCGGGCAGAAGCGCCACGTGATCGGCTACATGAAGGACTTCCTGTTCCGGCCGGAGCAGGCGCGCACCCCGGTCGGCAAGCTGTCCGGCGGCGAGCGCGGCCGCTTGCTGCTGGCCTGCGCTATGGCGCGCCCGTCCAACCTGCTGATCCTGGACGAGCCGACCAACGATCTGGACCTCGAGACGCTCGACCTGCTGCAAGAGATGCTGTCCGACTATGGCGGCACCGTCCTGCTGGTCAGCCATGACCGCGACTTCCTGGACCGCGTCGTCACCTCCACCCTGGCCACCGAAGGCGGCGGCCAATGGACCGAGTACGCCGGCGGTTACAGCGACATGCTGGCGCAGCGCGGCCCGTCGCAGCCCGATCCGGTCGCCACGCTCCGCCAGGCATCCTCTCGCCCGGTGGCGCGGCCGCCGAAGATGTCGTTCAAGGACAAGCAGGCGCTCGAATCGCTGCCGGGCGAGATCGCGGCGCTGGAGCGCGGCATCGCCCAGCTGGAAGCGGAGCTGGCCAAGCCCGACCTGTTCCGTCGCAACCCGACGCGGTTCGCCGAGACGACCGGCGCGCTGCAACGGGCGCAGGCCAAGCTGGCGGCATGCGAGGAGCGCTGGCTGCATCTGGAAACGATGAAGGACGAATACTCGCAAATGCGGTAACGTGGGCGCATCCCGGAGTGAGCCGCATGTTGGAGCAGAGCGCAGAGGAGGCCGCGGTCGTCCCGGTGATCGGCGTTGGCGCGTCGGCGGGCGGCATCGAGGCGTTCGAAGGTTTCTTCCGCGGCATGCCGGACGATCCCGGCCTGGCGATCGTGATCGTCACGCACCTGAATCCCGAGCGCGAGAGCATCCTCCACGAGATCGTCGCCCGCTACACCGCACTGTCGGTCAAGATCGCCACGGACGAGGTCCAGGTCGCAGCCAACTGCGTGTACGTGATGCCGAGCGACTGCGTGCTCACCATCAGCGGCGGCCGGCTGAACGTCGTCAAGGGCACTGCGCTGCGGCGCGAGCGCAAGCCGGTGGACGTCTTCTTAAGCAGCCTGGCGCTCGACCTGGGCGAGTACGCCGGCGGCGTCATCCTGTCCGGCGGGGACGGCGACGGCACGCTCGGCATCAAGGCCATCAAGGAGCGTGGCGGCATCACGCTGGCGCAGGTCAAGAACGGCCATGGCCCAGCGCATTCGAGCATGCCGGACAGCGCGATCGCCACCGGCTACATCGATTTCGCGGTGCCGGCGGAGAAGATGGGCGAGAAGCTGGTGGGCTTCGTCCACGGCTTGGCCGCGCTGGCGCTGCCGGGAGAGAAAGCAACCGAGCAGACCACGCTGGAGCAGGCGCGGTCGGACATCTGCTTCATCCTGCGCAGCCAGGTCGGCCACGATTTCGCCGGCTACAAGGTCCGGACCTTCCTGCGCCGGGTGCAACGGCGGATGCAGGTGGCGCAGCTGGACACCATCGACGCCTACGTCGAAATGTTGCGGCAGGACCCGGCGGAGGCCGTCGCGCTGTTCCGCGACCTGCTGATCAACGTGACCAACTTCTTCCGCGACGCCGAAGCCTTCCAGATACTCGCCCAGCTGGTGATTCCACGCCTGTTCGAGCGTCGCGCCGTCGACGGCGTGATCCGCATCTGGGTGCCGGGCTGCGCCACCGGGGAGGAGGTCTACTCCATCGCCATGCTGATGCTGGAGCACATGGACCCGCTGGAAACGGCGCCCCGGGTGCAGATATTCGCAACCGACATCGACGACCATGCGCTCGCGGTGGCGCGGACCGGCCGCTTTCCCGCCGCGCTGCTCGACAGCGTGTCGCCGGAGCGGCGGCAGCGGTTCTTCGTGGCGGATGGCGTCAGCTTCGTCGTGTCCAAGGAGGTGCGCGAGCTGTGCATCTTCTCGCCTCACAGCGTGATCCGGGACCCGCCGTTCTCCCGCATGGATCTTGTGTCGTGCCGGAACCTGTTGATCTACTTCGGGCCGGACGTGCAAGGGCAGGTGGTCCCCACCTTCCACTACGCGCTGCGGCCGGGCGGCTTCCTGTTCCTCGGCACCTCGGAGAACATCGCCCAGTACCGCGACCTGTTCGCGCCGGTGGACCAGAAGCAACGGATCTTCCGCAAGCGGGAGGACGGCGGCCCCACCGTGCGGTTGCCGATGATGGTTCGCGGCCTGCAATCCCCGGGCTATCTGCCCGACGCGCGGGCTCGCCGCGCCTCCGGCACGGTGGCGCTGCGGCAGTCGGTGCAGGCGCAAGTGCTGGAGCGGTTCTCCCCGCCCCACGTGGTGGTGAACCGGGAAGGCGACGTGGTGTACTTCTCTTCCCGCACCGGGAAATACCTGGAGCAGCCGCCAGGCCAGCCGACGCGGCAGTTGCTGACCATGCTGCGCAAGGGCTTGCGGCTGGACATGCGCACCCTGTTTCGCGAGGCGCTGGAGAACAGCGGCTCCGTCAACCGCCCTGGCGTCGCCGTCGAGGACGACGACGGGCGCGTCCAATTCGTCACCCTCGCCATCGAGCCAATCGAGGCGGACCAGGACGAGCCGCTGTTCCTCATCCTGTTCACCGACGAGGGGCCGACGCTCTCCCGCGAGGAAGCCGCCAACCGCACGCTGTTCCTTCACGATGGCCAGAGCATCCACCTCGAGCAGGAGCTGCGGGACACGCGGGAGCGGCTGCAATCGCTGGTGGAGGAGTATGAGACGGCGCTCGAGGAGCTGAAATCCTCCAACGAGGAACTGCAGTCGGTCAACGAGGAGTTCCAGTCCACCAACGAGGAGCTGGAAGCCTCCAAGGAGGAGCTGCAGTCGCTGAACGAGGAGCTGCAGACCGTCAATGCCGAGCTGACCCGCAAGATCGATTCGCTGGACCGGGCCAACAGCGACCTGCAGAACCTGTTCGACAGCACCAACGTCGCCACCGTGTTCCTCGACCGCTCGCTGCTGATCCGCAGCTTCACCCCCGCGGTGAGCCGCGTCCTGCACATGCTGCCTGGCGATCGGGGCCGGCCCATCACCGACCTGTCCGGCATGATGCAGCTGCCATGGCTGGCCGACGACGTCGCCTCGGTCGTGGCCGGGACGGACCTGGTCGAACGGCAGATCGAGCTGGGCGACACGGTCCTGTTCCTGGTCCGCATCACGCCCTACCGCGACGCCGAGCACGCCATCATGGGCGCCGTGGTGACGTTCGTGGACGTGACCACCCTGCGCAAGGCCGAGGCGCGGCTGCGGGTGCTGGTTGCGGAGCTGCAGCATCGCACGCGCAACCTGTTGGGCGTGGTGCAGGCGATCGCGCGCCGCACCATCGGTCGCGGCGCCCCGTTCGACGCCTTCCTGGATCGGCTCATGGCGCTCGGCCGCGTGCAGGGGCTGATCAGCGAGGCGACCAACGGCACGACCGGCCTCGAGGAGTTGGTCCACCTGGAGGTCACCGCGCTCGGCGCGACCGTCGGCGAGGGCATCACCATCACCGGACCGCCCGTGGCGTTGCGCCTGGACGACGTGCAGCCGGTCGCCATGGTGCTGCACGAGTTGACGACGAACGCCGTCAAGCACGGGGCGTTGACCGAGCATGCCGCGCAATCCGGCGCCAAGCTCGCCATCGAGTGGACCGTCCAGGGGCCGCCCGGCGAGCAGACGCTGGTTGTCGACTGGATCGAGACCGGCGTTGCGCGGCCGTCGCGGTTGACGCCGCCAAACGCCTTCGGCCTGCAGCTCATCGAGCGCTCGATGGTTGCCGCTATGCAGGCGCGAACCCAAATCACTTTCGGTGATGACGGCGTGCACTGTCACATCGAAATCCCGCTGGCGCACGCGGGAGACGCGGCGATCGCGCCCGCACGAGTTCCGGCGATGTGATGAGGCGCACAGTCGACGCCGTTCGCAAGCTGCTGCGCGGGCGGCGCGTCCTGGTGGTGGAGGATGACTATCTGATCGCGATGGACATGCTCGACGTGCTGCAGTCGCTTGGCGTGACGGTGGTCGGACCGGCTGGGCGCTTGGACGACGCGCTCTCGCTAGTGCAGGCGGAGGGCGCCACGTTGGATGCCGCCGTGCTGGACCTGGACCTGGGCGGCCGGTCCAGCTACCCGGTCGCCGACGCGCTGACGGCGCTCGGGGTGCGCGTCGTGTTCGTGACCGGCTTCCGTGGGGAAGCGATTCCGCCCGAGTATCGCGCCGTCGTCCGCCTGGACAAGCCGATCAATGCGCGCGCGCTGGCGGAAGCGCTGAGCGGCTGACGTCGTGCGCCCGGACACCACGCATCCAGCATCGCGGTTGGCGCCGCCCATTCATCCCTTGCGCTCCACCGATCCGGGTGCGCTCGGCCTGGTCCGGATCATTCGCGGCAACGCGCTGGCAATGTGGGGGCGGGACGCCTACGAGCGGCCGGCGGTGATCGGCAGCTTCATGGGCCGCGTGCAGGTGTTGCTGAACGACCCGGACGCGATCGGTCACGTGCTGGTCCGCAATGCCGCCAACTACCGCCGGCCCGGCATCACCCGGCGGATCCTGGCGCCGCTGGTGGGCGATGGGCTGCTGCTCAGTGAAGGCGCCGACTGGCGGCATCAGCGCCGCACCATCTCGCCGCTGCTGGCGCCGCGCTCGATGCCGGTGCTGACCGGGCACGTGGCGATCGAGGCGGCCGCATGTCTCGACCGGCTGGCCGGGCGGGACTCGGTGGACCTGCTGCCGGAGATGCAGCGGACCGCGCTGGAGATCGCTGGGCGGTCGATGTTCTCGCTGGAGATGGCGGAGCTGCGCGGGCCGATGCGCGCCCTGCTGATGCGATTCGCCGAGCAGCTGTCGCAACCCTCGCTGATCGAGCTGCTGCTGCCGTTCGCGCCAAGCCCGAAGGACGGCGCGCGGCGGCGCTTCCGCAAGGAGTGGATGGCGTTTATCGGCGGCATCCTGGACGCGCGCGCTGGGTTGCCGGCCAAGGAGGGGCCGCGCGACCTGTTCGACATGCTGGCGGCGGCGCGCGACCCGGAGACGGGCGAGGGGTTCACGCGGGGCCAGCTGTGCGACCAGGCCGCGACCATGATCCTGGCCGGGCACGAGACGACGGCGCTGACGCTGTTCTGGTCGATGTGCCTGCTCGCGCAGTCGCCGCACTGGCAGGACAGGGTGGCCGAGGAGGCCGCAGCCAACCCGTTCGACGCCGCAAACGCCGCCGTAGCGCTCGAGCGGCTGCCCGTGACGCGCGCCGTGGTCAGCGAGACGTTGCGGCTGTATCCGCCGGCGTTCATGATCCGCCGGGAGGCGATCGCGCGCGACGTGGCGCATGGCGCCGTGGTGCCGCGCGGCGCGACCGTCACGGTGGCGCCGTGGGTGCTGCACCGGCACGCGCTGCTGTGGCAGGACCCGCACGCCTTCGACCCGGCGCGTTTCCTTCCGGGCGCCTCGCCGCCACTGCGGTTCGCCTACCTGCCGTTCGGCGCCGGCCCCCGGATTTGCGTCGCCGCGCAGTTCGCCATGGCGGAGGCGGTGCTGGTGATGGCCAAGCTGATCGGCGCGCTGGAGGCGCGGGCGCCCGATGCGGCGCAGGTGCGGCCGATCGGCCGGGTCACGACGCAGCCCGACCGTCCCGTTTTGTTCGACTTCCGCAGCCGCGGCGCATCTCCCTCTCCTTCTGGTAGAGGGTCGGGGTGAGGGGAGCGCCCCCCTCTCCCGCCATCGAACCGGGGGTCGAAGGCGATACCCCCTCGACAACAGGCGTGCGAGCGGGAAGAACGGCGTGTTCGGGGGACGACGACATGGAACGCATCACGACAAACGGCCTGCAGATCGCCGCAACGCTGCACGCCTTCATTGAAACCGAGGCGTTGCCCGGCACGGGCGTGTCGTCGGACGCGTTCTGGTCCGGTTATGCGGCAATGCTGGCCGACCTCGTTCCGCGCAATGCGGCGCTGCTGGCCCGTCGCGATGCGATGCAGGCCCAGATCGACGCCTGGCACGTCGGTCATAAGGGTGCGGCGCCCGACCCGGCCGCCTACGAGGCGTTCCTGCGGGGCATCGGCTACCTGCTGCCCGAGCCGGAGCCGTTCACCGTGCAGACAAGCGGTGTGGATGCGGAGATCACCAGCATCGCCGGCCCGCAGCTGGTCGTCCCAGTCAGCAACGCCCGCTACGCGCTGAACGCCGCCAACGCCCGCTGGGGCAGCCTGTACGACGCGCTGTATGGCACCGACGCCATCGCGGAGACGGACGGCGCCGGCCGCGCGGGCGCGTTCAACCCTGCGCGAGGCGCCAAGGTCGTCGCGCGCGCAAAGGCTTTCCTGGACGAAGCGGCGCCGCTCGCCATTGGGTCGCATGAAGCCGTCACCGGGTACGCCGTCGAGAACGGCGCGCTGAGCCCGGCGCTGGCCGACCCGGCGCAGTTCGTCGGCTATCTGGGCGATGCCGCGGCGCCCACCGCGATCGTGTTCAAGCGCAACGGCCTGCACATCGAGCTGCTGATCAACCGCAACCACCCGATCGGCGGCTCCGACTCGGCAGGCCTCGCGGACGTTGTGCTCGAATCGGCCATCAGCACGATCATGGATTGCGAGGACAGCGTCGCCGCCGTCGATGCCGACGACAAGGTGGCCGTCTACCGCAACTGGCTCGGCCTGATGGATGGCAGCCTGTCCGCAAGCTTCCCCAAGGGCGGCAAGACGGTCGAGCGCCGCCTCGCAGCCGACCGGGTGTTCACCGCGCCGGACGGCGGGACTCTGACGCTGGCGGGCCGCAGCCTGATGCTCATCCGCAACGTCGGCCACCATATGATGACGGACGCGGTGCTGGACGCCGCCGGCCGTGAGACGCCGGAGGGGATGCTGGACGCCGCGGTCACCTCGCTTATCGCGATGCACGACTTGAAGGCGCGCCGCAATAGCCGCGCCGGGTCGGTGTATATCGTGAAGCCCAAGATGCACGGTCCGGAGGAGGTTGCGTTCGCCGCCGACCTGTTCGGCCGGGTGGAGCAGCTGCTGGGTCTGCCGCACGCCACGCTGAAAATGGGCATCATGGACGAGGAGCGCCGCACCAGCGCCAACTTGGCCGCTTGCATCGGCGAGGCGCGGGACCGGGTGGTGTTCATCAACACGGGCTTCCTGGACCGCACCGGGGACGAGATCCACACCTCGATGGAGGCCGGCGCGTTCATCCGCAAGGCGGAGATCAAGAACACGCCCTGGATCAAGGCTTACGAGGACCGCAACGTCGATATCGGCCTGGCCTGCGGCCTGCGCGGACGGGCGCAGATCGGCAAGGGCATGTGGGCCGCGCCGGACAAGATGGCGGATATGCTGGCGCAGAAGATCGGCCACCCGCAGTCGGGCGCCAACACCGCTTGGGTGCCGTCGCCGACCGCGGCGACGCTGCACGCGCTGCACTACCACCAGGTGAGCGTGGCGGACCGGCAGGAGGAGTTGGCGAGCCGGGCGCGCGCCGCGCTGTCGGACCTGCTGACCATCCCGCTGGCGGACCGGCCCAATTGGGCGCCCGACGACGTGCAGGCCGAGTTGGACAACAACGCGCAGGGCATCCTGGGTTACGTGGTGCGCTGGATCGACCAGGGCGTCGGCTGCTCCAAGGTGCCGGACATCCACGACGTCGGGCTGATGGAGGACCGCGCGACGCTGCGCATCAGCAGCCAGCACATCGCCAACTGGCTGCGCCATGGCGTGGCGACCGAGGCGCAGGTTATGGAGACGCTGCGGCGCATGGCCGCCGTGGTGGACCGGCAGAACGAAGGCGACCCGGCCTACACGCCGATGGCGCCCGGTTTCGACGGCCCGGCGTTCAAGGCGGCATGCGACTTGGTGTTCCAGGGCCGCACGCAGCCGAACGGATATACCGAATACATCCTCACCGCCCGGCGGCGCGAGGCGAAGGCGGCTTGATTCGGACCACGGCTTACCAGGCCATCTGAGCTTTGGCCGGACTGGCCCGCGTCTTGGGCGGTGGGAACGTCGCCTGCTGACCCTGCCACTGGGTCGTCGGCATGAAGCGCGGGGCGAGGAAGCGGTAGGTGCTGGCCAACAGCCCGCTCTCGGCCTTCGCCGTCCGGTCCCAGCGGGCAAGCAGCGGCTCCCACGCGCGCTGGCTCTGATACAGCCAGTCGCGGGTGCTGCGGATGAACCCGCGCAGGCTTTCGGTGTTGCGGCCGAGCGTGTCGAACACGCTGGTGACCGCGTCCAGGTCGTCGAACCGGGTGCGGATCTGCTGGAACGCCATCAGGCTGAGGCGGTGGACTTGCGACAGGGTGTCCGCCACCGTTCCAACCCGCCGTTGCAATCGCAATGCCGAGACACGGCGACACAGCGCCTCGACCCGCGCGAGCAGCCGTTGGCGCAGCGCCTCGATATAGGACAGCTCCTCCGAAAGCTCCGCCATCAGCCCGGTGACATGCGCCACGTCGCGCAGGCCGAGCAGCCGGGCGGCGGCCAGGGTGGCGGATTGCAAGTCTTTGCATAGCGCAGGGTCGCCGGACAGGCGCAGCAGGGTGGCATCGTCGCGTTTGGCTTGCGCCCAACGGCTTTTCGGCGCCAACCAGGCGAGCAGGTTGAGTTGAAGCCGCGTGGTGGCCAGCAGCAGGTGGTCGGGGCTGGGCTTCCAGCTGGCTTTGCCGGTCAGCACCTCCGACGGCAGCCGGTCGCCGGCTTGCAGCGAGGGGACGTAGTCGAGCGCCGCGGCGATCAGCGCCAGCATGCGTCCGTCATCGGAGTCGTCGTCGATGCCGAACTCCCGCTGCAACGCATCGAGCGGAAGCTGCGCCTCACGCTCGCCCAGCCGAACCGCGAGGACGGGCAGGCCATCGGGCGGGGCCCGACGAAAGCGCACGTCGCCGAACGATCTGAACACCGGGTGCTGCAGCACCAGCCGTATGCTGGTATCGGGAAGCTGAGGCGGAGCGGGCATTTCGATCGCCTTGTGGGACCTCGGCTCAATTTACGGCTCAAACGTTAACGACTCGCTATACGGCGGCCAGGCGGCCATGACCGTGATTACAATCCGACGAGCGCGTTACAAGCGATTTACGTCGTCTGCTTCGTCTTGCATGCGGCCGTCGCATAGGTCAGCCTCGCCGACATGCATCACTTCTGGAACGAAATGCCGGGCGCGGCGCCTGCCCGCCGTGCTCTGCGACCGCAACCATGAAGATCGGCCGCTTCCTGCGCAGCGTCTGGTACCTGGCTGCGCCGTATCTCCGTTCGGAGGAGAAGGGATCCGCCTTCCTGCTGCTGTTCATCATACTAGCGGCGGAATTCGCGCTGGTGCGCATCAACCTGCTGCTGAACCTGAATGGCGGCGCGTGGATCAACGCGCTTCAACAGTACGATTATCCATCGTTTCTGCGGCTGTTGCTGAGCTGGCAGGAAAGCCCGGACGGGCCGTTCGGCATCATCCCTGGGCTGCTGCCGCTGGTGGCGGTTGCCCTGGCGATTGTGGTGAACGCGCGCTACCTGCGGCAGTGGCTGCAGTTGCGGTGGCGGCGTTGGCTCACGGCGCACTACCAGACCAAATGGCTGGCCGACCGCGCCTACTACCAGATGCAGTTGCAGCCGGAGACGCTGGGCAACGACAACCCGGATCAGCGGATCTCCGACGACATCCGCGACATGGTCGAGAACGGGCTGATGCTCGGCTTCGGCTTCATCGCCAACGTGGTGTCGCTGTTTTCCTTCCTGCAGCTGCTCTGGGCGCTGTCGTTCCCGATCACGCTGCTGGGCATCCAGATCCCCGCCTACTTCGTCTGGGTGGCGCTCGGGTACTCCATCATCGGCACCATCCTCGCCCAGCTGATCGGCCGGCCGCTGATCTCGCTAAACTACATCCGGCAACGCCTGGAGGCGGACTTCCGGTTCGCCCTGGTGCGGCTGCGGGAGAACGCGGAAGGTGTGGCGCTCTACAAGGGCGAGGCGGACGAGGCCGCCATCCTCAACCAGCGCTTCACGGCGATCGTGGGCAACTTCCGCCGCATCATGCTTCGCAACCGGCTGGTGAACGCGTTCGTCTACTTCTTCGGCCAGATGGCCAGCATCTTCCCGTTCTTCGCCGCCGCGCCGCTGTATTTCAGCAAGACGATCTCGTTCGGCACCCTCACCCGCGTCTCCGGCGCCTTCGCCGAGGTGCAGGGGGCGGCGTCCTGGTTCGTCGACAACTACATGCGGCTGGCGGACTGGGCCGCGACGGTCGATCGGTTGTCCACGTTCGGGCGCACGCTGGACGCCATGCACGTCACGCGCGACCGCAACATCACCGTGACGCCGACATCCGGGCCGGCGTTCACGGCGCGCGATCTGCGGCTGGAGTTGCCGGACGGGTCCGTGTTGCTGGAGGCGCCGGCGCTGGAACTGGCGCCCGGCAGCACGACGGCGCTGTCCGGCCCGTCCGGCAGCGGCAAATCGACCCTGTTCCGCGCCCTCGCCGGCATCTGGCCGTTCGGCAGCGGCTCGGTGCAGATGCCGGCCGGACATTCGATGTTCCTGCCGCAGAAAACCTACATCCCGCTCGGATCGCTGCGTCGCGCCGTCACCTACCCGGACCCGATCGGCGCGTACTCGGCTAACCAGATCGCCGCCGCGCTCACCGATGCCGGGCTCGCAGCGCTGATCCCGGAACTCGACGTCGAGATGCAGTGGGGCCAGCGGCTGTCGGGTGGGGAGCAGCAGCGCCTGGCGATCGCACGCGCTCTGTTGAGCCGCCCGGACTTCCTGTTCTTGGACGAGGCGACCGCCAACCTCGATCCGGACGCCGAGAGCGAGCTGTACCAGATGTTGCGCAAGCGGCTGCCGGGAACGGCGGTGCTGTCGATCGTGCATCGGCCGGAGGTGGCGGCGTTGCAAGAACGGCAATTGGTGCTGCAACGCGGTGGGATAGTCCCGTCGGTATCCGAGATAGTTCGAGTGACGTAACGGCTTGACGGATATGTAACCAAGGAATAACAACGTCTCTCGCATTGATACGGGTCAGGCAGATGTCGCAGACGCTCGGTCCTTTCTCTATTCTTAACGTCATCCTGGAGCGATTTTTGGTCGTCGTTCCTGTTAATGCGTCTTTTCCAGCGGTTGTGCCCGCGAACGCCGTCCAGCGCCAAGCCGCTTCGCGTGGCGAGGACAACGACCTGGACGCCGAGATGCAGCTATGGTGAGCGCCGCCCGCTAACCTACGGCAACGCCTTGCGCCAGCTGACAAGCAGCGTGTCAATCGTGCGTTGCCAGGTGTAGCCGGCTGCACGGATCAGCCCGGCCTCCCGGAACCGCTCCGCCTGCGGCGCGTCGTCCAGCAACTCGTGCAACCGGTCGGAGATCGCCTGTTCGTCCAACGGGTCCACCAGCAACGCCGCGCCGGCTGCAAGCTCGCCAACCGCGGTGGTGCTCGACGCGAGCACAGCAGCGCCCGCCGCCATCGCCTCGACCACCGGCAGGCCGAAGCCCTCATACAGGCTGACATAGGCGAACACCGCCGCACGCGCCGTCAGCGCCACAAGATCGGCATCGGCGACGTGACCGAGTAGTCGCACCGTGCCGTCCCGGATCGCGGCTTCGGCTTCCGGTCTGGCCAACACCTCGCCCCAGCCTTTGCCCCCGGCGATCACCAGCGGGGCCCGCCGACGCAGCGCGGCAGGCAGCAGCAGGTGAGCGGCGAGCAGGCGGTCGAAGTTCTTGCGCGGCTCCAAGGTGGAGATGGAGAACACGTAGGCGCGGTCGGCCAGCTCGAACCGTTCGAGCGCGGGCGCCGCCTCCTGCGCCGACATCGGCCGGAACTCGTCAGCCGGCGCCAGCGGCACGACGTCGATGCGGTCCGCCGCCAGGCCCAACTCGCGGACCGCCGCATCCTTGGTGAACTGCGAGATCGCCACGAAGCGCTGCGCCCGCCGCAACGTCGCTGGCAGGTTCCGCTCGATCCACTGCAGCCGGTCCGCCGGATGCCAGGACGGCTGGTGGTGCCATGACAGGTCGTTGATCGTCACCACGGTCGGCAGCGCGACCGGGCGGGCGATCATATTCGGCTCGTGATAAACCATCGGGCCGCCGAGCTCGCGCGCCAGCCGCCGCACGTGGCGGTTCAGCCCGCCATGCTTCACCCGACGCAGCAGTTGCACGCCGGGCAGCCGGCCGACGGCCACCTTCCACGGAATAGGCGCCCGGAGCAGCGGCTGTGCAGCGCCGACGGGGCCGTCCAATCCGTCCAGCAGGTCCGCCGAAGCCAAGCCGTGCGCCAGCAGCAACCCGGTATGGTCGATGGCGGGGCAGGCGCGCGCGGCGCGGGCGATCTCGAGCGTCATGCGGCCGACGCCGGAACGGCGCTGCGCCAGGCTGTCGGCGCCGATGAGAACGCTTAGCCGAGGAGGGGTGTCGAAGGCGGCCACGATCAGTCCTCGACGTGGCAGTCCGGAGTCAGCCGCCCCTTGAAGCGCGTCCAGAACACGGTCTGGCCGAACAGCGGCAGCCCGATGTAGCCGCGCATCCGCAGGCGGCCATCCGCTTCCACCCGAAGGTTGATGGTGTAGGTCTTCCCGTTGTCGGGGTTGGTGATGTGGCTGTCCCAAACGCCGTCCTCGTCCACCTTGCCGTCAGGGACGATCTGCAGCCGGCACCGCGAGCGGCCCTGCCAGTCGACGGGCGTGGAACCATCAGGCTTGAACGTAGTGATCCCGACCACACGCCCGCACAGCCCGGCTGGGCAGTGATAAAGCTGCACTACCCCGTCATGGTCCTGCGTCCACCAGATCCCGTCCACCGCCGCGGGACTTGCGGCGATGGCGGGGAAGGCGAGGCAGAGCAGCAGAATGGCGACCGCAACGCGCGCCATCATCTGCCCGGGCTGACCCCGGCCTGCCCAGGCTGCGTGCGATTTGGCTTGGGCGAGCCTGCCACGCGGACAAAGGTGGTCACGATCCGCGATCCCGCACGCAGCGTGCCGCGGAACGAGCCGGCCACCTTGCTCTGTCCGCCCGCGCGGCAACGATAGGGCACGGGCACCTCGAGGATGCGCAGGCCGGCCCGCGCCGCCTGCATCTGCATCTCGATGTTCCAGCCATACGTCATTTCCTGCAAATTCAACGCCGCCAGGCTGGACCGGCGGATGGCGCGAAAGGCGCACATGTCGGTGTAACGCACGCCATACAATGCGCGTATGCCAAATCCGGCCATATGCCCGGCCAGAACCTGGCGCCAGCTCATGGAGCCCGGGTCCCGCTGGCCGCGGGTGCGGGAAGCGATCACGAAGTCATGCGTGCCGGCGAGCACCGGGTCGACCAGCAGGCTCATCAAGTCGCCGCGGTCGGCCCCGTCGCCGTCGAGGAACACGATCACCTCGCTGGCCGGGTCCGCCGCCTCGGCCGCGCGGGCGCAGGCCAGGCCGTAGCCGCGGCCGAGGTCCAGAACCCGGGCGCCGGCCTCACGCGCCGCTTGCTGCGTGCCGTCGGTGCTGCCGCTGTCGGCGACGATCACCTCGGCGGCGACGTTGCGGGGGATTTCCCGCACCACCGCGCCGATCGCGTCGCGTTCGTTGAAGGTAGGTATGACTGCGGTGACGCGACCTTCAGACAACGCTACAGCGACCACCTCAGCCCGCAGTTCTCGCACGGCTTCGGCGGCGTGTCGCTCAGCAGCGACTTGCGGAATTCTTGGTACAGCGGCCCATTCCAGATGTCGCGCAACGACTGCTGGGTCGCGTCGCCCAGCGTGTAGTTGCTGTAGCCGCGGGCCGAGAACGGCGCGATGCAGCAGGGCAGGGCGCGGCCATGCGCGGTGAAGTACATCAGCGACCACGGCCGGCGGCAAGTGGCCCACGGCGTGTCGCCGGACGCGTTCTTCAGGCTGACCCCGGGCTCCGTGGCGCCCGAGGCGTCCAGTTTCACGCCGACTGCGGCGCCGATCGCCTGGGCCGCCTGGATGGCTTCCTCCTCCTCGGCTTGGGTCTGCTCGAACAGGCTGTTCTCGGCCCGCGCCATGCCGAACCCGGCGTCGTCGAACACCAGGCGCTGCAGGTGGACCTCGCCGACACCCATGTTCGCCGCCATGCGGACGAACTCGGGGAGTTGCTGCACCGTTTCCTTCAGGCCGGTCAGCCAGATCGACACCTTCGGGGTGGCGCTGCCGACCTTCGCCTGGAACGCGGTGAACTTGCCCACGTCGCGCACGATGCGGTCGAAGAAGTCCTTGCCGCGCACCGCCAGGTAGGTCTTGCGGTCCGCGGCGTCCACCGACACGCGCAATTCGTCTAGCCCGGTGTCGATCAGCTCCTGAAACTTCTTCGGGTTCAGCAGGGTGCCGTTGGTGTTGAACAGCACGTAGATGCCGCGATCCTTCAAGTAGCGGATCATGCGCGGCAGCTCCTTCACCAGCATGGGCTCGCCCACGCCGTGCAGCACCACCCGCGCGATGCTGTCGTACTGGTCGACGATGGAGGTGAACACCTCCCACGTCATGTCCTGCGGCGGCTCTAGCGTCTCGAAGGTGCGGGGACAGGTCTCGCACAGCAGGTTGCAGCGGTTCGTCGTCTCCAGGTACAGGCACACCGGCGGCGCAGCGGTCAGGTCGCGCGCCTCTACCGCCTCAAAATAGCGGCGCGGGTCTTTCAGCAGCGTGGCCGACATGCATGACTCCTTCTCAAGTGGCGCAACGCGCGCCGGGTCCTTCTCAAGTGGCGAGGTGCGCGCCGTGTCCCTCTCAAGTGGCGCGACGCGCGCCGTGAGCCCGAGCCCAATCGAAAACCGCCAGCGGCACGCACGGCCCGTAGATGATCCACGGGTAGATGGCCCTGCTGTGATAAGGGTCCAGATAAAGCATCACGCCGCTAGCCGACAGGTACATCACGCTGAGATAGGGCGCGAAGCAAGCGAACAGCGGCAGCCAGGCCAAATACCACGGGTAATGCGGCGAAATCGCGACGGTGGTGGCCATCGCGAGCACGGCGGCGGCGCGGCCGATCACAGTGACGCGAGCGGCTGGGTCGGCGGGCAGCTTGGCGCCGAGCATGAAGCGCGCGGCCAGGCCGAGCAACGCCAAGCCTGCTGCGGCGGCGTAGGCCTTCGCGGACCAGGCTGGCAGCGGACCGAACAGCGACAAGGCCCGCAGCACGAAGAAGCCGCCGCCGGTCTCCAACCCTTCCTCGGCGGCGTAACCGGGCAGATATCCCAGCACCCGCCACCCAGCGCCGATGGTGTAGGCGGCGTACAGCGCGACGATCACGGCGACAGTCGCGGCCAGCGTGCGCCAGTCCCACCGCCGCCAGAAGGCGGGGAACACCGCCGCGGGCAACAGCTTGCATAGCACCGCCAGCCCGAGCAGCGCGCCTGCCCACCCCCGGCAGGCGGACGTGGCGGCCACCATGGCGAGCGCGATGAAGCCGATGCTGGCGGCATCGATATGGCCGTTGCCGGCGAACTCCCAGATCGGCAGCGGGCACCAGGCGTAGACCAGCACGCCGGCGGTCGGCAGCCGCGCGCGGCGCAGCAGCACCGTGACGCACGCGATCGCCAGCGCCTCGAACCCGGCCATGGTGATCTTCACCATCATCAGCGAGGACCATACCTGGCCGATGAACGCGAAGATCACCTGCGCCATCGGCGGATAGATGGTCGGCGCCTCCTCGGAGCGGTTGGTGCTCATGTAGATTTCGTCGTCGCGGAGGAACTCCAGCTCCTTCGCGGCGGGCAGGTGGAGGTATGGGTTGATGCCCTGCGCCTGCACCCGCCCGTCCCACACGTAGCGGAACAGGTCCGAGGACAGGAACGGCGGCCAGGCCAGCGGGAAGACGCGCATGGCGGCGGCGAAGGCCAGCACCATCAGCGTCGCGCGGCGTGGCGCGGGGCCTGAGCGGACCAGCCAGATCGCGGCGAAATACACCAGGCCCGCCAAGCACTCCAACCCGACGAACAAGCGCAGCCGGGCGTCTTCGGGGATGGTGGCGACCTCGCCGGCGTGATGGCACAGCAGCTCCGCCACGACGAGCAACAGCAGCGCCAGCCCGGCGCCGGCCAGCGCCAGGCCCCGTCGCCGCTCGTTCACGCCGAGAGCCGCGCCCGCAGACCGAGTTCGGCCACCAGCGCGGCGGTCGCCGGCGCGGCGTAGCCCACCCCCGCCGCCAAGTCGTCCAGCAGGCGGCCGAGCGCCGCGCGGTCGTCGACGTCGTACCATGGCGGAAGCTCGGTCACCGGCAGCCCGATGCCGGCGGCGGCGGCCCTGGTCTGCGCGGCGACCCGCTCCGTGCTCCAGTCGATGGCGGCGTACAGCTGCGCGTGCGGCGCCGTCATGCCCAGCAGGTAGTAGCCGCCATCCTCCGCCGCGCCGAGGACGACCCGGTCCGCGCCTGCCGGTAGCGCCTGCGCGGCGGCGACCAGGGTGGCGGTGGGCAGCGTCGGGCTGTCGGAGTTCAGCACGCACACCGCGTCGCAGCCCTGCGCGAACAAGCCCTCCGTCGCGTGCAGCAGCGAACGGCCGAAGCCGGTCACGCCCGGCGGCATGTCGCCGGCGCCGTCCGCCAGCACCAATTGCGTGCCCGGCGCCAGGATGCCGTCGAACACCGTCTCCATGCCGGCGGGGGCGTAGGCGACGTAGCCGGCGATGTCGGCCTGTCGCGCCGCTAGGCGGATGTTCTCGGTAATGTCGCGCAGGAAGGCCGCGCTCATCGCCCGCGCTTCGTCGGGCAGGAGGGGAGGACTCAGGCGGGTCTTGGAGTGGCCTGCGCGTGGGGCCTTGGCCATGACAGCGATGGCGACGCTCATCCGGGGCGGACTCGATTGGTCATGGTGTTAGCACTATCATGGCGACACCAACGGCCAACAGGGCGCGCGCATGGAGACCATCCCGCCCCCCGCCGTGCAGGCGGTGCGCTGGCGCAACGGCGTGGAGCAGGGCGAGCGTTGCGTTCCGGAGGAGGTGGCGGTTGCGCTCACCTACAACCGGGTCACCCACGCCGTGATGATGGCGACCCCGGCCGATCTGGAGGACTTCGCCGCCGGGTTCAGCCGCGCCGAGGGGATCATCGAGGCGGCGGTGGACATCGAGGAGCTCGACTTGGTCCCCGTGGCCGAAGGGGTCGAGTTGCGAATGTGGATCGCCGCGGACCGGATGGCCCGGCTGGAACGCCGGCGGCGGCAGATCATGGGCGCCACCGGATGCGGCATGTGCGGCATGGACAGCCTGGCGGATGCCATGCGCACGCCGCCGCGCGTGGCGCCCGGCCGGCGGTGGACGGCGGCCGCGGTGACCGAGGCGGTGGCCAGCCTGTCGCCGGCGCAGATGCTGAACGCGCGCACCCGCGGCGTGCATGCAGCCGGGTTCTGGCGCGACGGCCTGCTGGCGGCGCGCGAGGATGTCGGCCGCCACAACGCGCTGGACAAGCTGACCGGCGCCCTGCTGCGCGCAGGGGAAGACCCGGCGGACGGCATCCTGCTGCTGACCAGCCGGGTGTCGGTCGAGCTGGTGCAGAAGGCGGCGGGCGCCGGGATCGGCGTGCTGGCCGCGGTGTCGGTGCCGACGGCGCTGGCGATCCGGGTGGCGGACGTGGCAGGGATCACGCTCATTGCGGTCGCCCGATCGGACGGGTTCGAGGTGTTCACGCACCCGGAGCGGCTGCTTAACGAGGAGGCCGGCGGCTGAACATTCGTCGTCATTGCGAGGAGCGCTTGCGACGCGGCAAAATCCAGCCGCCAGCACCGTCCGGGCTGGCCTGGATCGCCACGCCGCCAAGCGGCGGCTCGCGATGACGGTGATTGTTGTAGCGGCTGCTATCAGCCGCGCTCAGTCCTCCTCGTCGGGCGCCAGCCGGGCCCACCGCGCGCGGTGCGCCGCCGCCGAGCCGAACGCGTTGCTCAGCACCATCGCCTTGCGCAGGTACAACCCGACATCGTACTCGTCAGTGTAGCCGATCCCGCCGTGGAGCTGGATCGCCTGCCGCGTCACCAGCATCGCGGCGCTGCTGGCCCGCGCCTTCGCGCGCGACACCGCAGCCTGGCGCTCCGGCGCGGGTGCAGGCCCGTCCAGCGTCGCCGCGGCGGCCTCCACGCTGGCCCGGGTGAGTTCTAGCTGCAGTTTCAGGTCTGCGGCGCGGTGCTGCAGCGCCTGAAAACTGCCGATCGGCTTGCCGAACTGCTGACGTGTCCGCAGGTAGTCCAGCGTCAGCGCGAAGGCCTGACCCATCACGCCCAGCAGCAGCGCCGCGGTCCCGAGCGTCGCCTCCTCCAGCGCGTCCGACGCATCGCCCGCCACGGCCAGGCCGGGCGCGTTGGCGAAGTCCACGGCGGCCGCGTTGCCGCCATCCTGCAGGCGGACCACGTCCAGCGACACGCCCGGCGCGGTGCGCTCCACCAGGGCCAGGCCGTCCGCGGTCGTCACGATGAACGCATCGGCCGCTGCGGCGAACGGAACGAACAGCTTGCGGCCAGTCACCGCGCCGGCGCGGAATGTCGCTTCGGGCGCCGCATCCAGCGCGTCCAGCCGCTCCTGCCAGGCCAGCGCCACCACGCGCTCGCCCGCCAGCAGCGCCGGGTCGGGCAGCAATTGAGCGGCGGTGGCGCAGGCCAGCAACGGCTCGGGCGCCAGGGCGGCGCCGCACTCCTCCAGCACGGCGCATAGCTCCGCCATGCCCAGCCCGGCGCCGCCCGCCGCTTCGGGCGCCCGCAGGCCGATCCAGCCCATCGCGCCCATCTCTCGCAACACCACGGGGTCGAAGCCGGGCTCGGTGAAGCGCAGCGCGCGGATGCGCCGCAGGTCGCCGCCGCGGGGTGCGATCGCCGCCGCGCTGTCGCGGATCTGGCGCAGGGTCTCGAGGTCAGCCATCGATGTCCACCAGGGCGTCTACGGCGAAGGCGCCGTCCGGCATCGCCATCACCGGATTGAGATCGATCCCGCGCAGCCGCGGCCCGGCGGCTGCGGCGAACGCGCTTAGCCGCGCCAGCATCCCGGCCAACGCGGCCATGTCCACCGGAGGCTGCCCGCGCGCGCCCAACAGCAGAGGTGCGCCGCGCAGCCCTCTGATCATCGCCTCGGCCACATCGGCGCCGAACGGGCAGCGACGGAACGCCACGTCCTGCAGCACCTCGACGAAGATGCCGCCCAGCCCGACCATCGCGACCGGACCGAACACCGGGTCCTGGTGGATGCCCAGGATGCACTCCACCCCGCCGCGCAGCTGCTTGGCGACCAGCACGCCCGTCAAGCGCGCCGACGGGGCATGCTCGGCCGCGCGGGCCAGCAGCGTGGCGAACCCGATCCGCACCGCTGCCGCATCGGATACGCCCAGCAGCACGCCGCCGATCTCCGACTTATGCTGAATGTCGGGCGACAGGATCTTCAGCACGACCGGGTAGCCGATCGCCTCGGCCGCGGCCACGGCCGCCTCCGCATCGGCGCAGGCCTGCTCGGGCACGCAGGCGATGCCGGCGCCGGACAGCAGCCGCTTGGCCCCCGCCTCGTCAGGCGAGACGTCCGGCAAGCGGACCGGCCCGATCGCGGGCGGCGGCGCGCCCGGGCCGGCTGCAAAGGAGTCGCCCAGCCTTCCCATGGCGTGGATCGCGGCAACGGCGCGCGTCGGATCCTCGAACACGCTCCAGCCATCCGCCTCGTAGCCGTCCACCAGGTTCGCCGGCGCCAGCACGGACAGCACGCACAGCCGGTCCGGGTGACGCGCCTGCACCTCCCCGAGCGCCTGCCGCAAGCGGGGCGCGATGGAGGGCGCGCCGCCGGTCTGGCTGAAGAACGCCAGCACCGAGCGGTAGCCGCCATCCTCGACCATCGACTCGGTGAAGCGGCTCACCAGGGTGAAATCGTTGAGCGCCTGCGCGGTGCAATCCACCGGGTTGTGCGCGGCGGCGAACGGCAGCATCTCGAGCAGCCGCGCCTGCGCCGCCTCGGGCATGGGCGGCATGGCCAGCCCCACCGCGTCCGCCGCGTCGCTGACCAGCACGCCCGCGCCGCCGCTGACGGTGATCATGCCCAGCGTGTTCCCGGCGGGGTAGATGCGGCGGCTGGCGAGCTGCGCGAAATCGAGCATCTCCTCGGTCGAGCGCGCCCGCAGCGCCCCGAACTCCGCCAGCACGGCGCCCGTCACCGCGTCGTCCCCGGCGATGGCGGCGGTGTGCGACCGGGCGGACGCCGCGCCCAGCCGCGAGCGGCCCACCTTCATCACCACCACCGGCTTGCGCGCCGCCCGCGCCGCCGCCAGCGCGGCCACGAACCCGGCGCCGTCGCGGATGCCCTCGGCATACACGGCGATCACGTCGATGCCGTCATCCGCGGCCATCCAGCCGAGCACCTCGCCGACCGAGACGTCCGCCTCGTTCCCCGTGGCGACGAACACGGGCGTGCCCAGCCGGCGCGTCCGCGCGATGGTGAACACGTGCGTGCCATAGGCGCCGGACTGGCTGACGATGCCGACGCGGCCCGGCGGGGGATACCCGGTCTCCAGCGACGCCGAGAACGTGGCGTAGAAGCCGGTGCGGTCGTCGAACATGCCCAGGCAATTGGGGCCCAGAAGGCGCATCCCGTGCGCGCGGGCGGCGGTCATCACTTCGGCCTGCAACGCCACGCCATCGCCGCCCACCTCGGCGAAACCGGCGGAGAACACGATCGCGCCGCGCACCCCCCGGGCGCCCAGGTCCCGCACCGTCTGCACCACCTGCGAGGCTGGCACGGCGACGATCGCCGCATCAGGCGCCTCGGGCAGGCTGGCGATGTCCGGGTAGGCGGTCAGGCCCTGGATCTGCGTCCGGTTCGGGTTCACCGGCAGGATCGACCCGGTGAAGCCTCGCGCAAGCATGTAGGCGATCGGCCGTCCGCCGATCCGCGTGGGGTCCGCGGAAGCGCCGACCACGGCCACCGAACGCGGCGACAGCAACGGCGTTAGGCCGTCAGATCCCATTGGCAGGCATCTCCCTCGGACGGACTCTGCGGTCGGACTCTTCGGTCCTGCGCCAGCTTGAACGGTTTGCGTACGCGCGCAAGTCGCCGCGTCGGTTTCCGGCCTACAACACCACCGGCGCCGCGTGTTTCTTCACTGCCGAACCGGCGAAAGACCGCCGCCTCGCGTCCACCCGCATCACGTGTCCCCGCCATAGCACCTGCCGTCCGGTGAAGCTCGCCGCGATCTCGGCAACGGAAATCAGGTCGCGCACCGGCAACAGCAGCGCGAGCCGCCAGCCCATGCGCGTCCCCGGGGCTGGCGCCAGCGACCGGCCGATCGCGGCGGCTGCGGCGTATCGCACCAGCCAGGCGCCGCCCAGCAGCGCCAGCGACGGGCCGGACGCGGCGGTGCAGATGCAGGCCAGCAACGCCCAGGCGATCGGGAACTGCAAAGCGGAGGCGGCGAACGCGGCGGGCGCCACCCCCCTTATGGTGCGGGCCCAGCGCAGTTCGTGCTGCCATAGCGCGCCGAACGCCGACTCCGGCACGCCTGTGGCCGGCACGGTGCTGGCAAGCGCGATCCGCAAGCCCAACTGGCGGACGTGACGGCCAAGCAGGTTGTCGTCCGCCAGGTGGCCGACCAACGCTTGCAGCCCGCCGGCGCGGGCCAGCGTGGCGCGGTGCAGCGCCATGGTGGTGCCAAGGCAATCCTGGCGCCCCAGCACGCGCGAAAGCAGCGCGCCGGGCAGGAAGCTGAGCGTGATCTGCATCGCGCCCAGCCGCGCCGCGACACCCGCGGAGGTTGGCAGCCCGGTGCACAGCGCCGTCACCATCCCTGTCGAGGGCGCGGCGAGCGCCGTCATCAAACTGCGAAGGTAGTCTGGCGCGACGTGCAGGTCGCTGTCGGAGAACACCAGCATGTCGTGCCGCGCCGCCGGCAGCATGTTGATGAGGTTGCTCACCTTGCGATTGGGACCGTGCGGCGTCGGGTCTTTGACGACGGTGACGTCCAGCGCCGGGTGCGCCGCCCGCAACCGCGCCACGGCGAGCAGCGCCGGGTCGTCGGCATCCTTCACGCCGAACACGATCTGAAAGGCCGGATAGGACTGCGCCGCCAGCGTGGCGAGCGCCGAGTCGAGCGCCGGCTCGTCGCCATAGAGCGGCCGCAGCACGCTGACCGGCGGCAACGTCGTTGGCGCGGAACGCCGCTTGCCCGCAAAGCTTTGCACCGAGACGGCCCCCAAAGCGACCGTGGCGCAGCCGAACAGCGTGGCGAACGCAGCAGCAACCCCAAGCCAGCCCATCGCGGACGGCAACCAGTCCAGGCCGACGAGGATGGCGCCGCCCCCGATCAGAAAGACTGCGAGGGTCGGCCAGCCGTTGCCCGCTGCGCCACGCATCGGCTGGCGGTTAGCCCCGGCGGAGACGGGCCGGACGTCGCTGGTCGCGTCAACATCCAACTCGCACTCTCCGCGATGAGCGCTGGAGGCGGCGGACTATCGATCCCCGGCCCGCGGCGCTTAGTGAACGTCATCTCGCACTCGCAGTGGGCGGCGGCAAGCTCACGGGGCGGAATGCTGCTGCAGAAACGCCCAAAGCGCCCGGCCGTGGTTCGGCTGCCGCAGCCCTTCCTCGTTCTCCTCGTAGATCAGCACGTCGGCGCCGAGCACCTCGGCGTCCCGCGCCGGCGTGTCGACGGCGTGCCGGATGTCGACGCCGCCCGGGGTCCAGCGGAGCGTTATCACGCGCCAGTACTCATACTCGACGGCCGGGACGCTGCAGGCGAGCCCGCCCAGCGCGGCAACGGTGGTCTCGCTAAAGCTGCTGCCGACGATGACGACCTTTGGCGGCCGGCATGGCGACGTCGCGGCGGCGGGCTGGATGGTCACTATGGGGGCGGGGCCGTCGAAGGCCGGGTGGAACAGGTTCATCAGCCGGGCAAGGTCGATGTCGATGCCGCTTGCCCGCGGCGCCATGCGCCAGGTGAAGGTGAACGGCGCGAAGCCGCGGCCCGACAGTAGCCGGTTGAGCGCGGCGAGCACCGTCTGCTGCCCGACCGCCGCGCCAACCGCGTTCCAGTGCGTGCCGCCGGCCGGGTATAGCGGGAACGGGTAGTCGGCGCGAGCTGCTTCCAGCGCGGCGGTGGTGTCGGCGAGGTTGACCCCGGCATCGGCCAAAATCGCGCGCCAGGCCGGCAGAACGCCGGCGCGGTCCGCCGCGCTGGACGGGCAGGCGTAGCCCGCCGGGAGGATGCCGGGATATTGCGCGACCTTCGACGGGGTCAGCACATACAGGAACGTCTGGCCGCGCCGCGTCGCCGCGTCCTGCATGGCGCGCAGCTCCGCGGCCCAGGCGAGCGCGCCCGGCCGCCACGCGGCGACGTCGCGGGTGCACCAGTCCAGCGCGTAGGGCCGTTCCACCAGTGCGCCCTGACGCCCGACCAGCAGCGCCGGCACGGGCGTGGACCGCAGCAACGAGAACTCCAGCTGGTTGCGCAGCCGCACCGCCGCCGGGTAGAGCGGCATCTCGGGTCCGATCGCGTGTGCGATGGCGGCCTGCGTGTCGCCGTGCAGCAGGCCGGTCCATGACGGCGCCACCGGGTTGGGCGCGGTGACGCCCAGCAGCGCGGGCGCCAGCTTCAGCGGTCCGTGGCCGAGCGCCTGCGTGGCCAGGTTGAGCGCCAGCAGCGCCGCGCAGACCGCCAGGATTGCGGCGCCCAAACCGAGCGGCAGCGCGCGCACCAGGCGCATCAGAAACGGAAGTACAGGAATGGCTTGAACGGGTCGGCCAGCGCCTTGGCCAGCGCGAAGACGAAGCCTAGCGACAACGCCAGGTCCAGCGCCGCTCGTCCAGCCGGCGCGGCCGTCACGTTGCCGCTCAGCCGGTCGAACCCGGGCACGCGCGGCAGGAACGAGATCAGCGCGGTCGCGCCCATCGCAGCCGCCATTGGCGCCGTGCGATACAGGCCGGCCACCGTGCCCTCGCGCGCCGGGTGCAGCATGGCCGACAGCATCGAACTCGCCTGGCCGAGCGAGGCGGCGCGGAACACCAGCCAGCCCGCGACGGTGACGAGGAAGGTGACGGCGTTTGCGGCCAGGCGCGGCATCCGGTCCAGCCAGCGCAGCAGGAACAGCCGCTCCAGCACCAGGAACACGCCATTGTAGGCGCCCCAGGCGACATAGGTCCACGCGGCGCCGTGCCACAACCCGCTGGCCAGGAAGCAGATCCACAGGTTCAGGTATTGCCGGCCGGGCGCCACGCGATTGCCGCCCAGGGGAATGTAGAGGTAGTCGCGGATCCAGGTGGACAGCGAGATGTGCCAGCGCCGCCAGAACTCGGTGATGCTGCACGCGATGTACGGTTTGTTGAAGTTCTCGTTCAGCTGGAAGCCGAACATCCGCGCCAACCCGATCGCCATGTCCGAGTAGGCGCTGAAGTCGATGTAGATCTGGAAGGTGAAGGACAGCACCCCCCACCAGGCGTCGGCGCACCCCAGCCGGGCCGGGTCGGCGGCGAAGCTCATGTCCGCGCCGGCCGCCAACGTGTCGGCCAGCACCGTCTTCTTCAGCACGCCCAGCATGAACCGGCGGAACCCGATCGCCAGGTCGCCTGCCCGGTCGCGCCCGAAGGCGAGCAATTGGGCCTCCAGTTCGTGGTATTTGATGATCGGTCCGGCGAGCAGCTTCGGGAACAGGAACACGTAGAGCAGGTAGGTCGCGAACCCCGGCGCCGGCTGGCTGCGACCCCGTGCGATATCCACCAGGTAGGTGATCTTCTCGAACACGATGAACGACACGCCGATTGGCAGCGCCACTTGGCCTACATGCCAGGGTCGCAGCCCCGCCTGCACCAGCAGCGCGTCCAGATTGTCCACGGCGAACCCGGTGTACTTGTAGTAGGCGAGCGTGCCCAGGTTGATCAGCACCCCCGCCGCCAATGCCGCGCGGCTGCCGCGCGCCACCAGCCGCGCCAGCGCGTAATCCGCGACGCAGGTGGCCAGCACCACCGGCACGAACAGCGGCTCGCTCCACACGTAGAAGAACAGGCTTGCCGCCAGCAGGACTCCGGCCCGGCCGCGCGGACGCCCCCGCGCCAGGAGGAACGCCGCGAACACGATGGGGAAGAAGGCGAACAGGAAAAGCGGCTCGTAGAACAGCATCAGCCGGTTGAACCTGCCCTATCCGACGTTTTGCTTGACGACGCCCCCCGCCGTGAGCACCTCACGAGGCCGGGTGTAGCCGCCCCGGCCGCCATGGTAAACTCGACCAAACGGAGTCTCCCTCGCCATGTCAGCGACGCTCGACAAGCCGGCCTCCAAGCCGAGCCTCAAGACCCGCGGCGCCAGCAACCGCGACGCCCTGGTCGGCACCGTCACCTTCGAGCCGCGCCGCCAGCCTGCCAAGCCGCCGGGCAAGCCGCTCCGCGTGGTCAGCGACTACGAGCCCGCCGGCGATCAGCCGACCGCCATCCGCGATCTGTGGGCCGGCATCCAGACGCCCGAGCGGGACCAGGTGCTGCTGGGCGTCACCGGGTCCGGCAAGACGTTCACCATGGCCAAGCTGATCGAGCACGCGCAGCGCCCGACGCTGATCCTGGCGCCCAACAAGACGCTGGCGGCGCAGCTGTACGGCGAGATGAAGCAGTTCTTCCCGGACAACGCCGTGGAGTACTTCGTCAGCTACTACGATTACTACCAGCCCGAAGCCTACGTGCCGCGCACCGACACCTACGTGGAGAAGGACAGCCAGATCAACGAGGCGATCGACCGCATGCGCCACGCGGCCACGCAGAGCCTGCTGGAGCGCAACGACGTCGTCATCGTCGCCTCCGTGTCGTGCATCTACGGCATCGGCTCGGTCGAGACCTACTCGCGCATGGTCGTGAAGCTGGAGATCGGCGGCAAGATCGACCGCGACACCCTGGCCCGCGCCCTGGCCGAGCAGCAGTATCGCCGCAACGACACCGCCTTCCAGCGCGGCACCTTCCGCCTGCGCGGCGAGACGGTGGACATCTTCCCCTCCCACTACGAGGACCGCGCCTGGCGCATCAGCCTATTCGGCGACGAGATCGACGCCATCAGCGAGTTCGACCCGCTGACCGGCGAGGTCACCGGCAAATTGGGCGAGGTGCACATCTACGCCAACAGCCACTACGTGACCCCGCGCCCGACGCTCGCGCAGGCGGTGCAGGACATCAAGGTGGAGCTGAAGGACCGGCTGGACTGGTTCGTCCGCGAGGGCAAGCTATTGGAAGCCGAGCGGCTGCAGCAGCGCACCACGTTCGATCTCGAGATGATCGAGACCACGGGGAGCTGCAAGTCGATCGAGAACTACAGCCGCTTCCTGTCCGGCCGCAGCCCGGGCGACCCACCGCCGACGCTGTTCGAATACCTGCCCGAGAACGCCCTGCTGATCGTGGACGAGAGCCACGTGACGGTGCCGCAGATCGGCGGCATGGAGCGCGGCGACAACGTGCGCAAGTCCATCCTGGCCGAGTTCGGCTTCCGCCTGCCGTCCTGCATCGACAACCGCCCGCTCAAATTCGAGGAGTGGGAGCATTTCCGCCCGCAGACCGTGTTCGTGAGCGCCACGCCCGGCCC
>CAXTBW010000052.1:0-28557 GCA_964242925.1 uncultured Acetobacteraceae bacterium
CCTCGCGTCACCCCTGGATTGCCGCGTCGCTGCGCTCCTCGCAAGACGAGCGTGGGGGTGGCGTCCCGGCGCCCTCCGACCTTCCCGTCATTGCGAGCCGCGCTTGCGGCGTGGCAATCCAGGGCGGATCGCGTCGCGCGCCCCCGAATCGCCGCGTTGCTCCGCTTCTCGCGACAACGAGCGTGGAAGCTGCATCCCGGCGCCCTCTCATCCTGCTGTCATCGCGACACCGCGGACCGCATCGCTCCGCTTTTCCGGGCCGGCCGCTACTTCTGCGGGTAGGTGAACGTGAAATCCTGGCTGAACGGCGGCCACCAGGTCGGCACGCCCGTCTCGGCGTCGACGTGGCGCAGGAAGCCGTTCGCTTCCGGCGAGGCGAAGTCGTACGACACCTGGTAAGTCCCGGGCCCGTCCATCTTCACGTTGTCGGCGTAGTGAGGGCCGTCCTTGGCCTCCATCGGGTGCAGAATGCCGTTCGCCTTCCAGTCGGTCCCTTGCTTCTGGATCGTGTAGGCGATGGTGAGGTAGCCGACCCACGCGCCGTCCGGATAGCCGTAGGTGTTGTCGGCCGTCGCATGGACGTCGGCCTCCAGGTGGATCACGTCGGCGCCCATCGCCATGCCCGGCGGCATCGGCGCCATCTCCACGCCGACCAGGTAGTTGGCGACGATCTCCATGTCGTGCTGGTGCACCGGACCGCCGACGAAGTACTCGCGGGCGCCGGCGGCAGGCGAGGCCAGGAGAGCAGCGGACGCTGCTGCGAGAACGATGCGCTTCATTGAAACCTCGATAAGGAAACTAGGACGCCCGTTGGCGAAGCAGGGGCGCAGGACGTTGCGGCGCCCGGCGGGTCCAGCGGGCGCCGAGCGCGAGCGCGCCGAGCACGACCAGCCAGGCGGCGAGCTGCACGCCCATGGGCCGGTCGGAGTAGCCAACCAAGGCATGCAGCGCGCGGCCGGGGATGCTGTCCTCGGAGAGCAGCCACGACGTGTCCCACAGCTGGTAGCCCCAGGCCGGGATCAGGTCGGCGCCGGCCAGGATCGCCGCGGCCTGCCCCGCCATGCCTGCCGCGAGCAGCGCGATCAGCCAGCCGGTGACCGCGAACAGCCGGGCCACGGGAATGGCGACCAGGCTGCGGTAGAGCAGGTAGGAGACCAGCGCGCCGAGCGCCACGCCCAGGCCGCCGCCGAGCATCAGGGCGGCCCAGCCCTCGTGCCCGGAAGCGGCGATCCCGTAGAGGAACAGCACGACCTCGGCGCCTTCGCGCAGCACGGCGACGCCCACCACCAACGCCATGGCGAACAGCGACTTGCGGCCGAGCGCCACGTCCTGCCCCAGCGCCTTCATCTGGCCCGCCATCTGCCGGCCATGGCTCGCCATCCAGAGCTGGTGCCAGCTCAGCATGACCACGGCCGCGATCAGGATGGCGGCGTTGAACACCTCCTGCCCGTTGCCGGCGAACGCGTTCTCCAGGGCGCCGGCGAACAGCGCCAGCAGCGCGGCGCCCAGCACGCCGGCGCCGATGCCGCCCGCGAGCCAAGCGGCCCGGCCGGCGATGCCCTGGGTGGCGGCGAGGACGATGCCGACGATCAGCCCCGCCTCGAACACTTCGCGGAAGACGATGATCAAGCTGGCCAGCATGACTTACTTCTCCGCCTGCTGCTCGACGACGACCAGGACGCCCTTGGCGGTATCCGGGTGGTAGTCGTCGAAGAACGCATAGGTTCCCGGCTTCAGCGGCCCGGCCATGACCGCGATCTTGCCGCCGGGCACGACAATCTTCTCAGCCCGCAGATCGGTGCTCTCGAACTCCGCCGGCGTGTCGTCCGTGTTGGTGATCTCGATGCGGAACCGCATGTTGGCCGGCGCATGGATCTCGGCCGGCGTGAACAAATGGTCCTTCAACGTGAGCGTCACCGGCTCGGCCGCATAGGCGGCAGGCGCCGCAACCGTGGTTGCCAGGGCCATGCATGCGAGATAGCTGACGACGGCGTGCTTCACGGATGGCTCCCGACCCCAATCTACGCTTGGTAATGCGAACCACTCGCAATAACAAGCCCAGTCCGGGGCAAGCCTCGGAAATGTGCATCCCAGTCGAGTTTCCAACGCCATGGCCGATCCCAGCCTGTTCGATCCCATCCGCATCCCGGCCAGCGCGCTCATCGCGCTCGACTGGCGGCCGTACCACTTTGCGGTGCAGCCGTTCCACTACCTGGTGCGCACGGCGCACGTGGTGGCGATGGGGGCGTTCTTCGGCGGCATCGGGCTGCTGGATTTCCGGCTCATGGGATGGCGCGGGACGGTGCCGCTGCGGGCGTTCGCCGAGCACGTCCTGCCGTGGCTTTGGGCGACGTTCGGGATCGCGCTTGCGACCGGCGTCGCGCTGTTCCTGTACGACCCGGTCCATGTCGGCTCGCACGCCTACTGGGCGCCGAAGCTGGTCGCCATCGCCCTCGGTTTGGCCAATGCCGCGCTGTTCCATCGCACGAGCTACGTGGCCGCGTTGGCGGCGGAGGCGCGGCTGCCGGGGTCGGCCCGCGTGGCGGGCGTATTCTCGCTGGTGTGCTGGACGGGCGCCGTCGTGTTCGCCTGCCTCGATGCGGAGGGGCCGCCCAAGGTGTTGCTGCGCTAGTGCGTTGCCGGATCAGGCCGGGCCCACGCACGTCAGGTTGGCTGTGTCCGCCATTGGTCGGTGGTGAACCGGTCGGACAGATGGCTCATGAACCAGTCCTCGGCGAGCGCCAGGGTGGGGAATGTGGTCTGCTCGACCTCCGAAAAGCGCCCGTAGCCGCTTTCCAGGAACCAGTGCCCCGATAAGTCCCCGTGGTGGCCGGCAAGCTGCACGAGAACAGCGACAAGCCAGCCGTTGACCAGCACCAGCACGCCGCTGCCTTCCTCCTTGGCAGCCACTTTGACGACCTGAAGATCCACGTTAGGCTCCACTTATTAGCTTGCCAGATGCAGATATTCTGGACGGAAATCGCCGATGGCCGCGAGACGCTCGGGATCCAGCAAAACGGTGACGCCGTCCGCGTGTTCGATGACCTGACGCGAGCAGAGCTCGTTCAGCACACGCTTCACGTGCACCTCCTGCAGTCCCATGGCGCGAGCGATCTCCGGCGGCGAGGCATGAAGTCGATCGGTGTACCCGGGTGAAGGATCGATTACGGCAAGCCGGGTGCGCAACTCGGAAAACAGGTGCGCGATACGCGCCGTTGCGGACCGCCGGCCGACATTCAGCAGCCACTCCTCCAGGGAGGCGGCCTTCACCAACGCATGTCGCCACAGGGCAGCCTCGACGCGAGGGTGTCTGGCGCACAGTTCCCGGAACGCAGCGGGCTCGACGACAGCTAGGACGCCAGCGCTGTTCGCACGCGTCCCGCAATCCACCTGGTCAAGCAGCAGGCCCTCGATGTTGATGAGGTCGCCCGGAAGTTCGAACGACACGTTGACCCGGGCGCCATCCTGCCGCCGTTTGAACCGACTGAGACAGCCGCCCAGCACGACGTAGCTTGGCAGCGACCGTGAACCCCCGTCGAATATCTCGGCTTCGGCCTGGAAGGGCAGACGTTCGAATGCCAGAGCCGTGATTGCGGCTTCGTCGCTGTCCGTGAGGGACGCGCCGGAGGCCCGCATTCTACGAACGAGCAGGTCGAGACCCGCGTCTGCCATTAATGTCTCCACTGATGCTTCACCTATCGAAGGTTCCGGGCGACATGCCACAACCTAGGTGAAGCGCACGCCGCCATAGCACAAATCGATCCCTGCCCCCGCCGAATGATGGCGTTGCGGGTGCTGCCGCTTTACTGATCGGCGACTTTGCCCCGTCGTGCAGGTCGTCCTTGGCAAGACCGAAGCCCGCGCCGTATTCGAACAATGATCCCGACGCCGCGTGAGCCCGCGCTACAGGAACGACACCGGGTCGACGTCCACGTCCACCCGCACCCCGCGCCCGACCCGGACCGCAGCCAGCCACTCGCGCAGCAGGGGCTGCACCGACACGTCGCGCCGAGCCTTCAGCAGCAGGCGGCGGCGGTGACGGCCGCGTAGAATGGCAAGCGGCGCGGGGGCCGGGCCGAGCACCGTCACGCCGTCGGCGCGGGGGGCGGCGCGGCCCAGGTCGCGGGCGGCCTCGTCGGCGGACTGGGCGTCGTCGGCGGATACGATCAGCGCAGCCAGGCGGCCGTGCGGGGGCCAGCCGCCGGGGCGCCGCGCGGCGCTCTCCTGCGCCATGAACGCGCGCAGGTCGCCGGCGACCAGGGCCTGCATCACCGGGTGCTCGGGGCTGAAGGTCTGCAGCAGCACGCGGCCCGGCGCCTCCGCACGGCCGGCGCGCCCCGCCACCTGGTGCAGCAGCTGCACGGTGCGCTCCGCCGCGCGCAGGTCGCCGCCGGCCAGGCCGAGGTCCGCGTCCACCACCCCCACCAGCGTGAGGTGCGGGAAGTGCCAGCCCTTGGCGACGATCTGGGTGCCGATGATCAGGTCCACCTCGCGCCGCGCGATGGCGCCCGCGGCGGCGGCGGCGGCGTTCGGGCCCGGCACCGTGTCGCTCGCCATCACCAGCACGCGGGCGTCGGGGAACAGCGCGGCGGCCTCCTCGGTGATGCGCTCCACGCCGGGGCCGATCGGGACCAGGCTGTCCTCCGCGGCGCACACCGGGCAGGTGGACGGGATGGGCTCGTGGTGGCCGCAATGGTGGCAGGCGAGCTGCCGGCGGGCGCGGTGCTCCACCAGCCAGGCGGTGCAGTTGGGGCACTGCATGCGGTGGCCGCAATGCCGGCACAGCGTCAGCGGGGCGTAGCCGCGGCGGTTGAGGAACAGCATCGCCTGCTCGCCGCGCGCCATCGTCTCGCGCGCCGCCTCCACCAGCGGCTCGGCCAGGAAGCGGCCACGCGGCGGCTGGTGCTCGCGCAGGTCCAGCGTGGCCACCGTCGGCAAGGTGGCGCCGCCGTGGCGCGCGTCCAGGGTCAGGTGGCGGTAGCGGCCGGCGGAAACGTTGGCCAGCGTCTCGAGGCTGGGCGTGGCCGACACCAGCACGGCGGCGGCGCTGCACAGCCGGGCGCGCACCACGGCCATGTCGCGCGCGTGGTAGACGACGCCCTCCTCCTGCTTGAACGCGGTCTCGTGCTCCTCGTCCACCACCAGCAAGCCCAGTTCGGGGAACGGCAGGAACAGGGCGGACCGGGCGCCCACGACCACGGGGGCGGCGCCCTCCGCCACGGCGCGCCAGGTCATGCGCCGGGTGCGCGACGGGAGGTCCGAGTGCCACACGGCGGGCGCGGCGCCGAAGCGGACGGCGAAGCGCTCCAGCCATTGGGAGGACAGCGCGATCTCGGGCAGCAGCACCAGCGCCTGGCGCCCGGCGGCGAGGCATTCGGCAACCGCCTCCAGATAGACCTCGGTCTTGCCCGAGCCGGTGACGCCGTCCAGCACGGTGACGCTGAACGCGCCGTCCGCCACGGCGCCGCGCAGGGACGCGGCGGCCTCCGCCTGCGCGGGCGACAGCGCCGGGCCCGGGTGCGCCGGGTCGGGGAAGGCGAAGGGCGCCGCGGCGGGCAACAGGGTGGGCAGCAGCAGGCCGGCCCCCGCCATGCCGCGCACCACGGCGGGCGACACGCCGGCATCGCGCGCCAGCGACGCCCCGGTGCGCGGCGCGCCGTCGGCCAGCAGGGCGGCGACCCGTCGGCGGCCCTCTGTCAGCTTGGCCGTCAGCTTGGCGTCCGGCGCGTCCGCCAGGGTCCAGCCCGCCTGCGGCATCGGCGGCGCCAGCGCGTTCACCCGCAGCGCCATCGCCAGCACGTCGCCCGGCGGCGCCAGGGTGTAGCCGGCGACCCAGTCGATGAAGCGGCGCAGCGCCGGCTGCATCGGGGGGCAGTCCAGCACGGCGCCGATCGGCTTCAGCTTCTCGGCGGCGACGGGGTCGCCGAACGGAGCGTCCCACACGACGCCGACCTCGGCGCGGCGGTTCAGCGGCGCCAGCACCAGGTCGCCGGGCCGCACATCCATGCCGTCCGGCACGCCGTAGTCGAACGGGCCGGCGAACGGGTACGGCAACAAAACCGGAACCCGCTTCCGGAACCGCGGGGCGGCCGCTACGCTCCGGTCGAGCAAGGGGAACGACATGGCTCTCTTCGTGGACATCGCCGGGCCTGGGATCAAGACCTGGTTGGGCTGCAGGTGAGGGCGGCCGGTCTGGAGGGCGAGGACGTCGCCGCCTTCCTGCGCGCCAATCCGGAGTGGCTGCGGGACAACCCCGAGCTGTATCACGTGCTGCAGCCGCCGCTTCGCCTCCACGGCGAGCCGTTGGCCGACCACATGGCGGCCATGGTGCAGCGCGAGCGTGAGCGCGCCCGGGCCGAGTGCGCGCGGGCCGACAGCGTGCTGGCCGCCGGGCGCGCCGCCGCGGGGCTGGCCGAACGGGTGCAGGACGCCGTGCTCGCCCTGATCCGCGCCCCCGACCCGGCGGAGTTCGTCGCGGTCGAGTTGCCCGCCCTGCTGGCCGTGGACGCCGCCAGCCTGCGCACCGAACGCTGCCTGCCCCGCGGCGCCGTCGCCCGCCTGCTGGGCCGGCGCGACGTGGTGTTCCGCGACTCCCCCTCCGACGCGCGCCTGCTGCACGGCGAGGCCGCGCCGCTGGCCCGGGTGGACGCGCTGGTGCGGGTGTCGGACGGCCTGCTGGCGCTGGCGTCGCGCGACCGCTCGCGCCTGCACCCGGGGCAAGGGGTGCGGCCGCTGGCGTTCCTGGGCCGGGCGCTGGCGGCGGCCTGCGAACGGTGACGGCCGAGCAGGCGCGGGCCGCGTTTCTCGGCTGGCTGGAGCACGAGCGCCGGTGCTCGCCGCTGACGGTGCGGGAGTACGAGCGCGACCTGGGGTTCTTCCTGGCGTTCCTGCGGGGGCACCAGGGCGGCGAGCCGGACCTGATGGCGGTGTCGCAGGCCGACATGCGCGCCTGGCTGTCGCACCAGGCTGCGGAGAACCAAGGCAACGCCACGCGGGCGCGGCACCTGTCGGCGGTGCGGTCGTTCTATCGCTACCTCGCGCGGCGGCACGGCTTGGCCAACCCCGCGCCTGGCCTGCTCGGCACGCCGAAGGCGCGCGCGCCGATCCCGAAAGCGCTGCCGCCCGAGGCAGCCCGCGCGGTGACGGAGGAGGCCGGCGACGGCGCTGACGACCCGAGGGCGCAGGCGCGCGACACCGCGCTGTTCACCCTGCTGTACGGCTGCGGCCTGCGCATCGCGGAGGCGCTGGCGCTGGACGTGCGCGACCGGCCCCGTCCCGGCGGCGCCCTGCAGGTGTTCGGCAAGGGCGGCAAGCAGCGCATCGTCCCCGTGCTGCCCGCCGTGCGCAGCGCGATCGACGGGTGGCTGGCGCTGCACCCGTCCGGCGGCGACCCGTCCGCGCCGCTGTTCGTCGGCTTGCGCCTCGGCGCCCGGCTGAACCCGGGAGTGGCGCAGCGCACCATGCGCGCCTACCGCCACCTGGCTGGCTTGCCGGCGCACGCCACGCCGCACGCGCTGCGGCACTCGTTCGCCACGCATCTGCTGGCCGGCGGGGCGGATCTGCGGTCGATCCAGGAGTTGCTGGGCCATGCCAGCCTGTCCACCACGCAGCGCTACACCGCGGTGGACGCGACGGGGCTGCTGGCGGTGTTCCGGGCGACGCATCCGCGGGCTTGATCGCGACCCATCGGCGCATCAAATCGATCGCGCGCCAATCATGGGAGCACGGCGATGCCAGCCACGTATTACGCCCGATCCTACCCGACCGACATCGCGACCCGGCTGGCGCGCATCCGCCGCGTCGCGTGGGTGGTGGACGCGGCGTTCCACATCCCGGGCACGCGGTATCGGTTCGGGCTGAACAGCTTGATCGGTCTCGCCCCTGGCGCGGGCGACGCGGTGCTGGGGATGATCTCGCTGTATATCGTGCAGCAGGCCCACGCGATGGGCGTGCCGGGGCCGAAGCTGGCGCGGATGGTGGGCAACATCGTGCTGGAGGTGGCCGCCGGGTCGATTCCTGTGGCGGGCGATCTGTTCGACGTCGCGCTGAAGGCGAACCTGCGCAACGTGCGGATCGTGGAAGATCACTTCGGACTGCGTTCCTAAGCCCTCTCTCGCTGGCGGGAGAGGGAGCAGTTGGATCACCGCGCGGTGCGGATCAACTCCCGCATGTGCCGCACCACCGTCGGCAGGCCGTCCATGATCGCCTGGCCGATGATGAAGTGGCCGATGTTCAGCTCCACCACTTCCGGCAGCGCCGCCACTGCCTGCACGTTGTCGTAGGTCAGCCCGTGCCCGGCGTGACACTCCAGCCCGAGTTCGCCCGTCAGCGCCGCCGCCGCGGCTAGACGGTCCAGTTCGCCGTCACGCCCCTCGGCATAAGCCCCCGTGTGCAATTCCACGATATCCGCGCGCAAATCCGCGGCGGCCTGCAATTGGCGCGGGTCCGGGTCGATGAACAGCGACACGCGGATCCCCGCCGCGCGCAGCCCCGCCACGATCGGGCGCAGCGACTCCGACTGCCCGGCGGCGTCCAGCCCGCCCTCGGTCGTCACCTCCGCCCGCCGCTCCGGCACGATGCAACCGGCGTTCGGGCGCAGGCGCAGCGCGATGGCCACCATCTCGTCGGTCGCGGCCATCTCCATGTTCAGCGGGACGGTGATCGACGCGCGCAGCCGTTCCAGGTCGCCGTCGCGGATGTGGCGGCGGTCCTCCCGCATGTGCGCGGTGATGCCGTCCGCCCCCGCCTCGATCGCGATCCGCGCGGCGTCCACCGGGTCCGGATGGGCGCCGCCGCGGGCGTTCCGCACCGTCGCCACGTGGTCGATGTTCACGCCCAGCCGGATGCTCATGCCGCCCTCCTTCCCGCCAGTTCGGCCGCCAGGCGCAACGCCGCCACCAGGCTGGCCGGGTCCGCCACCCCCTGCCCGGCGATGCCGAACGCGGTCCCGTGGTCGGGCGAGGTGCGCACGATCGGCAGCCCCAAGGTCACGTTCACGCCCCCCGCCATGTCCAGCGTCTTCAGCGGAATGAGCGCCTGGTCGTGATACATGCAGATCGCGGCGTCGTAGGTCGGCCGCGCCGCGTCGGTGAACATGGTGTCCGGCGGGAACGGCCCGGCGGCGTCGATCCCCTCCGCCCGCAGCGTCGCGATGGCGGGGGCGATCACCTCGATCTCCTCCCGCCCCATGGCGCCCTGCTCCCCCGCGTGGGGGTTGAGGCCCGCCACCGCCAACCGAGGGGCGGCGATGCCGAAATCCCGCCGCAGCGCCGCGTCCGTCGCCCGCGCCACCGCCAGGATCGCCTCGGTCGTGACCCCCTCCAGCGCCCGGCGCAGCGAGACGTGGATCGTGACCGGCACGACGCGCAATTGCGGGCAGGCCAGCATCATGACGGGCGCGCCGCCGGTCAGCTGGCCCAGGAACTCGGTGTGGCCCGGGTGCGGGAAGCCGGCCTCGTACAGCACCGCCTTGCTGATCGGGTTGGTGACCACGGCGCCGGCCTCGCCGTCCAGCACCAGGCGGACGGCGCGCTCGATGCTGGCGATCACGGCGGGGGCGTTGGCCGGATCGGGCCGGCCCGGCCGGGCGATGGCGGGCAGGTCCACCGCGATCACGGGGAGCGCCGAGGCGAACACGTCGGCGACCTGGTCCGGGCGCTTGATCACCGCCATCGGCACATCCAGCGCGCCGACCCAGAACGGGTCCGCCAGGATCGCGAACGCGGGACCCCCGCTTGCGACCTCGCCCGCGAGCTGCCGCCAGGCCTTGGCCGCGATCTCCCCGCCGATGCCGGCCGGGTCGCCCATCGTCAAAAGAAGGGGCTTCATAAGCGGCACCCAAACACATCCGTCCCGGCATGCAAACCGCGGAATGCGCGCTATATGTCGCAGCGCTAGCCCTTGTGTTTCGGAGCCCGACCGCCATGACCGACCGTCCGCGCTTCTTCGACGACCTGGCCGGTGTGGCCGGCGGCGCCTTCTCCGCGTTCGCCGGGCTGCGCGACGAGGCGGAGGCCAACATCCGCGCCCGCATCGACGAGGCGGTGCGCAAGCTGGAGCTGGTGAAGCGGGAGGAGCTGGAGGCGGTCGAGCAGATGGCCGCCAACGCCCGCGCTGGACAGGAAGCCGCCGAGGCGCGCCTGGTGGCGCTCGAGCTGCGGGTGGCGGCGCTGGAGGCCGTGTCGGTCCCGCCGAGCGATGTGGAGCGCATGGACCCGGAGTTTCCCGACCCGCAAGGCATCTGACCGGGGGTGGACCCGAACCGGGCTTGCACCATGCGTTTGCTGCCCGGTAATGTCACACTGCATCGAGTCGGGGCGGCAAGTTGCTGACTCCGGCTCGCGTCCGGCCTTCCTCCAGGTGGGAGACCCCATGATGCCGTCCGTCCAAACCACGTCATTCCACGAACACGCGGCCAATCCGCTCGACGCGCTCGAGCAGATCGTCGGCGACAACGACTGGGCCTTCGATCGCCGCAGCGAGGGCGAGATGGCGGCCGAGGCGCCAGGCAAGTGGTGCGATTACGGCCTGTATTTCTCCTGGTCGCGGGAAATCAGCGCCATGCACTTCACCTGCGCGTTCGACCTGAAGGTCCCGGCGGCGCGGCGCGGCGCACTCTATGAGCTGCTCGCGCTGGCCAACGAGAAGCTGTGGATCGGCCATTTCGGCATGGACAGCGACGACGGCATGCCGCTGTTCCGCCAGTCCGTGCTGCTGCGCGGCGCGCGCGGCGCCTCGGCCGAGAGCCTGGAGGACATGGTGGACATCGCCATCACCGAGTGCGAGCGCTTCTACCCGGCCTTCCAGTTCGTGCTGTGGGGCGGCAAGAGCCCGGTGGAGGCGCTGGCCGCCGCGATGCTGGAGTGCGTGGGCGAGGCGTGACGCGCGTCTTTCCGGAACAACCGAGCGTCCTGCTGCTGGGCGGCGGCCGCATGGGCAGCGCGTTGCTGTCGGGTTGGCGTCGCGCCGGATTGGGCCGCAGCTGGGTGGTGGACCCGTCGCCGGCGGCGGTCGCGCTGGCCGGGGACGACGTCATGGTGGCCTCCTCGGCGGATGCGATCGAGGGCGGGTTCCGCCCGGATGCGATCGTGCTGGCCGTGAAGCCGCAGAGCGCGGCGGAGGCGTTGCCCGCGGTGGCGTCCTTCGTGGACGGCGCGGTGGTGATCTCCATCATGGCCGGGCGCACCGTCGCGGGGGTGTCCACGCTCACGGGCGCCGCCGCTGTGGTGCGGGCGATGCCGAACACCCCGGCCGCGATCGGCGAGGGTTTCACCGCCGCCTACGCCGCCCCCGCCGTGTCGGACGAGCAGCGCGCGCTGACCGATTCGTTGCTGCAGGCGGTGGGCGAGGTCGCCTGGTTGACCGAGGAGGCCCAGATGGACGCGGTGACCGCCACCTCCGGCAGCGGGCCGGCCTACGTGTTCCTGCTGGCGGAGCTGCTCGAGGCGGAGGCTGTGGCGCAAGGGCTGCCGTCCAAGCTGGCCCGCCGCCTGGCCCGCCGCACCGTTGCCGGCTCGGGCGCGCTGCTGGCCGCCGGGCAGGAGGACGCGGCCGCCATGCGCCGCGCGGTCACCAGCGCGGGGGGGACCACGGAGCGGGCGTTGGCCGTGCTGATGGCGCCGGACGCCTGGCCCGCGTCGATGCGTCGCGCGGTGGCCGCCGCCACGGAGCGCTCCCGCGAATTGTCGGCGTGATGGTGCGCTGCGGGTTGGAAAGCAGCTTGGGCGAGCCAACTCACCGGAATGAATGACAACGAATTCGACGCGGCCCTCGTATCCGCCGCCTTCGCCCAGGCGGGGCTGACCGGCTGGCGCGGGCTCAGCGTCGTGGAGGCCGCCCGCACCGCCGGCTTGCCGCTCGATCGCGCCCGGGTCCGCTTCCCCGGGCCCTCCGCGGTGCTAATGCGGTTCGGCGTGATGGCCGACTCGGCCGCGCTGGCGCAGCCGATCACCGAGGCGACCGAGCGCGGCCGGCTGTTCGACTTGCTGATGCACCGTTTCGACGTGCTGCAGGAGCACCGCGAGGGCATGCTGGCGCTGCTGCGGGACCTGCCGTTCGACCCGTTGCTGACCTTGGCGCTGGGTGCGGCGACGACGCGGAGCATGGGCTGGATGCTGGAGGCCGCCGGCATCCCCGCCACCGGCCTGCGCGGGCGGCTGCGGGCGAACGGGCTGGTGGGCGTGTGGCTCTACACATTGCGCGCCTGGCGCGACGACCCCAGCGGCGACCTGTCCGGGACGATGGCGGCGCTGGACAAGGCGCTGGACCAGGCCGAGCGGTTTTCCGGCATGCTGGACGGCAACCGGGTTGCCGCCGCCGCAAGTGGCGACGATGATGGCATGGAGGGCGTGGTGGACGTTCCGGCGGAACCGATCGGCTTGATCGCCGCCAATCCGCCGCCGCCGCCCCCGCCGGAGCCGCCACCGTCGCCCATGTAGCGGCAACCGATGGCGGTGATGATCGTTGCGTGAAGTGGGCCTGAACAAAGAAACGAAAGGGAGACGGAATGACCGATGATCCGATGGACAAGGCCGCTCATGCGACCCACGTCGCCGCGGAGCAGGCGAGCGCGGCGATGCGCACCGGCGCCGATGCCGCGCAGTCGATCGGGCAGACGATGAGCACGATGGGGTCCGCCGCGATGGGCGAGTTCACCAAGTTGTTCTCCGAGATGAAAATGCCGGGCATGCCGGACATGGACGCGCTGATGGCTGCCCACCGGCGCAACCTGGAGACGCTGTCGGCCGCCAACCGCGTGGCGCTCGAGGGCGCGCAGGCGGTCGCCCGGCGCAACATGGAGATCATGCAGCAGACGATGTCGGAGCTGACGGAAGGCATGCGCCAGTTCGGCGGCGGGGAGACGCCGCAGGCCCGCACTGCGCGGAACGCCGACATGTTGAAATCCGCCTACGAGCGCGCCGTGCGCAATATGCAGGAGATTGGGGAGCTGATCCAGAAGTCCAACGGCGAGGCGCTAGGGCTGCTGAACACGCGTTTCACCGAAGCGGTCGGCGAAGTGAAGGCGCTGGTGGCCAAGGGTTCGCACCCGGGCTAAGCCCGACGCACACCTCCCACCGTCATGCCCGGGCTTGACCCGGGCGCCCACGGCTCACCCGCTCGTGGCAACCATGCCAAGTTGGTTTCGCTGTCGCCAACGCCAGCCCGACCGTCGCATGGGCGCCGCGTGGTTGCCTGGGTCAAGCCGGGGCATGACACGCTGGGCTAAAGCGGCAGCCGGATGCGGGCGCGCAGGCCGCCCATCGGGCTTTGCTCCAGCAGCACGTCCCCGCCATGCGCGCGCACGATGTCGCGGGCGATGGTCAGGCCAAGCCCGGTGCCGCCGCCCCCGGTCTCGAACGGGCGGAAGACGCTTTCCCGACGGTCGGGCGCGATGCCGGGCCCGTCGTCGTCCACCAGAACGTCCACGTTGCGCTCCTGCGGCGTCGCCGTCAGCCGGATGCGGCTGGCGTGCCGGCGGGCGTTGTCGACGAGGTTGGTGACCACGCGACGCAAGGCGTCCGGCCGCAGCAGCAGCGTGATGTCGGCGGGCGCCTCCAGCGCCACGTCCGCCCCCGCGCGGCGGGCGCCGGCCACCACGTCGGTCAGCATAGCGGTCAGGTCCACCGGCCGCGCCTGCTCCATGCCCTCGCCGCGCGCGAACGACAGATAGCCGCCAATCATCCGCTCCATCTCGGCCACGTCGCCGGCCATGTCGGCCACGTCCTGCGCGGCCGCCTGCGGCAGCATCGCCAACGCCAGGCGCAGCCGGGTCAGCGGGGTGCGCAGATCGTGCGACACCCCGGCCAGCATCTCGGTGCGCTGCTGCAGGAAGCGGGTGATGCGCGCTTGCATTCGGTTGAACGCGGCGGCGGCCTGGCGCACCTCGGACGCGCCCTCGGGCTTGATCGGATCGCGGTCGCGTCCCATGCCGAACGCCTCGGCCGCCGCGGCCAAACGGCGGATGGCGCGCACCTGGTTGCGCATGAACAGCGCCGCGACCGCGAACAGCAGCAGCGCCGACCCGGCCAGCCACAACACGAACAGGTACAGCGTGGAGGAGTACAGCCGCTTGCGAGGCGCCTCCACCTCCAACACCCCGTCCGCCAGCTGCACGTGGATCAGCACGTTCCGCGGGTCGCTGGTCCAGTCCATCGTGTAGGGGTGGCCGACCTTGGCCGCCAGCGCCGCGTTCAGGTCGTCGTCCATCGGCCCGATCAGGTTGACGAACGGCCGCACGTTCAACGCGGCGCCCGGCTGGAAGCGCATCGGCACCTCCAGCCGCATCAGCGCCGAGTAGAGGATCCAGTCCCGGTTCTCGCGGCCTGGAAAGCGGTGCATCAGCTCGATCGCCTGCGACACCTCGCCCGCGATGGCGAAGGCGAGCCGGCGCGAGGTGACGTCGAGATAGCTGCCGTAGAACACCGTGAACGCCACCACCTGCAACAGCACGAGCGGCAGCAGGATGATCAGCAAACTGCGGCCCAGCAGCGACCGCGGCAGGATGCGCTTGAAGCCCAGCCTCACCCGTCAATTCCCCGGCTTCAACGTGTATCCACGGCCCCGCACGGTGTGCAGGAAGCGCGGCTCGCGCGGGTCGGCCTCGATCTTGCGGCGCAAACGGGTGACCTGCACGTCGATGGCGCGCTCGCCGGCCTCGTCCATGCCGAGCGCCTGCGCGATGGTCTCGCGGGACAGCACGTCGCCGGGCGCGCGGGCCAGCAGGCCGAGCAGCGCCGCCTCCCCGCCGGTCAGGTGCACCACGCCATCAGGCCCCGACAGCTCGTCGCGCGCCAGGTCGAACGACAACGCCCCCATCGGCAAGGCGCCCGCCGGCTCGACCGGGGCCACGCGGCGCAGCATGGCGCGGATGCGCAGCACCAGCTCGTACGGGTCGAACGGCTTGGGCAGGTAATCGTCGGCGCCGGCTTCGAAGCCGGCGATGCGGTCCTCGGGGGCGCCGCGGGCGGTCAGCAGCAGGATCGGCAGATCGGACCGCTCGCGGCGCAGCGCCTCCGTCAGGCTCAACCCCGTCTCGCCCGGCATCGTCACGTCCAGCACCATCAGGTCCGGCTGCACCGAGCGCATCTTCGCCCGCGCATCCGCCGCATTATCGGCCGTGGTGACGCGAAAGCCGTTCTCGCCCAGGTAGCGCTGCAGCAGCCGGCGCAGGCGATCGTCGTCGTCCACCACCAGCACGTGCGCGTCGCCGCTCACCGCGCCAGCTCCGGGCGGATCGGGCTCATTCGTGCTGGCCCCGATCCAGCAACGGCCGCGTCTGCGGGTCCATCATGGCGCGCATCACGCGGCCGAAGCCTTCGACCGCCGGGCCGCCAGCCTCGCGGTACGCCGCAGCGAGGCGTTCGCGCTGGCTGTCGAACAGGCGCCGCTCGAGCGCCTGCCCCTGCGGCGTCAGGCTCAGCAGACGCTGCCGCCGGTCCTGCCGCCCGGGCGCCTGCGCCACGAAGCCGCTCTCGATCAGTTCGCCCAGCACGCGCGCCAGGCTCTGCTTGGTGATGCGCAGGATCGCGATCAGGTCGCCCACCGTCATCCCGGGGGTGCGGCCGATGAAATGCAACGCGCGGTGATGCGCGCGGCCCAGTCCGAGTTGAACCAGCAGCACGTCCGCGGCGCCGGTGAAGTCGCGATAGGCGAAGAACATCAGGTCCTGCGCGAGGCGCATCTGCTCCTCGCGCAGGAACAGCAGGGCGGCGCCGGGCTGCGGTCCGTGGCTGGTCGCGGCGCGCTCCGCCTTCATTCCGGACATGGCAGGTCTTCGCTCCTGTTAAGGCAGGTTTCTTGACGCTTCGACTCACTTAGCATAGCGTAACCTTGTCTGAAGCAATAATCTTTCGTAGGAAGCGGTTTATGGCACTCATTCCTTTCGACGACCGTGACGGCCAGATCTGGCTGGATGGTCGACTGGTTCCCTGGCGGGATGCCCAACTGCATGTTCTATCGCATGGGCTGCACTACGCCAGCGGCGTATTCGAGGGCGAGCGCTGCTACGGCGGCAACATCTTCATGTTGCGGGCGCATACCGAACGGCTGATCCAGTCCGGCCGCATCTTGGGGTTCGAGATCCCGTGGACACCCGAGCAGATCGACGCCGCCTGCCGGGAGGTCATCGCGGCGAACGGCCTGGTGGACGCCTATGTCCGCCCGATCGCGTGGCGCGGGTCCGAGGGCCTGTCGGTGGCGGCGCACGGCACCAAGATCCATCTCGCGATCGCCTGCTGGGCATGGCCCAACCTGTTCGGCGACAACCGCATGCAGGGCGTGCGGATGGGGATCGCCGACTGGAAGCGGGCGAGCCCCGACACGATGCCGACCGCGGCCAAGGCATCCGGCATGTACATGACCGGCACGCTGGCCAAGCACAAGGCGGAGGCCGAGGGCTTCGACGACGCGCTGATGTACGACTGGCGCGGCCAGGTGGCCGAGGGCACCGGCGCCAACATCTGCTTCGTGTTCGACGGCGAGGTGCACACCCCCACCCCCGACTGTTTCCTGGACAGCATCACCCGCCGCGCCGTGAGCGCGCTGGCGCAGCGCCGCCAGATCAAGATGGTGGAGCGGGCGATCATGCCGGAGGAACTGGCGAACGCGACCGAGGCGTTCCTGGTCGGCACCGCGGCCGAGGTGACGCCGGTTCGCCAGGTCGGAATCCACACCTACACCCCGGGCAGCATCACCACGACGTTGCTGACCGACTACGACAAGCTGGTGCGCATGTCGCCGGAAGAGGTCGCGCGCATCGCGGCCTAGTCTCTTCTCACGAAGCCCTCTCCCTCTGGAAGAGGGTTGGGTGGGGGGCAGTCGGCTCGGCGGCCATGCGCCGGGTCGCGCCTCCCCTCACCCCGGCCTCTCCCAGCGGGAGAGGACGTAGAGCAGCGGGGGGAGCAGCAGGAGCCAGCTGATCCGGGCCCCGTAGCGGTCGTGCGGACCGGATAGCGCGCCGGTCGCGAACGCGTTGGCCACCACCCCCGCGATGACGACCAGCGCCAGCCCGGCCAGCGGCGGGTTGCGCCGCCACGCGAACGGAACCAGCGCAATCGTGCCGGTCGCCCCCGCAACCAGCAGCGCCAGCCGCAACGGCGCGAGCGGCGCGGCCACGGCGGGCAGCGTGCCGGCCAGCTGGCGCGACGCCTCGAACCGGCGCAGTTCGGCGACCGGGAAATAGGTCGCCAGCAGCAGGTGCACCGTCTCCGTCAGCCATTGCGGGCCGATCGCGTCGCCAACCTCGTTGCGGCCCAACTGGCGCAGCGTGTTCAACAACGCATCGCGCAGCACCGCCGCGGGCGCGAAGCGGAGGGTGGCCGCCATCACGCGGGATGCCTCGGGCGCGAACAGGATGGGCCCGAACTTGGCGTCCCAAACCGGGCCGTCGGGCGCCCACAGGAAGGCGTCGCTGTCCATCGGCAGCCGGTCCGACCAGGCGCACAGGCGCAGGCCGGCCGCCGGGCAAACGCTGTGGATGTAGTCGGCGGCCGGCCCGTCCGCCTGCAGCCGCGCCAGGGCGAACACGGCGCCGTACGGCGACACCCCCACGACGCCGTTGCCGATGGCGTTGCCGCCCACCAGCCAAGCGAGGGCCACCACCAGCGGCGCCGCGCACAACGCCAGCCGCCGCCAGCGCAGCAGCAGCACCGGCGCCAGGCACCCGGCGGCGACGATCAGGTGCGCCAGGTGCGCCGCGATCCCGATCGCCGCCAGCAGCCCGATGGCGAGCATCCCGCCCGCAGGCGCTCGACACCAGGCGAGCAGGAACACGCACAGCGCCACCAGCGGCGCGAACACGTCCGGCATGACGAACGGCGTGAACCAGGGCGCCGCGCTGCCGACGGCCAGCACGCAGCAGAGCGCCGCGTGCCGCCATGGACCGCCGCCGCCGACCGCCCGCGCCACCGCCCAAAGCACCGCGCTGACCACCAGACCCTGCGCGGCCACGACACCCCACAGCGAGACGCGCCAGTGCAGCAGCAGCATCAACGGGCCGTAGGTCCATGGCTTGTCCCAGCCCATGTCCGGCAGGATGCCCATCTCGCCTAACCCGGCGGTGTCGCTGAACACCAGCGGGTAGCCGTTCACGAAAGCCGGCCAGGTCAGCAGCGCCGCGCCGGCGACGATCGCCGCCGCCTGTCTCACCAACGCGCAGCCGCTGCGTCGTCGTCCTCGCGCGCCTCGACCCAGCGTTCGGTCCCATCGACGAACCGCTCCCGCTTCCAGAACGGCGCGCGGGTCTTCAGCCAGTCGATCAGGAACGCGGCGGACTCCAGCGCCGCCTGGCGGTGCCCAGCGGCGGTCAGCACCAGCACGATGCCGTCGCCGGGCAGAAGCGTTCCGACCCGGTGCGCGACGGTGCAGCCGAGCAGCGACCACCGGCCGCACGCCTCCGTCGCGATCGCCGTCATCGCGGCCTCGGTCATGCCGGGGTAGTGCTCGAGCGTGAGGCTGTGCAGCGGGCGCGCCGGGTCGTCGCGCACCACGCCCACGAAGCTGCCGATGCCGCCGATATCGGTGCGTCCGCCGGTCAGCGCGGCAAGCTCGGCGCCGAAGTCGAACGGCTCGGGACCGACCCGCACGGTCGGGGTCACCCGCCGGTCACCGGGGGGAAGAACGCCACCTCGTCGCCCTCCGCGACCGGCGTCGAGGGTGGCGCGAACACCTGGTTGACCGCCGCGCGCACCGCCACCGCCGGGTCGAAGGCGGCGCCGCCGGCCGCGTCCCGCGCGCGCAGCCAGGCGGCCAGCTCGGCAACGCTGGCGACGCCCTCCGGCAGGGCGAGCCGTTCCTCGGACCGGCCCATCCGCTGCCGCACCGACGCGAAATACAGCAGCCGCATCAGGGGCGGGTCGGCACGGTCTGCACGCTGCCGTCGGGTCCGATCAGGGTGCTGGTGCCGTTGCCGTTGGGCACCAGGATGCCGCTGCCGCCGGGCGACGATGGCGCCGGCGGCTGCAGGCCGCGGTAGCCCCGGCCGCTACCCTGGCCGGTGACGTCGACCGCGGGGCCGGCCGGCGTCTGCACGGTGGGCGGCCGGCGCGGCGGCGCGGGCTGCGCGGCCGGTGGCGGCAGGCCGCGGTCCGCCTGGTTCGCGCGGTCGACGCTGGGGTTGCCGCCAGGCGGCGGGCTGCCCCCGGTAGGCTGGCCGCCGTTGCGGCGGATCTCCTCGTTCTGGCGCGCCTGTATGTCCTGCAGGGTCGCATCGGGTCCTGTGTCGGTCGGCCAAACGTTGCCCGGCTCGGGCGTCAGCGGCGGCACGTCCACCTTCTCCCCCCGGATGCGCAGGAACATCTCGCTGCCTCCGGCGGGCATGTCCGGATTGCGCGAGAACCATTGGGTCGTGTGGTCGAGGAAAACGCCGGTCCCAGTGCACCCGGATAGCAATCCCGCACAAAGGACAGGCAAGCAGACTAGTACGGGACGCCGCATCGGGCAGAGGCTCCTCAAGCGGCCTGGGGCCGGGTCGGCGGGACATTGCCTCGCTGACGCGCCCGGCTCAAGCCGCCGACAACGCGGCGTGCACGAATGCAACAACCCATGATGCAATAATGCAATGGTCGTCCAACGGCATGACGGGACGGCTGCAACCCGGGATAGGCGCATCGCTCGCAACCGCGGCCACGTCCGGCCAGTCCGGCCATAGCGCCGGCTTGCCAAGCGCCGGGCGAAACACCTCCAGCTTGGCGATCGGGTCGCGGCGGAAGCCCTCCACCAGCACCAGGTCCACCGCCGTCATGCGGGCGAGCAAGCCCGGCAGATCCCACTGGCTGTCGGGAAGGCCATCCGGCTCCTCGTGCAGCAGCGCCCATCGCCCGGGGGCGGCGAGCAGGACTTCGCGCGCCCCGGCCTTGCGATGCCGCCAGCTATCCTTGCCGGGCTGGTCCAGTTCCACGCCGTGATGCGCGTGCTTGACGGTGGACACGCTCAGCCCCGCCGCGATCAGGTGGGGCAGCACGCCCTCGATCAGGGTGGTCTTGCCGGCGCCCGACCAGCCGGCGATGCCGAGCACGGCCGGCCGCGCCGTCAAGGTCGCGCGCCCGGGCCGGCTGGCTGCTCGCCCACCGGCTGCTCGCCCACGTGCCGGAGGCTGGCGCGCAGGTAGTCCCAGCCGGTCAGCAGGGTCAGCGCGGCGGCGATCCACAGCATGGTCGCGCCGATCGTCGCGACCGGGAGCGGCACGTGCAGCAATTGCGCGACGTCGTCGCCCGCCAGCAACGTGCCGAGCGCGCCCATCTGGAAACCGGTCTTCCATTTCGCCAATCGCGTCACCGGCAGACCGACGCGCAACCCCGCCAGGTGCTCGCGCAGTCCGCTGACCAGGATCTCGCGCAGCAGGATGACGATGGCGGCATATAGCGCGCCGTTCGGCAGCCGGCCGCCGCCCGCCAACAGGATGAGCGTCGCCCCGACGAGCAGCTTGTCGGCGATCGGGTCCAGCATGCGGCCGAGATCCGATTGCTGCCGCCGGGTGCGCGCCAGATGGCCGTCGAGCCAATCGGTGATGCCGGCGGCGATGAACACCAGCGTGGCGAACAGATCGCCGGCGGGAGTGCGCGCCGACACGCAGGCGGCCAGCACCGGGATCGCGCAGATCCGCGACAGCGTCAGGATATTGGGGAGGTCTGTCAGCACGCGCGCAGCCTAGGCGGTTCGTACGCGCCTGTCAGGGTTCATGCTGCGACTACGCGCCACTCCGGTCTCGCGTGGCGCGTCCGAACTCCCGCACCGTGATGCCAGGGCATGGCGGAAGGCGTCACGTCGCCGCGGTCAGCGTCCACGGCGGGCCCGGTTCGCAGAACAACGGCAGCGCGTTCGGCGTGCGCACGTCGATCGGCAGGCCCATCTCCGCGCGCAACGCCCGGAACAACGCGCCGTGCGCCACCACCAGCACCGGCGGCGCATGGGCCAGCGCTTCCGTCACCCCGGCGACGGCGCGGCGGCGCAGGTCGGCGAAGCTCTCGCCGCCTTCCGGGGTCGACTCGCCGGCGATCCAGGCGGTGAACCAGTGCGCCGCCTGGATGGTGCCCTCGTGCACGCCGAACGACACCTCCTGCAGGTCGTCCTGAAACGACACCGGCAGCCCCAGCGCGGCGCCGACCGTCTCCGCCGTCACCCGGGCGCGCTGCAGCGGGGAGCTGACGATGCTGGCGATGCCGCGGCCGCGCAGGATCTGCGCCGCCGCCGCCGCCTGCGCCTCCCCTGTCCCATTGAGCGGGACATCGGTCCGGCCCTGGCTGATGCCCTGGGCGTTCCAGTCCGTCTCGCCGTGGCGGAGGAACCAGAACGCGCGCTGTGGTAGACCCTGGGGCAGGCTCAGGATAGGCCCTCCGCGGCCAGGGTGCGCCGCACGGCCGGGCGCTGCTTCATGCGCTCCAAATGCGCGGCGACGTGGGTCGGCAGGTCCACCCCGGCGCGGGTCGCCCAGCGCGCGGCGTAGAACAGCGTCGGGTCGGCGAACGAGTAGTCGCCCGCAATCCACTCCTTGCCGGCGAGCGCCGCGTTCATCAGGCCCATGCCCTTGCAATAGATTTCCCGCCCGCGCGCCTGCACCTGCTCCTTGTTCGCCTCGTCGGGGGTGAAGTTCATCGGCCGCGCGACGCGGGCGAAACCCTGCATGTGGATGGTCGCCACGATGTAATCGATCGCCTCGACGGCCCGCGTCTCCGCCTCCGGATCGTGCGGGATCAGCGCGGCGGCCGGGTTGGTGCGGCCGAGCCAGTTGGCGATCGCGCCGTATTCCGTCAGCACGCTGCCGTCGTCGCGCTTCAGCACCGGTATCTTGGACTTCGGGTTGACGGCGGCGAACATCGGCTGGAACTGCTCGCCATCCTGCAGGTTCACGCGCTCCGTCTCGTACGGCTTGCCGATCTCCTCCAGCATGACGTGGATGCCGAGCGAACAGGCGCCCGGGGAGAAATACAGCTTCATTCGGGTGGTCTCCTCCTCAGTCGAACAGCGAACTGACGCTGCTCTCGTCGTTGATGCGACGCATGGCCTCGGCCAGCAAGGGCGCAATGGTGAAGGTTCGCAGGTTGGCGGCGCCGCGCACCGCCTCGGTCGGCTCGATGCTGTCCGTGATGGTCATCATCTCGATCGGCGACCCGGCGATCCGCGCCACCGCGCCGCCGGACAGCACGCCATGCGTCACGTAGACGCTGACCGAGTTCGCCCCCCCGGCCATCAGCGCGGCCGCCGCGTTGCACAGCGTGCCGCCCGAGTCGCAGATGTCGTCGACCAGGATGCAGTCGGCGCCGTCCACCTCGCCGATGATGTTCATCACCTCGGACACGCCGGCCCGCTCGCGCCGCTTGTCGATGATCGCCAGGTCGCAGTTCAGCCGCGAGGCCAGGTTGCGCGCCCGCAGCACGCCGCCGACGTCGGGCGAGACGATCATCACCGCGCGGCCGGCGAAGCGCTGCTGGATGTCGGTGGTGAACAGCGGCGCCGCGTAGAGGTTGTCCACGGGGATGTCGAAGAAGCCCTGGATCTGGCCCGCGTGCAGGTCCAGCGTCAGCACCCGGTTGGCGCCGGCCTCGGTGATGAGGTTGGCCACCAGCTTGGCGCTGATCGGGGTGCGCGCCGAGGTTTTGCGGTCCTGCCTGGCATAGCCGAAATACGGGATCACCGCCGTCACCCGGCGCGCGCTCGACCGGCGCAGCGCATCCAACGTGATCAGCAACTCCATCAGGTTGTCGTTGGCCGGGAACGACGTCGATTGCAGCACGAACACGTCCTCGCCGCGGACGTTCTCGTGGATCTCGACAAACACCTCCATGTCGGCGAAGCGGCGGATGGAGGCGTGGGTGAGCGGGATGCCGAGATTGGCGGCCACCGCCTCGGCGAGCGGCCGGTTGCTGTTGCAGGCAACGATCTTCATGCGTGCGCACCCCAAGCGGCGGCTCGTTCTAGCAACCGTTCACGCGTCTGTCATTCTTTCGCGCCGTTGCGCCAGGGGCGCTTTCGCGGCGGCTGGATTGCGGCGGCGCAAGCGCTGCTCGCAATCAGGCGCCGGTTCAGCCATCGGGCGAGGCGCTTGGCGGCGAGGGCGGGCTGCCGCGGCCGCTGGCCTGCACGACGACCTCGTGCACGCCGCCGGCCGCCTCGCTCGCGACGGCGCTGGCCACCTCGCCCCAGTACAGGTCGAGGGAGCCCGGCGGCACTTCGTTCAACTGCACGACGCGGCCCCGTTCGTGGCCCTGGGCGTCGTTCACCACCCACTGGATCTCCACCCGGACCGTCTTGCCGGCGCCCGGCGCGGTCTTGACCTGGCCCTCGACGCTGAAATCGGCGCCCTTGGCCGTGTCCTGCACCAGGTCGCCAAGCCCGGGCAGGCGCGTGGTCATCTGCCGGGCGAGCGCGGTGTCCCCGTCGCCCGGCGCGCCGGTGACGCCTTTCAGGTAGAGCACGGGCGGGCGGTTCAGCAGGCTGTGCGGGTCGCTGCGCTGGCGGCGCGCCTCGATGCCGGTGAGCAGCGCCACCACTTTCGGCGCCTCGGCGTCGGCGGCGGCCTGCAAAGTGGCGGGACGGCCCGCCGCCCAGTCCTGCGCGGGCACCGGAGGCCCCTCGCTGGCGCCCTGCGGCGAGCCTTTCGGGTCCACCACGGTGTAGGTCGGCACCACGGCGGCGCCCTGCACGGCGGCGGTCAACAGCAGCTTCCAGTCGCCGCGGCTGCCCTCGGTGGCGCTCGCCGGCAGCTCCTGCGCCAACAGGGCGGTGGCCAGCGCGGACGACCAGGCATGGGCCGACTCGTCGGTCAGCAGCGAGTCGGTCGGCAGCGGGATCGCCAGGCGCGAGGGCGGCGGCTGGGCCAGGCGCAGCGCGTTGGCGCCGGGGTTGCCGAGGAACGGCTGCGGCAGGTCGCCGCACCCGGCCAGCCCGGCCGCGAGCAGGAACGCGCAAACGCGGGCGCTAACCAAGGACGCAGCCGAACAGCACGAACAGCAGCATCATGAGAAGGATGAAGAGCGGAATGTAGGGCATGCGATGACCGACACCTGATGGCCGATGGCGCCTCCTCCGGCAAGCGTCCTGCGGCGGTGGCTGAAGAACCGCGCCGCGTCCGGCAGGGTGTCGGCGTCCAGCGCCTCGACGGTGGCGCCCGCCGCGCGCAGCCGGGCCGCGCAGTAGCCCGGCAGGTCGAACAGCCAACGCCCGGGCCGGCCATCGGCGAAGAACATCCGGTCGGCCGGGTCGCGCGCCAGCACCGCGTCGCGCAGGTCGGCGGCCACTTCGTAGGAGGCCGGGCCGATGCAGGGGCCAATCGCGGCGCGCACGTCGCTTCCCCCCATGGCGGCGACCACCGCCTCCAGCACCCCGGACAGCGCGCCGCGCCAGCCGGCATGCGCCGCGCCGACCATGCCGGGGGCGGCGAACAGCACGGGCGCGCAGTCGGCGGTGACGATGGCGAGGCCGATGCCGGGCCGCGCGGTGACCATCGCGTCCGCCCGCGGGCCCGCGCCGGGCGCCCAGGGCGCATCCACCATCACGACGTCCGGCCCATGCACCTGGGTGAGGCCGACGAGGCCATCCACCCCGAGCGCCGCGGCGACCCGGCGGCGGTTCTCCATGACCGCAACCGGGTCGTCGGCGCCGGACAGGCTGCAATTCAGGCTGGCGAACGGCCCGGTGGACACGCCGCCCTCCCGCGTGAAGAAGCCGTGGGGGGCATCGAGACCGGAGGCGCGAAGATGCGGCGTCATGCCTCGAACCCGGCGGGGATCGGCAGGCCCGGCGACGTGAGCGCCAGCGCCTTGAACAGCCCGCCCATGCGGTCCGGCTCGGCGAGGCGGCGGCCGCCCTCGGTCATGCGCGCGGCCTCGCGCGGCGGCAGGGTCTGCGCCAGGCGGTGAACCCGTGCGAACAGGCCAAGCCGGGTGAGGAACTTGCCTTGCGGCAGCGGGCCGTAGGACGGCAGGCCGGAGTCGCGCGCGAAGGCGGCGAAGTCCACGTGGGCGGTGAGGTCGGCGGCGCCAGCATCGGCGAGCGGGTCGGCGGGGCGGCCATCGCGCAACGCTTGCAGGCTGTCGCCGGGGCCGCTGGCGAGCGGCCCGTAATCGAGGAACAGCGCCACGCCCGGGTCCGCGCGCAAACGCTCGCCGAGGTGCTGCGCGAGAGCGGGGTCACGCACTTCCCGCACCTCTCCTTCTTCTCCCTCTCCCGCTTGCGGGTGAGGGGTCGGCGCGACGGAGTCTACCCGGGCGGCAAGCCCCGTCCCCTCCACCGCCTTTCCACCAACTATCGCACGCAGAACCTTGGGCAGTTCCGCCCAGCCCTCTCCCACAGGGAGAGGGCCCTTTTCGACCCATTCCCCATCCGCCGCGTATCGCTCCATCCACCCCGCGCCCCGCCGGACGAACTGTCGGATCGGCAGCGCGTCCAAAAACTCGTTGCCCAGCAGGATCAACGGACCGGCCGGCAAGTCCTCCACCCGGTCGCGCCAAACCGCGTCCGGCAGCGCCGCCGCCTGGACTGCACGCAGCCGCGGCGAGGTCTCCACCAAATGCACCCGCACCGCCGCGCGAAACGCCGGCGCCACCCGGGCGACCGCGCGCAGGGCGTCCGCCATCAGCGTGCCGCGGCCGGGGCCGGCCTCCGCCAGGGTCACCGGGTCGGGACGGCCCATCGCCTCCCACGTCACGGCGGCCCAGGCGCCCAGCACCTCGCCGAACGCCTGGGTGATCTCCGGCGCGGTGGTGAAATCGGCGAACGGGTCGTGCGCCGCGTAGTAGGCCGCGTTCGCCCGCGCCATGAACACGTCCAGCCGCTCGCTCACGCGGTTGCGACGACCGCGCGGGGCCGGGCGAGCAGGATCAACGCCAGCCCGGCGACCAGCATCGGGACGCACAGCAACTGCCCCATGGTCGCCCCCTCCCACAGATAGCCCAGGAAGTCGTCGGGCTGGCGGAACAGCTCGCCGGTGCTGCGCGCGATCGCGTAGCCGACGAGGAACACGCCCGTCAGCGCGCCGAAGCGTTCGCGCACCCGTTCCCGCCGGGCCAGCAGCCACATCACCACGAACAGGATCAGGCCTTCCATCAACGCCTGATACAGCTGGCTCGGGTAGCGTGGGACCTCGTCGACGCGGGGGAAGATCATGCGCCAAGGCCACCAGTCCGGCGCAGGGCGGCCCCACAGCTCGCCGTTGATGAAGTTGGCGCAGCGGCCCAGGCCCAGCCCGATCGGCGTCACCACGGCGATCCGGTCGGCGAAGCCCAGCAGCGGGATGCGCTGCGACCGGCAGTACAGCACCAGGGCCACCACCACGCCCAACGTGCCGCCATGGAAACTCATGCCGCCCTCCCACACCGCGAAGGCGGATGCCGGGTCGGCGAGGAAGCGGCTAGGCTGGTAGAAGAACACGTAGCCGAGCCGCCCGCCCAGCACGACGCCCAGCGTCGCCCAGGTCAGGAAGTCGTCGGTCTGCGCCTGCGTGGCGACCACCGGCGGGCGCAGCACCAGGCGCCGCATGATCCGCCAGCCCAGCAGCAGGCTGCCGATATAGGCCAGCGCATACCAGCGTATGGCGAGCGGTCCGATCCGCAACAGGGTCGGGTCGAAGTCCGGGAAGGTCAGCACGGAGGTCACCGGTAGGGCTCCGCAGTCGCCAGATAGTCCTGGATGTATCGCCGCACGCCTTCCTCCAGCACCGTGAACTGCCCGCCATACCCGGCGTCGCGCAGGCGGCCGATATCGGCCTGGGTGTAGGATTGGTAGCCGCCGCGCAACCCGGCCGGCATGTCCACGAACTCGATCCGCTCCGGCACGTCGGAGGCGCGGCACACCGCCTCGGCCAGGTGCTGGTAGGACCTGGCGCTCCCCGAGCCGACGTTGAACAGGCCGCTCACGCCCGGGTTGGCGAGCAGCCAGAGCATGACGTCCACCACGTCGCCGACCCAGATGAAGTCGCGCATCTGCTGGCCGTCCGCCACGCCCGGCTGGGTCGAGCGGAACAGCTTGGGCGCGTGTCCGGCCAGCACGTCGTCATGCTTGACCTTCACGACGGACACCATGGGCCCTTTGTGGTACTCGTTCGGCCCGTAGACGTTGAAGAACTTGAGCCCGGCCCATTGCGGCGGCCGCGGCGCGCCGGCGCGCAACATGCCGGCGACGCGCAGGTCGAAGGCGTGCTTGGTCCAGCCATACAAATTGCGCGGCTTGAGCGTGCGCAGCGCGTCGATGTCGTCGGCGAACCCGGCCGAGCCGTCGCCGTACGTCGCCGCCGACGATGCGTAGATGAACGGCACCTGGCGCGCCGCGCACCAGTTCCACAGCATCAGCGGCAGCTCGACGTTGGTCATCCAGGTCAGGTCGCCGTCGGTGGCCGTGGTCGCGCTGATGGCGCCCAGGTGGAACACCATCTCCAGCGGCGGCTCGGCGGCCAGGAAGTGGTCCAGCGCGTCCGGCATCAGCAGCAGGGCCGGCGGATGGGCGGCCAGGTTGCGCCATTTCCCTTCCGTGCCGAGCCAGTCGACCACGGCGACTTCGCGCCCGGCCTCGGCCAGCGCCGCGTTCAGGTTCGAGCCGATAAATCCGGCGCCGCCGGTGAGCAGGATCATGGCGGCGGGTTATAAGGGGCGGGGCGGCGGCAAGCCAGCGCGGGTTGCGGGCGGCTCGATCCGTGCGGGCCCGGTTGCCGAGCTTCATTACCATCTGATCGTGTTGCGCGCCTAAAACCTGCATGGTAAGGCGACCGCCACCGGCACCCCCATGGGGCGTCGGACCTGTTTCCTGTTGCATGGATGGACCCCTAGGTGGCCGCTGAAGGCACGATTTCCACAAGCGGCGGCCTGCCCGGTCGTTATGCGGCAGCACTCTACGACCTCGCCAGCGAGCGACGGGAACTGGACACGGTGGTCGACCAGATGACCGGCCTCGGCCGCCTCATCGACCAGAGCGAGCCGTTGCGCCGCCTGTTGTCCTCGCCGCTGATCGACGTGGCGCAGGCGCGCGGCGCGATCCACGCGGTGCTGGAGGAGCAGGGCTTCGGCAAGACCGTGTCCGACTTCGTCAGCGTCATCGCCAACAACCGCCGCCTCGCCACGCTGCGCGCCATCGTCAACGCGTTCGCCACCCTGGTCGCCGACAAGCGCGGCGTCATCACGGCGTCCGTCGCCTCCGCTCATCCGTTGTCCGACGTGCAGCGCGAGCAGCTGCGCGCCCGGCTGATCGAGGCGGGCTACGGCAACGTCAACATCCTCGAATCGGTCGACTCGACCCTGCTCGGCGGCCTCGTCGTGCGCGTCGGGGCCCGCCTCTACGACACCAGTCTGAAGTCCCGGCTGCAGCGCCTGCAGTACGCGATGAAGGGAGCCGCCTGACACCATGGACATCCGCCCCGCCGAGATCAGCGAGATCCTCAAGAAGCAGATCGCCAGCTTCGACCGCGAGCAGGACGTGGCCGAAACCGGCCAGGTGCTCAGCGTCGGCGACGGCATCGCCCGCGTGTTCGGCCTGCAGAACGTGATGGCCGGCGAACTGGTCGAGTTCCCGACCGCCGGCTTGCGCGGCATGGCGCTGAACCTCGAGACCGACAACGTCGGCGTCGTGATCTTCGGC
>CAXTBW010000053.1:0-28452 GCA_964242925.1 uncultured Acetobacteraceae bacterium
GCACCCCGGTGGTGGTCTCCTCCGAGATGCCCTTCACGTCCTTCAGCATCTCCGGATACTTGTCGTGCATCAGCACGGTCAGGTCGCCGCCGTCATCGAGGATCATGTTCGGGGTCCAGCCGTCCGGCCCGCGCACGGTCTGCTCGATGCACCACCAGAACTCCTCCTCGCTCATGCCCTTCCAGGCGAACACGGGGGTCCCGGCCGCCGCGACGCCCGCCGCTGCGTGGTCCTGGGTCGAGAAGATGTTGCACGACGACCAGCGCACCGTGGCCCCGAGCGCCGTCAACGTCTCGATCAGCACGGCCGTCTGGATGGTCATGTGCAGGCACCCGGCGATGCGCGCGCCTTTCAGCGGCTGGCTGGCGCCGTATTCGGCGCGGATGGCCATGAGGCCGGGCATCTCGTCCTCGGCCATCGCGATCTCCTTGCGGCCCCAACCTGCGAGGGAGAAGTCGCGGACTTTGTAGTCGGTCGGAATATTGGCATCGGGCATGGGTTGGGGTCCTGGGCTGGGTGCGCGGGTCATATAAGGATATCTTGATGTTTGCAACCGAATGGTCAGCTGCCGCCGAGACCCTCATGCACGGGCTAATCGCGCACGATTGGCTGGACCGTTCGCGCCCGACCACGCTGCTAAGAGCAGGAGCGCGCAGCCAGACCCCAGATCGGGCCTAGCGGACTCTCAAGTATTCATAGCGTCGAAGAAGTCCTGGTTGGTCTTGCTGTATTTCAGCTTGTCCAACAGGAAGTCCATCGCGTCCGTCGTCCCCATCGGGTTCAGGATCCGCCGCAGCACCCACATCTTGGACAACATGCCGCGCTCCACCAGCAGCTCCTCCTTGCGGGTGCCGCTCTTGGTGATGTCGATGGCGGGGAAGGTGCGCTTGTCCGACAGCTTGCGGTCCAGGATGATCTCGCTGTTGCCGGTGCCCTTGAACTCCTCGAAGATCACCTCGTCCATCCGGCTGCCGGTGTCGATCAGCGCGGTGGCAATGATGGTCAGGCTGCCGCCCTCCTCGATATTGCGCGCCGCGCCGAAGAACCGCTTGGGCCGCTGCAGCGCGTTGGCATCCACGCCGCCGGTCAGCACCTTGCCGCTGCTGGGCACCACGGTGTTGTAGGCGCGGGCCAGCCGGGTGATGCTGTCCAGCAGGATCACCACGTCGCGCTTGTGCTCGACCAGGCGCTTGGCCTTCTCCAGCACCATCTCGGTCACCTGTACGTGGCGCGTTGCCGCCTCGTCGAAGGTGGAGGCGACGACCTCGCCCTTCACCGAGCGGGACATGTCGGTCACCTCCTCCGGCCGCTCGTCGATCAGCAGGACGATCAGGAACGCCTCGGGGTGGTTGGCGGCGATGGCGGTGGCCATGTTCTGCAGCATCACCGTCTTGCCGGTGCGCGGCGGCGCCACGATCAGCGCGCGCTGGCCCATGCCGATCGGGGCGATCAGGTCGATCACCCGCGGCGTCAGGTCCTTGCCGGGGCCCTTGGCGACGGACTGGAAGTTCTCGACCTCCATCTTGAGCCGGCGGTCCGGATACAGCGGGGTGAGGTTGTCGAAGTTGATGCGGTGCTTGACGGCGTCCGGCGGCTCGAAGTTGATCGTGTTCGGCTTCAGCAGGGCGAAATAGCGCTCGCCGTCCTTCGGCGCGCGGATCTGGCCCTCGACGCTGTCGCCGGTGCGCAAGGCGAAGCGGCGCACCTGGCTCGGGCTGATGTAGATGTCGTCGGGTCCGGGAAGGTAGTTGGCCTGAGCGCTGCGCAGGAAGCCGAACCCGTCGGAGAGGATCTCCAGCGTGCCCTCTCCGTGGATCGCCTGCTCGTTGTCGGCCAGGTTCTTGAGGATGGCGAACATCATGTCCTGCTTGCGCAGGCTGGATGCGTTCTCGATGTGAAGCGATTCGGCGAACGAGAGCAAGTCGGAGGGAGTTTTTGCCTTGAGTTCGGCAAGATGCATCGGGGGCCTCGGCAGCGGAAGGGTGAGCCGTTTGTCCGGTCCAACAAGCGGCCACTAAGGGCGCGCGCGACAACCAGACGAGTTTGGCGAGGACATGCCGGACCAGAACGGCCGCGACGCGCGGATAGACATAGGCACGCCATGACCCAGCAGTCAAATCAAGCCGGCGAATCAGTTCGCCCGCTGCTCAGTTCGCCCGCTGCTCAGTTCGCCCGCAGGTCAGTTCGGTTGGACGATCGCCATGAAGACGATGATAACCATCAGCACCGTCGGCACTTCATTAGCGAACCGGTAGAACCGTTGCGGACGGACATTGCGGTCTTCCATGAAATCACGCCGCCATTTCGACATGGCGCCGTGGAAGCCGCTCATCAACACCACCCCGGTCAGCTTCACATGCCACCAGGTCGCCCCCCAATCCACCGCGCCCGGCGTCATCACCAGCAGCAGGCCGAACCCCCAGGTCGCGATCATCGCCGGCGTGGTGATCTGCTTCAGCAGCCGCCGCTCCATCACCTTGAATCGCTCGCTCGCCTCCGAGCCGCGCGTCACCTGGCAGTGGTACACGTACAGCCGCGGCAGGTAGAACAGCCCCGCCATCCAGGCGATGACCGAGATGACGTGGAACGACTTGGTCCACTGCAGCCAAGGACCGAGCGCCGCGATGGTCATGCGGCGGCCGTCTCCGCCGGTCCCGCCGCCTCCGCGAGGCTCATCAGCCGCAGGAAGTTGCCGCCCCAAAGCGCGGCGATCTCCGATGCGTCGTAGCCGCGGCGGACCAGCTCGGCCGTGAGATTGGCGCTCTCCGACGCGTCCCGCCACCCGACCAGCGTGCCGCCGCCGTCGAAGTCCGAGCTGATGCCGACATGCGCGACCCCGCAGCGGCGCACCGCATAGTCGAGGTGGTCCACGTAGTCGGCGACGCTCACCACATCCTGCCGGCCGCGGGGCCGCAGGAACGAGGCGACGGCGGTGATCTGCACCAGTCCGCCGGTGTCGCGCAGCACGTCCAACTGCTCGTCGTCCAGGTTGCGCGGCACCGGGCAGAGCGCGTGCATGCAGGAATGCGTGGCGACGATGGGGGTGCGGGAGAGCTGCGCCGCCTGCATCATCGCGGCCTTGGACACGTGGCTGACGTCAACCAGCATGCCGAGCCGGTTCAGCCCCGCCACGACCTCGCGGCCCAGCGCGCTGAGGCCGCCATGCAGCGTCTCGCCGTCGCCCAGGTCGGTTCGCGGGTTGCTGCTGTCGGCCAGCGCGTTGTGGCCGTTATGGGTGAGGGTGAGGTAGCGCGCGCCCATCGCGCGCAGCTGGTCCAGGCGGCCCGGATCTTCGCCCAGCGCGTGGCCGTTCTCGACCACTGGGACAACGACGATGCCGGGCGACGCGGCCGCCGCTTGGATCGCGGCCACGCTGGTGGCGACGGTGGCGCGCAGGCCCTTCCGCTCCCCGGCCATCGCGTTGATCGCCCCCAGCATGGATGTCGCGCGGGTCCACGCGCCGTCCCAGCCCTCCGGCGTGCGCGGACCCTGTGGCACATAGGCGGCGAAGCAGCCCACGCGCAGGCCGCCGGCCGTCATCTTGCCGATGTCGACCCGGCGTTTCGTTTCAGTGAACGGGTCCGGCGGATCGGGCCAGGGAATGTCGATGTGGCTATCCAGCGTCAACAAACCGCCGTGAAGCGTTGCTTGGTTCTCGTCTTCGGGTTGCATCCGCGCCGGCCGCTCTGGCCGCCTTTCACGCTTGTTGGGGGCGAGTCTGCGCCGGCTGGGGCCGCGCGCCTAGTGGTGACGGCTTGCGCGCGCTAGGCTAGAACGGCGTGGTGTCTCCGTAGCTCAGCAGGATAGAGCACAGGATTCCTAATCCTGGGGCCGTGGGTTCGAATCCCGCCGGGGACATTGCATAGTTCTCAACGAGTTGCTCGTCAGCTAGCCCTCTTATGGGAGAGTGCGACAAGCTGGTGGGTTTCATCGGGCGTCGGTGTTCGTCCCGCCCACGATCGCGCGCCAGGCGGCGGCCTCGTTGGTGAACGAGCGCGCAGCCACCATGTGGCGGAACCATTTCGTCCTGAACGCCGTAGAGTAACAAAGGAGACGAACCATGGTTCGCACAGTCATCTTTGCCGCCGCCGTGCTCGTTGCCGCGCCGCTGTCCGTTGGCGCGCAAGGTCCGACACAAAGCCGGGACGGGCTCGGCGCCGGGGGTCAAAGCCTATCGAGCACCGCGACGACACCCAACTCGCTTCCGGCGGGCTCGTCGAACGCCGAGACCGGACCGCAATCCCGGCCTGCGTATCCAAGCGGCTCCACGTCAGCAAACCCAGGTGAAGCGTTCGTGCGCACAACGCCCGTGCCTTCGACTGGTCCCGCGCAGACTTCTCCTGGTGCGCTGTCAACGACGACGGCAACGCCAGGCGGAACACAGACGACGTCTGGCGGTCCGGGAGTTGGCGAAGCAGCCACGCCGCCGAAGTAGGCGGCGATCATCTCGCGTCGCGATGCATTGGATAGCGCATCCAGATATGATTGCGTCTTCCAAGAGCGCCGGGCGTCGTCTCACTCGGCTGCCAACAGTGGAACGGACGGCTGTCACAACCCGGCGATCACGGCCAAGCGCAGCCGTCTGCAACGGGCCTCAAACACCAAACGCCGCCAGTCCTCTCGGCGTCGGCCCTGATGCCCCCTGGACGATTCGGGCTGCAACCTTGGCATGGACTTCCCTGCCTCGATCGCGATTTGCTCCAGCATGTCTGATCGCCCCGCCCGCATCGTCTACGCCAGGCCGCCCAGCAAGAGCGTGGCGCCCTACAAGGCGCAGCCTTCCACCAAGCGTCTTGCCGCGCGTGTCGAGCCGCTCAGGCCCGCCCTATCGTCCACCGGCGGCATCGCGGCGTTCACCGATCTCATGCGGCAGTGGAAGCTCGCCCCGGCGCGCGGGTGGCGCATGCTGACCGGCGTGAGCTGGTCGGCCGGGTCGCTGACGCCCGACCAGCTAGCCCGGGTCGAGTGCCTGATCGCGATCGACGCCGGCCTGCACTCCGCCGACGTTGGCAGGTGGATGACGACCGGCAATGCCTCGCCGCTGCTCTGCGGGGCGTCGCCGGTGGACTACCTGACCAAGGCTGGAACGCGAGGCTACTTGGCGCTGGCGCAGCAGGTCGATCGTTGGACGAAGATGTAGCCATGTTCAGCGTCACCGAAGCCGAGGCGACCACGATCCGCGCCGCCTACGAGCAGGACGGCGAGCTGTCCGCTGCGGTGGAGCTGCGCCGGCTGTTCTCGGGCGTCGGCGCGGAGGCGGCGCGGCAGTGCGCCAGGGTGATCGCGGGGTGGAAGCCACAGCCAGTGCCGCAGCTTCGACCCTCGAGGGGCCAGCAGTCGCGCTAGGCTGCCAGCGCGACCTTTCCCGCCACCTCGGCCAGCCGATGGCGGACCGCCTCGAGCTCGGCCCCGCAATCCACCCACGGCGCGCAACGATCGCCTGGGGCAGGCGCGTCCGGATACAGCGCGGCGTGCTCGGCCGCGTTTTGGAACTGCCCGCGGTTGCCATCTTCCAAGAAGCTTTCGGATGGCGCGCCTTCGGCCAAGATGACGCTGTGGTGGTCAAGCTCGACATGGAAGTAGTCCACCCGGTCCAGCCCGCGCTCCTGCGTTATCATGCCGCCGTTCACCAGAGCCTTGGCCGGGATCAGCACGCCGTCGAGGAACATGGCGTGCTCAGGGGACACCAGCAGATCGCGGCGGGGCAGCCCATCGCCGAGCGAGCCGGCGCGGAAGCGGATCGGTTGGGCATCCGGGTTGGCCGCAAGAAACCGGCCGGCATAGCTGCGGCGGCCGATCCAGCGGATCGGTCTGGCCGCACCAAAAGCGGTGATGACCTCGTCGCCAATCACCAGCATATCGATAGGAACGTCACCCCGGATCGTCCTAATCAGGGCGCCTGCGCAATAGCAGGCGGCGGTGGTCTCGATTGTATTGCCGACTACGGCGAGATTTGAAGAGTTGTAGGATCCTGTGAAATGGATTGCGAGCGTGCCGGCGCTGGTCACCAGGCTCACGACATCGTTGCCGATCGTGTAGCTCTCTATGCCACCTCCAGTGTAGGTGATGAAATCACCCGTGCCGAACCCGGCTATCTTGCCCGCGAAAGCGGTCGAAAAATCAAAGCTGGCATTTTCCGAATTCGGCGCGAACGTGATGGTCTGAGTTGAGTTGGCGCCGCCCCAACTATACCCGCCCTCACCGCTCAGGGTGACGGTCCCCGTTGCGCTGGTGATGTACATTCCCGCCGACAATTCTCCATTGTCGACAAGGATGGTTCCGCCGGAATTGCTGATCGACCCCGTCCTGCCGCCTAGTGTGGAGGTGCCGATCCCGAGCTCCCCGGTGATGTGGATTTCGCCTCCCGTAAGGTTCAGACTTAGCGCTTGGTCAGTGAAGTTTGAAACGTCCACCGTGCCGCTGCTTATTACAGCAGTGTCTCCAACGTTAGGCGCAGCGCCCGTGCTCCAGTTGCTGCTGTCCCAATTGCCAGCGCCGCCCTTCCATGTCGTTGTTGCCATGCCGTCCTCCCAAAACAGCTTGCCCTTTGCACGACCCCCGCTTGCAAGGTGGGCTTACCTTGCAAGCGCCTTCAACGAATAGGAGGCTATGAGATGTCCGACTTGAAAGGCAACAGGTACCTTGGAGGCGGCTTTTGATCTGCAAACCGCCCCGCCGTGAAGGCGACGCGGCCGTTGCAGATCAGATCACCGCCAGGCTAGCCGACCAGATCCTGCCGCCACCCGGCTGACCATGTCGACCGCGCCCTCAGCAGCGCTTGCCGCTCCAATCGCGAGTGCGGCATACCGGCCCGCCAGAGAGATAAGCGGTGTCACGGCGTTTTGGTGGGTACCGTGCTTTCAATCTCGGTGATGGTCACCTGCGCGGCGCGTCGTTGGCCCGATGCAACCTCCCCCCGCGTGCCGATGCCGACGTAGTCGGCGCGCCCGGCCGCCACCGCCTCCGCCGCGCGCCCGGGCAGGATGACAACGGCGCTGAACCGCTCCCCGCTGGTCTGGTCCGTGACATCCCAGTCGGCGCAGGGCGCAGCGCGGCACACGATGCCGGTGTAATGCAAGCGGAAGCGCGCCGCATGGGCGGACGGGGCGACCGCGGCGGTCAACGCAACCATCGCAGCGCCAACGCCCAAGAGTCGCGGGATGCCGGCGCAGTGTTCGAACCAGCTCATGCAAGCCTGTCGTGCCGAGATGGTCGCATTCTCCCTGCCAAGTTTGCAGGCTGTTGTCACAGTCCTGCCTTCACCGCATTCAGAAACACCTCAAGCATGCCGCATCGCCTGGATCGTTGCCAATCTCTACATTCCGTCGGTCACCATGCGCCACGCCCGCGGCCGACCCAAACTGGATGTTTGATGGCTAAGGACTGCCCTACTCGAACGCCACGCGGGGCAATGTGGACGTCGTTCTCACCGTCGCGTGCACAGGCTCGCCGCGGCCGGTTCCGGGCCGCGGCGGTCACCTATCGGAGCGGGCTCGTTCAGGTTACGTTTCTGGTCGACGAACCGGGAGAGCGACATGGACTTCAACCGCCTTGGCCACTCGGGCTTGCGCGTGCCTGCCCTTGCGTTCGGCACGGCCACCTTCGGCGGCGGCAACGACTTCTTCAAGGCGTGGGGGTCAACGGACGCCACCGGCGCGTCCCGGCTGATCGACGTCTGCCTCGATCACGGCGTTAGCCTGTTCGACACCGCCGACGTGTATTCGACGGGCATGGCCGAGCAGATCCTGGGCGAGGCGATCCGCGGCAAGCGGAACCGCCTGCTGATCTCGACCAAGACGACGTTCCCGATGGGGGCGGGGCCGAACGATTTCGGCTCGTCGCGCCAGCACATCCTGGAGGCGGTGGACGCCTCGCTGACCCGGCTCGGCGTCGGCCATATCGATCTGCTCCAATTGCATGGGCAGGATTACAACACCCCGGTCGAGGAGACGCTGGCCACGCTGGACCAGCTCGTCCGCAGCGGCAAGGTCCGCTACGTCGGATGCTCGAACTTCTCCGGCTGGCACCTGATGAAGTCGCTCGCGGCGTCGGACCGCCATGGATACGCGCGCTATGTGGCGCACCAGGCGTACTACTCCCTGCTCAACCGTGACTACGAGTGGGAGCTGCTGCCGCTCGGCCGCGACCAGGGCGTGGGCGCCGTGGTGTGGAGCCCGCTCGGGTGGGGCAAGCTGACCGGCAAGATCCGGCGCAACCAGCCGGCCCAGCCGGGCAGCCGGGCGCACGACATCGCCGGCACCGGGCCGCAATACGACGATGAACGGCTGTTCCGCATCGTCGACGCGTTGGACGCGGTGGCGGCGGAAACGGGCAAGACCATCCCGCAAGTGGCGCTGAACTGGCTGCTGCGGCGGCCGACGGTCTCGAGCGTCATCATAGGCGCCCGCAACGAGGAGCAGCTCGTGCAGAATATCGGCGCGGTTGGTTGGCAGCTTACCACGGACCAGGTGGCGGCGCTCGACGCGGCGAGCGAGGTCACGCCGGCCTACCCGGTCTGGCATCAGCGCGGCTTCCCCATGCTCAATGAGCGCATGGGCTGAGTGGACGCTTCAATGCACGAAGATCTTCGAAAGGAAGGTCCTTGCTCGCTCGGTTTGCGCGCCCTCGAAGAACCGTTGCTTGGGGGTGTCTTCCACGATCTCGCCGCCATCCATGAATACGACCCGGCCGGCCACTTTGCGTGCGAAGCCCATCTCGTGCGTCACGACCATCATGGTCATCCCGCTGCGAGCGAGCTCCACCATGACGTCCAGCACCTCGCTCACCATCTCGGGGTCCAGGGCGGAAGTGGGTTCGTCGAACAGCATCACGACCGGGTCCATCGCCAGGGCGCGGGCGATGGCGACCCGCTGCTGCTGGCCGCCCGAGAGCTGGCCCGGGTACTTGGCCGCGAAACCACCCATGCCGACCCGTTCCAACAGCGCGTTCGCCTTGATCGTCGCCTCGGCGGCGGTGCGGCCCAGCACCTTGCGCTGACCCAGCATGAGGTTGCCCAGGATGGACATGTGCGGGAACAGCTCGAAATGCTGGAACACCATGCCGACCCGGGACCGCAGCTTCGGCAGGTTCACGCCTTTCTGCCCGAGGCGCACCCCGGCGACGGCGATGCTGCCCTGCTGGATCGGCTCCAGCGCGTTCACGCACTTGATCAGGGTCGACTTGCCGGAGCCGGACGGTCCACACACCACGACCACCTCGCCCGCGCCAACGGCCAGGCTGCAGTCGCGCAGCACCTGGTGCGTCCCGTACCACTTGCTCACGCCCTGAAGCTGGATGACGGTGTCGGTCATAGGCGCCTTCAGCGGGGCACGGCGATGGCGGCCTGCAGCCGGGCCACGACGCGCGATGCGGTGAACGAGATGGCGAAGTAGACCACGGCGACGAACAGGTACATCTCGACCAGCCGTCCATCGCGCTGCGCCACCTGGCTGGCGGCGTCGAGGAAGTCGACCAGGCCCACCACGTAGACCAGCGACGTGTCCTGGAACAGGATGATCGTCTGGGTGAGCATCACGGGCGCCATGATGCGGAACACCTGCGGCAGCACGACGTAACACGTCACCTGCCAGGGTCGCAGGCCGATCGCCAGGCCGGCCAGGCTCTGCCCGCGCGCGATCGAGCCGATCCCGCCGCGCACGATCTCGGAGAAGTAGGCCGCCTCGAACGCGATGAACGTGATGAGCGCGGAGGAGAACGCGCCGACCTGGACGGGACGCCGCGCGCCCGTCAGCCATTGCGCCAAATAGGGCACCATGAAGAAGAACCAGAAGATGACCAGCACCAGGGGCAGTGAGCGGACCAGGTTCACGTATCCCGTGGCGAGCAGGCCGAGCGCGCGGTTGCCCGACAGCCGCAGAAGCGCGAGCAGGGTGCCCAGCAACAGGCCCCCCGTGGCCGCCAGGGCCGTCAGCGTGAGCGTGAAGCGCATCCCCGTCAGGAACACGTACGGCAGGCTGCGCTCGATCACGTCGAAGTCGAAGCCGGTCATGCCGCACCCAAGCCGGTCACGCTAAGCCCTGACCCGGCGTCCGCAGGCGCCGCTCCAGCAGGTTGGCCGCCAGGGTGACGACCAGGCTGATCACGCAGTAGGCGACGGTGGCGGCTGCGTAGGCCTCGAACACCTGGAACGAGAACTCCTGCATCGAACGCGCCCGCGCCGTGAGTTCCGCAAGCCCGATGGTCAGCGCGACCGAGGTGTTCTTCAGCGTGGCGAGCGCGTCGGTGGTCATGGGGGGCAGGATGATGCGGTAGGCGACGGGCAGCAGCACGTAGCGATAGTTCTGGGATGTCGTCAGCCCCAGCGCGGCGCCGGCCGCGCGCTGCCCGGCGGACACCGCGCCCAGCCCTGCGCTAAGTTGCACCGCCATGCGGGCGGACATGTAGAAGCCAATCCCCACCACCGCGGTGTAGAACGCGGCGTCGGGCAACTGCTTCAGCCAGACTCCGGCCGCGCGGGGCAAGAATTCCGGCACGACGAAGTACCACAGGAAAAGCTGCACCAGCAGCGGGATGTTGCGGAACAGCTCGATCCAGCAATTGGCGACCAACGGCGCCAGCCGGCCCGGCAACGTGCGCAGGATGCCCACGGCCGAGCCGGTGACGAACGCCAGGACCCACGCGCAGGCCGCCGTCGCCAGGGTGGTCATCAGGCCCGACAGCAGCATGTCGGAATAGGTGCCGTTGCCTTCCGGGGACGCGTCCCAGAAGATGCTCCAATTCCAGTGGTAGCTCATGCGGCGCCGGCGGGAGGCCTCAGGGCCGGGTCAACCGTGGTAGTCGTCCGGGTTCGGGCTGTTCGTCGGATGAGTGAACTCATAACGCAGTGCCGGTGCGATCGGGACGTTGTAGTTCAACCCCTTGGGCGGGACTGGCGCCAAGAACCACTTGGCGTAGATGGTCGCGATCTCCGGGCTGGCGTACAGGGCGGCGGTCGCCTTGTCGGCCAAGGCCTGGAACTGCGGGTCGTCCTTGCGCAGCATGATCCCGTAGGGCTCCGGCTTGCTGAACGGGTCGTCGTTGATCACGAACTGCGATGGGTCTTTCGACCCCGCGATCAGCGAACTCAGGATCACGTCGTCCATGACGAACGCGACGGCGCGGTCGGTCTCCACCATCAGGAACGCTTCCACCACGTCCTTGGCGGCCAACACGGTGATGCCGAGCTTGCGGGTCGTGTTGAACTGGTTCAGCTGCACAATGTTTGACGTGCCGGCGACGGACACGACCGTCTTGCCCCGCAGCCCGTCGATGTTGGGAATGTTGCTGGACTTCTTGGCGACGAACTTGCTGGCGGTCAGGAAGTGGGTGTTGGTGAACGACACCTGCTTCTGGCGATCGGCATTGTTGGTGGTGGACGCGCATTCGAGGTCGATCGTCCCGTTGGCCATCAGCGGGATGCGATTGGACGAGGTGACGCCCATAGTCTGCACCTTGAGCGCGGGCATGTTCAACTCGGTCTTCACCGCGTCGACGATTTTCATGCAGATGTCGAGGGCGTATCCGACGGGCTTCTGGTTGTCATCGAGGTAGCTGAACGGGATGGACGTCTCGCGGAAGCCCAGGACGACCGTGCCGGTTTCCTTGATCTTCTCCAGGGTGCCGCTCAGCCCCTGCGCCATGGCCGGGGGGGTTGCCAGCAGGCCGGCGAGAACGAAGAGGATACGCGATCGATATGGCTTCAAGGTCCGGCATTCCACTATCTGCAGTTCCGCGCAGGATGCGGGATGGCCCGGTTATGCACGCACCGGGCCGGGCGAGTCGAGCCGCCAGGGCTGAAAGCGGCGTTGCGACAGCTAGCCCAGACCGCCGATCCCGAGCCGTGCGCCCAGCGCGTTCAGCCTGTCCAGCACGGGGCCGGGCAGGGGAACGCCCTCGCTGCTGCGTTGCGCGCGCCGTGTCGCGCGCTCCATGCCGGGTAGGCGGATCGACATCACGCCGGGCAGCAAGGCGCTCGCCTTCAGCTCCCGCACGTGCCGGTCAACGGCGGCGGCGAAGGTGACCGGGTCGGTGAAGCGCGCGATGTCCAGCGCGATGATGAATTGTCCGGTATTGGCGGCCGTCGCGTCGTCCGCGTTGAAGTCCACGACGTCGGCGCCGACCGCCGCGCCGTTCAGCGTTCCCGCCAGCAGCCCCAGCACCAGCGCCAGCCCGGCGCCCTTGTACCCGCCGATCGGCAGCAACACGCCCTCCGCCGTGCGCTTCGGGTCGGTCAAGGGTTCGCCCGTCTTGCGGTCGATCATCCAACCCTCCGCCAGCTCGACGCCGCGCAGGGCGTGCGACTTGATCGTGCCGTAGGAGACGACGGTCGTGGCGACGTCGAGGATGACCGGCGGCTCCGTTCCGGCGGGCACCGCGATCGCGAGCGGATTGGTGCCCAGCAGCAGGTCCGTGCCACCCCACGGCGCCATGTGGTTGGCGCTGGCTACGGCCGAGTACAGCCCCACCATGCCGGCCGCCAGCGGCATGGCGGCATAGATCGAGGCTGGCCCGGCATGGTTGGACCGGGTCGCTCCGACCCAGCCGACGCCGCATTCCCTGGCTAGTTCGACCGCCGTCTCGGCGGCGCGGGCCATGACCAGGTGCCCCATGCCGTTGTCGCCATCGACCATCGCGGTTGCGGGCGCGGTGCGCTTGACCTGGATGTCGGGCCGCGGATTGACGCCGCCCGCCGCCAAGCGCTGCACGTATTGCGGCAGGCGGAAAATGCCGTGCGCATCGGCCCCGACCAGGTCCGCTTCCAGCATCAAGCCGGCAACCGTCTCCGCATCGGCATCCGGCAGCCCTGCCTGCCGCAGCGCCCGCGCCGTGAAGTCCCGCAACACGGCGCCAGGGAAGATCTCGCTCATCGGAGCGCGGCGTGCTCTGCCGCGATCGGCCGGGTCTCCCCGGTTGCGACCAACGTGCGGGTGGCGTGCGCGTCGGCGTACGTCCAGAAGATCCGCAGCGGATCGGCCCGCGACGCGTTGCGGAAGAAGTGCGGCACGTTGGCGGGAACCCAGGCGGTGTCGCCGGGTCCCATCGGATGCTCCGCGCCGTCGAGAACGGCGATGGCGGCGCCATCCAGCACCATCACGCTCTCCTCGCAATTGTGGAAATGCTCGTTGATCTGCGACCCGGCCGCGATGACGGTGATGCCGTTCAGCAGCTGTTGCGCGCCGCAGCCCGGCCCCACCAGGGGAATGGTCCGATTGCCGCCGCCCCGGTCCGCGGCGGGCAGGGTGGCGGGGCGCAGCACGGCGGCGCGCAGCACGGGGAGTTCTGCCATGGTTTCTCCTAAGGCGGCGACGATCAGGCGAGCTTGCCGACATACCGCTCGAGCGCGGCCCAGGCGCTCGGGTCGTAACGCTTTTTCCAATCGTCGTAGAAGCCCGCGCTGCGCAACTGCTCGCGGAACGGCTCCGGATCCACCGTGTTCACCGCCAGGCCGCGCTGCGCCAGGCTGTCCCGCAACGACGCGTTCAACCGAGCGATGTCGGCGCGCTCGTCGAGCCCGGAGGCGTCGACATGCCGGGTGACGATCGCCTGCAGGTCGGCCGGGATCGCCTTCCAGGAATCGCCGTTCACCAACACCCATGACCCGTCCCAGATGTGGTTGGTCATCGAAACGAACTTCTGCACTTCGTAGAACTTCGTCGTGTTGATCACGATCAGCGGGTTCTCCTGCCCGTCGACGATATGCGTCTGCAAGGCGGAGTAGGTGTCGCCGAGATTGATGCTGGTCGGCGCAGCCCCCAGCCCCTTGAACATCGAGACGTAAATCGGGCTGACCGGCACCCGGATCTTCATGCCGTGGAGATCCTCCGGGCTGGCGATCGGCTTCCTGCTGTTGCTGACCTGGCGGAACCCGTTGTCCCAGGTGTTGAACGCGTGCAGCCCGGCCTTGGCGAAGCCCTCGCGTATGACCGCGCCGACGTCGCCGTCCATGGCCGGCCAGACCTTGTCGTAGTCGGCGAAGGCGAAGCCCATCCCGTTGATCGATGCAACCTTGACCAGCGTCGAGAGGATCAGTCCGCCGGTGCTGAACATGTCCAGCGCGCCGGAGCGGAGCTGGCTCAGCAGGTCGCTGTCGCCGCCCAACTGGCTGTCCGGGAACATCTGGATGACGACGCGGCCCTTGGTGTCCTCCTTGATGCGCGCCGCCGCCTCCGTTGCGCGCACGTTCAGCGGATGGGTGGACGGGTAGCCGTGGCCGAACCGCAGGGTGAACTCCGCCGCCCGGGCGCCGCGCGACGCCACGGTCGCCAGGGTCGCCACGGCCCCGACGTTGAACAGCCTGCGCTTGATCGGCATCGCTTCTCCCTGCCAGCCGGTTCGGCCCGGCATTGCGGCGGCATCAAATGGACGGAAACGGCGTCGGGTCAATCGGGATGTTTCCCGGCACGCTTCCTGGGCCGCCGATTGACACGCGCAGAGCCAACCCCGAGCTTGGCTGCCCCCAACAAGAACGTCCGGACCATGCAGCGCAGCACCGATCGCATCCTGACCACCCACACCGGAAGCCTGCCCCGGCCGGCGGCGCTGACGCGGCTATACGCCAGGCAATCCCGCGGCGAGGCCGTCGACCCTGCGGAGGTCGAGCGCGCCGGCAAGGATGCGCTGCACTGGGTGGTGCCGAAGCAGATCGAGGCCGGCATTGACATCGGCAACAACGGGGAACAGCAGCGGGAGGGCTTCTTCCTCCACGTCCGCCATCGCATGAGCGGGTTCGGCGGCACGTGGAAGCGCTGGAATCGCGCCGACGTCGAGAAGTATCCCGCCTTCAAGCAGATGCTCGCCGACCAGGCCGTGGGTCGCGAAGCGGTCAGCAACTTCCTGCCGCCGAAGGTGATCGGCGAGGTCAAATACGTGAAGCCCTCCCTGGTCAAAGCCGAATGCGACGATTTCCGCGCCGAGTTGGACGCGCTGGAGCATGGTTTCGTGGAGCCGTTCCTGACCGCGCCCTCGCCCGGCATCATCGCCGCCGCCATACGCAACGAGCACTACGACACGGACGCGGCCTACATGGCGGCGCTGGGCGCGGCGTTGCAGGTGGAGTACGAGGCAATCGTCGCCAACGGCTTTCTGCTGCAGCTCGACTGTCCCGACCTGGCGCTGGAGCGGCACATCTCGTTCCAGGACCGGCCCCTGACGGAGTTCCTGGATTTCGTGGAGCAGGTGGTCGCCACGATCAACGCCGCGCTGGTGAACATCCCGCGCGACCGGGTGCGGATGCACGTATGCTGGGGCAACTACGAGGCGCCGCACGATTGCGACGTTCCGCTAGAAGACATCCTGCCCGCGGTGCTGAAGACCAATGTCGGCGGCCTGGTGCTGCCGTTCGCGAACTGCCGGCATGCGCACGAGATCCGCTTGCTCAAGCAGCTGCCGCTGGCGGACGACCAGGTCATCGTCGCCGGGGTGATCGACGTGTTGACCAATTTCGTCGAACACCCGGAGGTGGTCGCGGACCGATTGGAGCGGGTGGCGCAAATGGTCGGCGATCCGACACGGGTGATCGCCGGCACCGATTGCGGTTTCGACACGTCGGCCGGGATGGGCCGCGTGGCTGAGGACGTGGTCTGGGCCAAGTTGCGGGCGCTGGCCGATGGCGCCGCCCTGGCCTCCGCCCGCTTGCTGGGGTGACGTGGTGATCTCGGACTAGCCGCCGCGCTCCTCGCGGCGACAGGCCACAAAGCCCGTCACGCCAGGGCTTTACCCACGGCTGTCAGGTTCGCTTGTCTTTGGCGCCTCGACGCAACCAACCGTCATGCCCGGGCTTGACCCGGGCACCCGCGCGGTACGCGCGAAAAGGTGGTCCGAGTAGGGGCGCTATGGCGCCGGGGGCGCGGCTTGGGTGGCCGGATCAAGTCCGGCGATCACAGCACGAGTTGTGCGATCCGGCCCAGCTCCACGGTCAAACCCTCCGTTTCAGAAACTCCAGCAGGGCGGCGGCGCACTCGCGGCCATGCGAGAGCGGCAGGCCGTGTCGCGCATGCGGGAGGACCTGCAGTTCCGAACCGGGCATCCTGGCATGGAGGTCGGCGGCGAAGCGGACCGGGATGAACGGACTGGAATCCGGGCTGAGAATCAACGTCGGCGCCTTGATCCGGGACACCTGGTCCGAGAGATCGGTCCTTAGCAGCAGGGCGGCGATCCCCGTCGTAGCCTCGGCGGAGCAGGTGGCCTGCTGGTGGCGAAACCAATCATGCTTCGGCTTCGGCAAACCGTCGGGGAAGAAGCGCCATTCCATCATCTGGTCGACCCAGGCATCCCGCCCGGCTTGCCCCAGCCGTTCGCTCCAGACCCCGCGGACATTCTGGATGACCGTCCCATTGTCGGCGGCATTGCTCACGGTGAGGCTTGCGATCCGTTCCGGGTGGGAGATGGCTGCAGCCAACGCCGCGGTGCCGCCTGCGGACTCTCCGACTAGGTGGAACCGCGTCAACTCGGCCGCTGTCGCGACGGCCATGAGATCGCCAACCATCAGTTCCATCGACCACGGCACGTCCAAGGCATGGGGAGACGATTGGCCGAAGCCGCGCGTGTCGAAGGTCACGATGCGGTAGGCGTTGCAGACCACCGGGAGCCAGTCGCTCCACAGTTCGGCGGTGACGCTTACGCCGTGGTGGAAGACGATCGTTTCCGGATCCTCGACCCATGGAGGGGTGACATCGAGAAGCCGGTAGGCCAGTCGGCAGCCCGGCCGGTCGACGTGGGGCATGGCGCGCTCCCTGAAACCCTGCCGGCCGCGGCGTTCAGCCGCATTTGGACCAGCCGCAGTGCATGCAGCTGAGGCACCCGGCCTCCTTCACCAGGCCGGGCTGGCTGCACTTGGGGCAGAGCGGGCCCAGCACGCCGGCCGTAGGACCGGCGACCACCTGCGCGATTGGCGGAAGGTCGGCCGCCGCCAGGAACCCGGTCTCGCGCATGTGGCGCTCCAGCACCTCGCCGATCGCGGCCACCAGCGACGGCACGTAGCGTCCGTTGCTCCACTGGCCGCCGCGCGGGTCGAACACCTGCTTCAGCTCCTCCGCCACGAACGCCACCTCGCCGCCGCGGCGGAACACGGCGGAGATCATGCGGGTCAGCGCCACCACCCAGGCGTAATGCTCCAGGTTCTTGCTGTTGACGAACACCTCGAACGGCCGCCGCATGCCGTCCAGCTCGATGTCGTTCACCGTGACGTACATCGCGTGCTCGCTGTCCGGCCAGCGCAGCTTGTAGGTGGCGCCCACGACCTTGTCCGGCCGCACCATCAGGTCGATCGTCCCGGCGCCCTGCGGCGGGATCGCCTCGGCCGCGACCGCGGGCGCCGGCGGCTTCACCTCCAGCACCGACCCGGTGATGGCGTTCGGACGATACGTGGTGCAGCCCTTGCAACCGGAGCGGTAGGCGTCGAGGTAGACCGCCTGGAACGCCTCGAAGCCGATGTCCTCCGGAACGTTCACCGTCTTGCTGATCGCGCTGTCGACGTGGCGCTGCACAGCCGCCTGCATGCGGACATGCTCGGCGGGCGTCAGGTCTTGGGCGGTGACGAAGTGCGCGGGCAACGGCTCGGCCTCGCCCCGCAGCGCGCGGAACCGTCGCAGCGCGTAGTCCGACACTTCCTCCTCCGTGCGCGTGCCATCCGGCTGCAGCACCTTGCGCGTGTAGGCCAGCGCGAACACCGGCTCCACCCCGGACGACACGTTGTCGGCCACCAGCGAGATCGTGCCCGTCGGCGCCACCGAGGTCAGCAGCGCGTTGCGGATGCCGTGCTCGGCGATCAGCGCCCGCACGTCGGCATCCAGCCCGCGCACCGTCTCCCCGGCCAGGAACGGCTCCCGGTCGTACAGCGGGAACGCGCCTTTCTCCGCAGCCAGCCGGGCGGAGGCGGCGTAGGCCGCACGCTCGATCGTCGCCGCCCACGCCCTGGCCTGCTCCGCGGCCTCCGGCGCGCCGTAGCGCAGCCCGGTCATCATCAGCGCGTCGGCCAGCCCGGTCATCCCCAGGCCGATCCGGCGCTTGGCGATGGCTTCGCGTTGCTGGGCCTCCAGCGGGAAGCCGGACACGTCGATCGTGTCGTCCATCATCCGGACCGCCACGGCCACGAGCTCCGCCAGCTCGGCCTCGTCGACATGGGCGCCCGGCGTGAAAGGGTCGCGCACCAGCCGAGCCAGGTTGATGGAGCCGAGCAGGCAGGCGCCGTACGGCGGCAGGGGTTGCTCGCCGCACGGGTTGGTGGAGTGGATGGTCTCGCAGTAATGCAGGTTGTTGCGGGCGTTGATGCGGTCGATAAAAATCACGCCCGGCTCGGCATAGTCGTAGGTCGCGCGGGTGATGGCGTCGAACAGCGCCTTCGCGCGCACCGTGCGGTAGACCCGGCCGCCGAACACCAGGTCCCAATCGGCGTCCGCCTCGACCGCCGCCATGAACGGATCGGTCGCCAGCACGGACAGGTTGAAGTTGCGCAGCCGCCCGGCCTCGCGCTTGGCGGCGATGAACGCCTCGATGTCGGGGTGGTCGCAGCGCATGGTGGCCATCATCGCGCCGCGGCGGGCGCCGGCCGACATGATCGTGCGACACATCGCGTCCCAGACGTCCATGAAGGACAGCGGCCCGGACGCGTCGGCGCCCACCCCCCGGACCGGGGCGCCTTTCGGCCGCAGGGAGGAGAAATCGTAGCCGATGCCGCCGCCCTGCTGCATCGTCAGGGCGGCCTCCCGCAAATGGTCGAAGATGCTGCCGAGGTCGTCGCCGATGTCGCCCATGACGAAGCAGTTGAACAGCGTGACCCGGCGGTCCGAGCCGGCGCCCGAGGCGATGCGCCCAGCCGGCAGGAAACGGAAGTCTCGCAAGGCCTCGTAGAACGGCGCCTCCCAGCGATCCGGCTCGGTCTCCGCCGCGGCCAAGGCGCGGGCGACTCGGCGCCAGCTATCCTCGATGGTGCGGTCGATCGGCGTGCCGTCGAGCGCCTTCAGGCGGTACTTGGCATCCCAAATCTGGCGGGAAATCGGGGCGATCGTGTCGGCAACGCTCGAATCTGACGTGATGTGCATGTCCATGGTCGTATCCTACCCCATCATGGTCGTCGGCCGATCGTGCAAGTCGATCACGAAGCCGCTTCCCGCTCCGGTCCGAAGGCGCCTTGCTGGCGCAGCGCCGCGATCTCGGCCCGGCTCAGCCCCGCCTCCAGCAGGGCTTCCTCGGTGTGCTCGCCATAGCCCGGCGCAGGGGCGCCGATCGCCTGCGGCGTGGCGGAGAAGCGCGCCGCCGGCCGGCCCTGCCGGATGCGGCCGGCCGCCGGGTGGTCCACCTCCACCACAATGCCGTTCGCGCGGATCTGCGGGTCGGACAGGGTTTGCGTGCGGGTCAGCACGGGCGCGCAGGGCACGCCGGCGCGGGTCAGCACGTCCAGCCACTCGGCCGCCGGGCGCGTGCGGAGCACCTCCTGCGTCAGGGTCAGGCGCTCGTTGATGTGTTGCTGCCGGAGCGCCGGCGTGCGGAAGCGAGCGTCCTCCAGCCAGCCCGGCTGCGACAGGCCGCGCGTCAGCGCCTCCCACTCCCGGTTAGACTGCACGGCCACGCTGATCGGCGTGTCGGCCGTTTCGTAGATCAGGTCGGTGAAGCTCGCCGCCTCCTGTTGCGGCAGGTCGCCGCCCACGAAGGTCTGGCTGCCCATGTCGGACGACCAGAGGAACGCCGTCACCGCCTCCAGCATGGACAGGCGCACGTGCTGCCCCTCGCCGGTGCGGGTCCGCGCCAGCAGCGCGGCGGTGATCGCCTGCGCCGCGACGATGCCGGTCAGCTTGTCGGGCAGGATGGTCCGCACCAGCCGCGGCCGCTCGTCGTCCGAGCCGGCCTGCACGGTGGCGAGGCCGGACAGGGCCTGCACGAGCGGATCGTAGACCGGCTTGCCCGCATAGGGCCCGGCCTCGCCGAAGCCGCTGATGGACACGTAGACGATGGCCGGGGAAACCGAGCGCAGCACCGCCTCGCCCAACCCCATCCGGTCGGCCACGCCCGGGCGGAAGTTCTGCACGAACACGTCGGCACCGGCGGCGAGGCGTAGGAGGGCCGACCGGCCCGCCCCGGTCTTGAGGTCCAGCACGACGGATTGCTTGCTGCGGTTGTTGTTCAGGAACGAAGCAGACATGCCGCCGCGCCGGTTGGCGGCCGCCCTTGTGTGGTCGCCGCCGTCCGGGTTCTCCACCTTGACGACGGTGGCCCCCTGGTCGCCGAGCATCATGGTGGCGAGCGGGCCGGAGATCATTGACGTGAGGTCGATCACGCGCACCCCGTCGAGTGGGCCGGGCATTCAGGGGTCTCCGCCGCGATCGGTCGGTGTCACTTCGGCACGGTCGCGGTCGCCCTTCCTGCCGCCTCATACAGGTTGAGGCGTGAATAGACTCCGAACGAGGACCCGTCATCGAGGAACCCGCCGCCCGGACCTTCGGTTTCGGTCAGGATGAGATCGGCCTGGTCCAGCGTCAGATGCGGGAAGGCCGCAGTCAGAAGATAGCCGGCCTCGGGAGCAACCTGGCCGACATCCTCCGTCTTGCCAGCCATCTCCGGATGCACGACCGGAAGCCCATAGGTCTGGGTGACGGCGTAGAAGGCGCGGTTGGCAGCCGGGTCGCTGAAACGCCCGATGTCCTCGCGGGCGCAGACGTCGACCGGGTTGCCGCACCCGGCTTGCAGGGCGGCGGTGAGGTCGGCTCGGGCCGCCTTGATCGCCGCCTGGTAGTCCGTCACCGTCTCGGGGTCCGATCCCGGCTGGCCGGAGCCGGCCCGGGCTGCGCTATTTCTCATGGGTCGGCCGAGATAGGCCGGGTCGTTGGCGAGCAGGTGCGCGAGGTCGTGCATCGCCAAGGTTCGCCCGCCGAGGACGTCCATCGCGTAATGGGCGCCCATGAGGATGCGGTCGTTGCCGTATTCGGCCCCGCGCGCGATCATTTGCTGGTAGCGTTGCGGCGCCAGAACCGCCAGTACCAGGGATCCCATGTAGCCGTACGTGGTATGGCCGCTCGGGTAGGACGGGCTGTCGACCAGGTTCATGATCGGCCCGCGATTATAGACGGTGTTGTCCGCCGGCATGTTGAAGTAGTCGGGGCCAACGATCTGCAGGATGGTCGGCTCGGTCTGGAACGGACGCGAGTTGCCGTAGACGTCGGAGCCGGGGCTGCCTGCCGGGCGGCCGTAAGTTCTGCCGAAGATGTCGAGCGCGCCGCCATTGCGCTTCAGGATATCCGCCGCTTCCTCCGAAACGGGGACCTTTCCGTTTGTAGTCATGTTGGCGAAGAAATACTTGCCGCCGTTCGAATCCGCTCCGGTGGTGGCATTCGTGTATGCGATAAGCCGGGCGATACCCGCCGACACGCTGGTGTAGTGTTCGCGGTCCGTGTAATGCGCGCGCGCCTGGTAGGCGGCGCCGAGCGTGGTCCCCAGCCCGTCGGCAAGCTGGGCAAGGTTGCCGTCCGTGATGAAAGCGTCCCGCAGCGCCTGTTGCTGCTGCTCGCCAAACGGCAGGAGCGTGGGCTGGCTTATGGCGCCGGTCTGGATGCCGCCGGTCACCGTCAGGTTCGCGCCCAGCGCCGCTTTGCCCTCGTCCGTCGTCGACAGCGCGGCAACCGGCGCCAGCCCCTTTAGGGCGGCAATGTTGACCGGCGTCTGGGCAGCGGCCTGCAGCGGCGCCAACGCGCATGCCGCCGCAAGACCCAGCTTCACGATGTCGAGCAATCCTGACCTCCGGCGCCTCGATCCCGGCAAGCTATCGATCGCCCCGGCGTCTTGTCACGCCCTGAACCCACGTCGTCCAACGCCGTGGTGGACGCTCATGCGGCCTTGATGGGACGGCCGAGCGGAGAGGCGTCGAAGCAGGCGAGCAATGCGCCGGGTCCCGGATAGACCGCGACGCATCCGCCTTCCCGCAGCGCCGCCTCGGTAAAGCCGCCGCACAGCATGCCGATGGTGACGATCGACGCCTTCCCGGCAGCCTGGGCGTCATACGGGGTGTCACCGATCGCGACGGCGTCGGCGCCCTCGATCCCGAGCTTCTTCAGTGCGACTTGGAAGATGTCCGGCGCAGGCTTGGACTGTTCGGCGTCCTCTGACGAGGTCGCGACGTCCACCAGGTCGGCGACGCACGCGATGTCGAGATATGCCTCGAGTTCGTTTTTCTTGGCAGACGAAGCAACGGCGACCTGCAACCCGGCGTCCCGCACCCGCCGCAGGAGCTCGGGAATCGCCGAAAACGGGCGGACCAGCGGCAAGTATTTGGATTTGAACAGCTTGCCGCGCCATTCCTCCATCTCCTCGCCGTGGTCTTGCTGCTCGGCCTCGGACAGGAACACCGGAACGAGCTGGTCGCCGCCTTTGCCGATCTGCGCCCTGGCCTGCTCGAATGTGACTTGGTGGCCGAACTTCACCAGCGCTTCCTGCCACGCGCTGGCGTGCAGATCGACGGAGTCGACGAGCGTGCCGTCGATGTCGAAGATGGCGGCTTTCGGCATGACGCGCTCCGTGGCTTCAGCAATGCGGGTGTGGACGGCCAGGCGGACCGCCATCCTCCACTCCACCAAGAGGAGTGATCGTCCGGAGCCAACCTCGTTCGGACCAGGGGGTTCCACGCCCCTGGCCGATTGATGAACCATGGCGCCCAGAACCAAGCCGGGGTCGTCTTTGGGCGCGGGTGGCATAGCGTCTGCATAGGGTCCGCCAACCGGCCAGAAGGACCGTCATGCCCCCTAACGCCGTCACCTCCATGCCCGCGGGCCGCCTGAGCAGGATTGGTTCATGAGCCGCTTGACCCGCCGCGCCCTCGTCGCGGCCACGGCGCTCGCCGGCCTGTCGCCGGGCGCGCTGTTCGTACCCGAGGCGCGGGCGCAGACGGCCAAGAAGGGCGGCACGCTGACCAGCCTGCTCACGCCCGAGCCACCGATCCTGATCCCGGGCGTCAACAACCAGGGCCCGACGCTGATCGTCACCTCCAAGATTTACCAGAGCCTCTTCGAGTTCTCGCCGACGCTCGAGCCGAAGCCGCTGCTAGCCAAGAGCTGGGAGCTGTCGGACGACAAGAAGACCTATACGTTCCACCTCGAGGAGAACGTGAAATTCCACGACGGCGCGCCGATGACGGCGGACGACGTGATCTTCTCGATCATGAAGTTCCATTTCGAGCTGGCGCCTCGCGCCCGCGGCGTATTCGCCAAGATCAAGTCCGCAACGGCGCCCGACCCGCACACCGTAATCCTCACGCTGGACGCGCCGTTCGAGCCGTTCCTGCTGATGTTCGATGTCACCACCGTCGCTATCATGCCCAAGCACATCTACGACGGCACGGACTACCGCAACAATCCAGCCAACCAGCACCCGGTCGGCACGGGCGCCTTCGCGTTTGCCGAGTGGCAGCGCGGCAACTTCATCAGCCTCAAGCGCTTCGACGGCTACTACAAGCCCGGCATGCCCTACCTCGACGGCATCACCTACCGCATCGTGCCCGACAGCCAGAGCCGGGCGCTCGCGTTGCAGACCGGGCAGGTGATGATGTCGGCCGCCAACGACATCGAGCCGTTCGATGTGCCGCGCTTCCAGACGCAGCCGAACCTGAAGGTCGAGACCAAGGGCTGGGAGTATTTCTCGCCGCTGATGTGGATCGAGCTGAACCACCGCGTGAAACCGCTCGACGATTTGCGGGTGCGGCAGGCGATGAGTTTAGCGCTCGACCGCGACTTCATCCTCCGCCGCCTCTGGTTCGGCATCGGCAAGGCGGCGGTCGGCCCGGTCGCTTCGACCACGCGCTACTTCGACCCGGCGCTCAAGCCTTTTGCGCACGACGTGAAGCAAGCGAGCGCGCTGCTCGACGCGGCCGGGCTCAAGCCGGATGCGAACGGCGTGCGCTTCAAGATCCGCCATCTCGTGCTGCCCTATGGCGAGATCTGGTCGCGTCTGTCCGAGTATTTCCGCGCGTCGATGAAGCAGATCGGCATCGAGGTGACGCTCGAGAGCACCGACACCGGCGGCTGGGCGCGCCGCCTGTCGGACTGGGATTACGACACGTCGGTCAATTTCCTGTATCAGTACGGCGACCCGACGCTCGGCGTCGAGCGCACCTACGTGTCGACCAACATCCAGAAGATCGTCTTCACCAACACCGGCGGCTACGTCAACCCGGACGTCGACAAGCTGTTCACCGAGGGCCGGAACGCGGCGCTGCCGGCCGACCGTCAGAAAGCGTTCTACGCCGTGCAGGAACTGCTGGTGCAGCAGATTCCGCAGCTCTGGCTGATGGAGATGGCGTTCCCGACCATCCACGACGTCAAGGCGCAGAACCTCATCACGTTCGGCACGGGGGTCCACGCACCGTTCGACGACGTCTCCATCGCGTAGCCGGCGTGTCGCCCCTCCGCTTCGCGCGCTTTCTCGCCGGGCGGCTGGTGAAGATGGTCCTGCTGGTGTTCGCCATCATCTGCGTGAATTTCCTGCTGATCCACGCCGCCCCCGGGGACCCCGCCAGCGTTATGGCGGGCGAGTCCGGGGCGGCGGACGCGCATTTCGTCGAGCAGCTCCGCCACGAGTTCGGTCTGGACCAGCCGATCGGCGCGCAACTCTGGCTCTACGTCAGCGCGGTGGCGCGGGGCGATCTCGGCATCTCGCACCGCCAGCAGCGCACCGTCGTCAGCCTGATCGCCGAGCGCCTGCCCGCGACCCTGCTGCTGACCGGCGTGGCCTTCGCCTTCGCGCTGGCGAGCGGCATCGCGCTCGGCGCCGCAGCGGCGCGTCGCGTGGGCCGTTGGACGGACAGCCTCATCACCGTGCTGGCGCTGGGCTTCTACGCCACGCCGATCTTCTGGGTCGGGCTGATGCTCGTGCTGGTGTTCAGCGTCTGGCTCGACTGGCTGCCGAGCTTCGGCATGAACACCGTGGGGGCGGACCTGCACGGCTGGGCGGCGGTCGCGGACACGGCGCGCTACCTGGTGCTGCCGGCGCTTACGCTGGGCCTATTCTACATGGCCGTCTACGCGCGGCTGACCCGCAGCGCCATGCTGGACGTCGCCGGCGAGGACTTCGTCAAGACCGCGCGCGCCAAGGGCGTGCCCGAGGGCCGCATCCTGCGCCGCCACATCCTGCGCAACGCGCTGCTGCCCGTCGTCACGCTCGCCGGCATCCAGGCCGGGCAGCTGATCGGCGGCTCCGTGCTGGTCGAGACGGTGTTCGCCTGGCCCGGCATCGGCCGCCTCGCCTTCGACGCGTTGCTGGCGCGCGACTACCAGGTGCTATTGGGCGTGTTCCTGACGACGTCGGTGCTGGTCTTGGTGTTCAACCTGCTGACCGACCTGCTCTACCTCGTGATCGACCCGCGGATGCAGGCGGCATGAGGAGCTTCCTACGCGCCTTCAGCCGCAACCGCGGCGCGATGGTCGGCGTGGTGATCCTCGCGCTGATCTGCGTCGTTGCCGCGCTCGCCCCGGTGATCTTCCCGTTCTCGCCCTGGGACATGCAGGGCGCGCCGTTCGCGCCACCCGGCGAGGAGGGGTTCCTGCTCGGCTCCGACAGTCTCGGCCGCGACGTCGCGGCCGATATCGCCTACGGCACCCAGGTCTCGCTGCTGATCGGCGGCGTCTCGACCGCGGCGGCGCTATTCTTGGGCGTCGTGCTGGGCGCCATCGCGGGTTATGCCGGCGGCGTGGTCGACGACGCGATCATGCGGCTGACCGAGTTCTTCCAGACCATCCCCTCCTTCGTGCTCGCGGTCGTGCTGGTCGCGATCTTCACACCGAGCCTGGGCTCGATCGTGTTCGCCATCGCTATCGTCTCGTGGCCGCCGGTCACCCGCGTTGTGCGCGCCGAGTTCCTCAGCCTGCGCTCGCGCGAGTTCGTTCAGGCAGCGGAAGTGTTGGGCCGATCGCGCGCGGCGATCCTGTTCCGCGAGATGCTGCCCAACGCGCTGTCGCCCATCATCGTGCTCGGCAGCCTTATGGTCGCGAGCGCCATCCTGCTCGAATCGGCGCTGTCCTTTCTTGGCTTGGGCGATCCGAACCTGATGTCCTGGGGCTTCATGATCGGCGCCGGACGCAGCGTCATCCGGCTTGCCTGGTGGATGAGCGTCTTCCCCGGCCTCGCGATCTTCCTGACCGTGCTGGCGCTCAACCTCGTCGGCGAAGGCCTCAGCGACGCGCTCAATCCGCGCCTGGCCCGCCGCCGGTGAGCCTGCTGTCGATCGAGAACCTGACGGTCGCGCTGCCGAAAGGCGGGGACCGCGCGCATGCGGTCGAGGATGTGTCGTTCCATCTCGATCCCGGCGAGATCCTCTGCATCGTCGGCGAGAGCGGCTCCGGCAAGTCGGTGTCGGCGGCGGCGCTCACCGGCCTGCTGCCGCCGGGCCTGGCCATCACCGCCGGGCGCCTCGAGTTCGGGGGGCGCGACCTGCGGCGCTGCTCGCCCGGCGAGATGCGGGCGCTGCGCGGCGCGCGGATCGGCACGGTGTTCCAGGAGCCGATGACCGCGCTCAACCCGCTGATGCGCGTCCACGACCAGGTCGCCGAGGTGATGCAGGTGCACGGAACCCGCGTGGGCAAGCGCGTCGCCGAGATGCTGGAGGCCGTCGGCTTGCCCGACCCCGCGCGCCTCGCCCGCGCCTATCCGCACGCGCTGTCGGGCGGCCAGCGGCAGCGGGTGATGATCGCGATCGCGCTGGCGCTCGAGCCCGCCATCCTGATCGCCGACGAGCCGACCACGGCGCTCGACGTGACGACGCAGAAGCAGATCCTCGCCCTGATCCGCGATATCCAGCGCCGCCGCGGCACCGGCGTGCTGTTCATCACCCACGATTTCGGCGTGGTGGCGGAGATCGCCGACCGTGTCGCCGTGATGCAGCGCGGCCGGATCGTCGAGCAGGGCAAAGCGGCGGATGTGCTGAACGCGCCGCAGCACGAATACAGCCGCGCCCTGATCGCCGCCGTCCCGCACCGCGCGCCCGCGTCGCGCCCCGAGGCGTCCGGCGCCCCCGTCCTGGAACTGACCTCCGTAGGCAAGACCTACCGGCAGCGCGGCTTCTTCCGCGCCGGGCGCACCGTGGCCGCCGTGCGCGGCGCCTCGCTGCAGATCCGCCGCGGCGAAACGCTCGGCTTGGTCGGCGAGAGCGGCTCCGGCAAGAGCACGCTGGCGCGCTGCGTCGTCCGCCTCGTGGTCGCCGACGAGGGCGCGCTGCGCTTCGGCGACATTGACCTGGCCACCCTGTCGCACACCGCCTGGAAGCCGTTCCGACAGCGCATCCAGATGGTGTTCCAGGACCCGTTCGCCTCCCTCAACCCGCGCCGCCGGGTCGGCGACATCCTCGTCGAGGGGCCGATGGCGCACGGCCTCGCCGCCGGCGCCGCGCGGGCCCGGGCGACGGAGATGCTGGCGCTGGTGCAACTCGACCCCGGCGCCGCGAGCCGCTTCCCCCACGAGTTCTCAGGCGGCCAGCGCCAACGTATCGGCATCGCCCGCGCGCTCGCGATGCAGCCGGAGCTGCTGATCGCCGACGAACCGGTGTCCGCGCTCGACGTTTCGGTGCAGGCGCAAATCCTGGCGCTGCTCGAAGACCTCCGCGTGCGGCTCGGCCTGACCATGCTGTTCATCACCCACGACCTGCGCGTGGCGGCGCAGATCTGCGACCGGGTGGCGGTGATGCGACGCGGCGAGATCGTCGAACAGGGCCGCACCGCGGACGTGTTCGTCAACCCCGCGCACGACTACACGCGCACTCTACTGGACAGCATACCCGGCCGCGCCTGGCGACCGCCCGCGTTCTAAAGCGTCATTCCAAGGCCGGAACGCCGCGGGCGAGCGCGCGGCGGCCCTCAAGCCACTGCCAGGCGAGCAGGGCCGGGACGCCGATCACGATGTCCCGCGCGCGCTTGATCAGCGACAGGGCGAGCGCCGCGTCCGCACCCACGCCGAACAGCCCGCAGAGCAGGATCAGCCCGCCCTCCTGCACCCCCAGCGCGCTCGGCACGGCGAAGGCGACGCTGCGCATGCCGAACAGCAGGCTATCGATCACCAGCCCCTCCCCAACGCCTAGTTGAACGCCCATGAGCCGTAGCGTCAGCCATGTCTCGACCCCGTTCAGCAACCACGAGGCGCCATGGATCGCGCAGGCGCCGAGCAGCGCGGGACCGCGGGCATGCAGGGCGATCACCTCCGCCTGCACCTGCCCGGAGCCGCCGAGCGTGCGGCCGAGCAGCACGCGAGCCAGCCCGGCGCCCGCGCGTTCCACCGGGCCGATGCCGCGCCGTTGCACCGTGACGAACGCCACCACCAGCGCCGCCATCACGGCTACCCCCGTGAGCGCCGGCGCCACGAAGCCGGAGCCCGGACGCAGCCGGTCCAGCAGCAGCAGCCCGAACAGCGTGTAGCCGAGCTGCGCGACCAGCTCGACCGTGACGTCCACCACGGTCGACGCCGCCGCGAACACGGCGGACACGCCGGCCA
>CAXTBW010000054.1:0-28109 GCA_964242925.1 uncultured Acetobacteraceae bacterium
GAGGCGCCACGGCCAACCAGTATGCCGCGAGATCCTGCTTGCTGATGCCGGGCCAGAGCGGCCTGTCGGGGTGCGTCAGTTCGACGTCGCCGATCAGTGCGCGCGCCTTGGTCGGCGGCCGCGCGACCACGATGCTTGGGCGTCGCGCCGCCTCGCCCATCGGCGGCTTGGGCCGCTCACGTTCGGCGACGACGATCCGGGTCTTGTCGGCTGGCGTCTTCGACCGAACCGGCGGGGGCGCCTGCTGCTCCAACTCGAGCGCGCCGATGCCGTCCCTGGCATGCTCGTCATGGCCCTTGATGAGGAACCAAGCCTCCTGCTTGCGCGCGTCATGCTGCTTCAGCCGGGCCAAGGTGAAGCGGCCGTTAAGCCGGCCGCCGTGCAGGACGAAGCGAAGGTTGCCCGTGCGCATGCCCTTCTCAGGGTCCTCCAGCGGCTCCCAGGCGCCGCGGTCCCAGGTCTCCACCGACCCGCCGCCATACTCCCCGGCGGGGATGACGCCTTGGAAGTCGGCATAGTCGATCGGGTGGTCCTCCACGTGGATCGCCATCCGCCGGTCGGCCGGATCGAGCGAGGGGCCTTTTGGGACCGCCCAGCTCCACAGGGCGCCGCCGTGCTCCAGCCGGAAGTCCCAGTGCAAGCCCGCCCGGTGCGCGGCATGCTTCTGCACCACGAACATGAGCACCGGCCCCGATGCGACGTCGCGGGGCGCTGGCTCCGAAGTGCGGGTGAAGTTCCGCTTGGACGAATACGGGGTCAGCACTGTTCCGGCCATCTGCCAACAAGTCGTTTACAGGGTTGAAGTTGCGAGCTTTTCCACGCCGACGCCTGGCGGTAAGCGCGACTTCCCTCACCGTGTCGTCCTACGCCTCCAACGCCGAGCTGCCCCTATCGTCATGACAGGGCTTGACGAGGTCATCCGACAGCCATGCTCAAGCCAAATACACCGGCGTCAGGTCCTGGAACCAACTCTGCGCCTGCACGAAGCCCTTCACGTTGGGCGCCAATGCGCGCGGGTTCATGTCGTGCACGACGAACGCCCACATGGCGTTGTCCACGATCGCCGTATGCAGATCCGCGAGCACCTTGTTCTGCCGCTCCGGCTCGAACTCCACCTCCGCCTTGGCGGCGAGCGCATCGACCACCGGGTCGTTGAACCAGCCCCAATTGAACCCGACCGGCGGCACGCGCCTCGACCAGGACCCGTCGATCAGCGCCGTCGGGTCGGCCGACCCGAGCGAGTTGTTCAGCGCCTGGGCGCCCTTGTTCTCCGGCGCCTTCGCCCCCGACCGCCGGCGCCCGCGCAGCGTCTCCCACTCCATCACGTCGAGCGTGACGTTGAACCCCGCCTCCCCGAGGCCCTCCTTGATCGCCTCGTTCATCGGCAGCGGCTGCATCTGCCCCGACCCGGCGGTCGAGATCAGGAAACTCGCATCGCACCGCCTTTCCGGACCATAGCCGGCCGCCTGCAGCAGCTTCGCCGCCTCCTTCGGGTCATAGCCGATATCGAAACTCGGCGTGCCGAACCAAGGGTCGTTCGGCGGCACCATGCCGCGCGCCGCGATCGCGGTGCCGCCCAGCATGTTGACCAGCCCCTCGCGATCAATCCCGAGGTTCATCGCCTTGCGCACCCGGACGTCGCGGAACGGCGAGTCCGGCAGGCAACTCAGCAGGTACGGCCAGATGTGCGGGTAGTAGTTGGTGACGATCTGCATCCCGCCCTGCTTCAGGCGCGCGATCATGTCGGGGGCGGGCGCCTCTACCCAGTCGACCTGGCCGGTCAGCAGAGCGGAGGCGCGCGTCACCGGGTCAGGCATCGGCAGGATGACCATGCCGTCGCATTTCGGGATGCGCGCCGTCTCCCAGTATTTCTCGTTGCGGGAGAACACCACGCGCTCCCGCGGCAGGACGGTATCGACCTTCCACGGGCCGGTCCCCGAGGGGTGGAGCGCCACACGGCGCCAGTCGCCGCCAAGCTCCTTCCAGCGCTGCGGGCTCGATATGAAGAACGAGGCCAGCTTGTACGCCAGGTTGGCGTCGGGCTGCCGCGTGGTGATCGCGACCGTGCTGCCGTCCACGACCGCGTAGGACGCGATGTTCGCAACGAAAGTGCCAGCCTGCGCCGATTGCGCCGGGTCGTACTGGGGAGCGCCCTGTTTGAGCAGCTTGTCCAGATTCCACACGACCGCATTCGCGTCGAACTCGGAGCCGTCGTGGAATGTCACGCCGGTGCGCAACTTGAAGGTCCACACGCTGCGGTTGGCCGGGTCCGTGGACCAGCTCTCCGCGAGCCCTGGCCGGATCCCGGCCTTCACGTCCGAACGCGACAGGTCCCAATTCACCAGGCCATCGTAGGCGGTGATGCCCATGAAACGGGTGCCCTCCGAGCCTTGGCTCGGCTGTCCCGTCGTCAACGGGATATCGGCCGCCGTCATCGCCACCCGCAGCACCCTCGGCGCTGCCCGCGCGGTGGACGGCATACCCGCCAGAACCGCGGAAGCGCCCAGCCCCGCAGCGAAATCACGTCTCTTCAATGCCCAGCCTCCACCATCTGAGGCCGCGCGACATCAAGCGTTGTTCCCGGGCCGCACTATGTCGTTCGGGCGCCGACCTCGCAAGACGATGCTTACGCGGCGCGGTCACGGCGGGGCTGGATGTCTGGACGGCATGGGTGTGCTAGCGTTTCGCGCATGAGGTTTCAGCCGAGCGTGATCATCGTGGGCGGCGGCATTGCCGGGGTGGGGCTTGGCCATGCCCTGGCCGGGCGCGCCCGGGTGAGCCTGCCGGAGCGGGAGAAAAATTGCGGGCGCCACGCCACGGGCCGGTCGGCGGCGAGCCTCACCGAAACCTACGGCGCGCCGCTGATCCGCCGCCTCGCGATCGGCGGCCTGTCCTCCGTCGGCTTCGGCGAGCAGTTGGAGCCCGATTGGCAGGAGCGGCAGGAATGGCGCGTTTCAGCATGAGGGCCGATGTGGTCGTGGTGGGGCTGGGCGCCGTCGGGAGCGCCACGTTGCTGCGCCTGGCGCGGGCGGGGGTGCGGGCGATCGGCATCGACCGGTTTGCGCCGCCGCACGACCGCGGCTCCACCCATGGCGAGAGCCGCATCACCCGGCTGGGCGTGGGCGAAGGCGCGGCCTACGCCGGGCTGGTCAGCCGCTCGCACGAGATATGGCGCGAGTTGGAGGCGGAAACGGGGGAGAGCCTGTTTCTACAGACGGGCGGATTGGTCATGGGCCCGGTGGATGGCGGCACGAATCATCACGGAAAAGGCGATTTTGTCCGGCGCAGCATTGCCGTCGCCCAGGCGAACGAGATCCCGCACGAGGTGCTCGACGCCGCGGAGATCGGCAGGCGCTATCCGCAATTCGGGTTGGCCGGGAACGAAATCGGCTACTTCGAGCCGAGCGCCGGGCTGGTGAGGCCGGAACGCTGCGTCGAGGTGCAGCTGCGGCTGGCCCGGGAGTCTGGCGCTACGATTTGCACCGGCGAGCGCGTTCAGTCGATCGACGGCTCAGGCGGCGTGACGGTGGTGACGGACAAGGCCCGATACGATGCTGCGCGGGTGGTGCTGGCGGCGGGCGCCTGGGTTGCGGACCTGGCTGGCCCGGCGGTTGCGACCCACACCGCCGCCTATCGCCAGACGCTGCACTGGTTTGCCGCCGATGACCCATCGGACTACGCGCCAGAGCGGTTCCCGGTGTTCATCTGGATGCACGGCGCTGGACCCGAGGACTACTTCTACGGCTTCCCCGCACTGCCCGGCAGCAGCGCCGTCAAGGTCGCCAGTGAGCGCTACACGACCGCCATCGAACCTGACGCCCTGGACCGGGTCGTCGCGCCGGGCGAGTCCGCGGCCATGCACGCCAACCACGTTTCCAGCCGGCTCCGAGGCATCCGCTCGGCTGTCCAGCGCGCCGCCGCCTGCCTGTATACCGTCACGCCGGACTCGGATTTCCTGGTGGACACTTTGCCAGCTATGCCCGGCGTGCTGGTGGCGTCGGCGTGTTCCGGTCATGGGTTCAAACATTCGGCCGCGTTGGGGGAGGTGTTGGCGGACGCGGTTCAACGCCCAGTTGGCGCAACGCTGCCTGCGTCGCTCGGCGCGTTCGGGCTTCGGCGCTTCACGACGCTCCCGGGCGAAGTCGCGTGATTAATTAGCGTCACCGCGAGCCGCCGCTTGGCGGCGCGGCGATCCAGGGCGACGCGTCGGTGCTGACCGCTGGATTGCTTCGTCGCAAGCGCTCCTCGCAATGACGGTGTTGCGTAAGGCTCCTGTTACGTCTCCTGCGCGACGAGCCTTAGGAATTTCCTGGTCCGCTCCTGCACCGGCCGATCCAACACCTCTCCCGGCCTACCTTGCTCGACGATCACCCCGTCGTCCATGAACACGATCCGGTCCGCGACCTCGCGGGCAAATCGAGTCTCGTGCGTGACGATGATCATCGTCATCCCCGCCTCCGCCAGTCCGCGGATCACACCCAGCACTTCGCCCACCAGCTCCGGATCCAGCGCGGAGGTCGGCTCGTCGAGCAGCATGACTCGGGGCGACACGGCCAGTGCGCGCGCGATCGCCACGCGCTGCTGCTGGCCGCCAGAAAGGCGGTGCGGCAGATGGTCGGCGTGGCGCGACAACCCGACGCTCGCCAGCAGCCGCAGCGCGACAGTGCGCGCCTCTGCGGCCGGCTGGTGATAGACGCGGACGGGCGCCTCCATCACGTTCTGCACTGCGCTCAGATGGTCGAACAGGTTGAAGTGCTGGAACACCATGCCGATCCGCGCGGCAGCCCGCGCCTGTGCCAAACGGCGGGCCGGGCGATAGCCGCCGCCAGGCAGCCGGTCATACCCGACATGCGCGCCGTCCACGGTGATCTCGCCCCACTCGACCGGCTCGAGGTGATTGATCAGCCGCAGGAGGGTGCTCTTGCCGGAGCCGCTCGCCCCCATGATGACGACGACCTCGCCGCGGTTCACGACCAGGTCGACGCCTTTCAGGATCTGCCGGTCGCCGTAGGATTTTTGCACGTTGGTGCAGACGACCAATGGCTTGCCGTCGCGGGCGGCGAGGTCACGGCAAAGCTCGCCGATCAGCGGCGTCAATGCCTCAGCGACGGCGGGAGCGGCCGCGCTGACTGCCAGACGGCGGTCGCGGAAGAAATCGAAATGCCGTTCGCCGAAGAACTGCGCGGCCGCGACGACGCTGGTCATCACGAGGTAGATGAATGCCGCCGCGGCGAACACGGTGAAGAACTGGAAGTTCTGACCGACGATCTGCTCGGCGCGGAACGTCAGCTCGTTGACGAAGATCACGGACGCGATCGAGGTGCCCTTGATCATGCTGATGGTCTGGTTGCCGATACCGGGCAGGATCGCGCGCATCGCCTGAGGCATGACGATGCGGCGCAAGGTGAGCAGCGGCGGCATGCCGAGCGCCGCGGCGGCGAGCGCCTGGCTGCGGTTCACGGCGATAATGCCGCCGCGGATGATCTCGGCGCTGAACGCGGCCTCGTTCAGCGCGAAACCGATCACCGCCGTGGTGTAGGTGTCCAGCGTGATGCCCACGTAAGGCAGCACGTCGTAGATGAACACGAGCTGCAGCAGCAGCGGCGTGCCGCGCACGAACCAGATGTAGCCCCATGCGACGCTCCGCATGGCGGTGAAGCGGGACAGCCGCATCAGCGCCAGGCCAAGCCCGAGCAGCAAGCCGAGCACCATGGCGACGGCGGCGATCTGGATCGCGAGGACGGCGCCCTTCAGCAAGAAGGGCGATGCGATGTAGCCGAGAACCTTGGTCGGGATCATGCGGCGGCCGGCGCGCCTACTTCGTGAACACCTGCACCGGGCGCTGCAAGTCCGGGTTCACACCGTATTTGATCATCAACGCCTTCTGCGTGCCGTCCGCCTGCAGGATGGTCATCGCGTCGAAGATCGCCTGCCGCAATTCCGGCTGCGACTTGCTGATGCCAGGGCCGACCTTGTAGTCGGTGAGGATGCTGAACGCCAACTCGAAGTCGTTGGGCGAGGCCTTCACCAGCGCGCGCATGCCGCCGTCGTCGCTCATCATGATGTCGGCGCGGCCGGTCTGGATCATCCGGATGCCGCTCGGCTTGTCCGGGTAGGTGAATATCTCGACTGCGTCCTTGCCCGCGGCGACGCATTTCTCGCTGGTGGCGCGGAACGACGCCTCCTCCACCGTGCCCAGCCCGGCGGTGGCGTGCAGGCCGCAGATGTCGCCGAGCGCGTGGATATTCTTTGGATTGCCCTTCTTTACGATGGCGCCGGTTGCGGCCAGCAGGTAGGTGACGAAGTCCACCTGCTCGGCGCGCGGCGGCGTGTAGTATAGATTGTTCCACATCAAATCCGCCTGCCCGGCGATCACCGAGGGCAGCATGCCCGACCACTGCCCGGTCTTGAACACCACCGGCACGCCGATGCAGGCGAAGGCCGCCCGCACGAGATCGGCGTCGAGCCCGATGAGCTGCTCGAAATCCTCCGGGTCGTGCATCGTGTACGGCGGACCCTGCCCGTCCTGCGCCACCCGGATCGTCTTGCCGACGAGCGAGGGGTACTTGGTCGCCAACGCCTGCGGCTCGCACTTGCCGGCCTCGGCGCGGGCGGGAACGGCGAATCCCGAGACGGCGGCAGTTAGGGTTGCGGCAATGAGAACCAGGCTGCGCATGCGATCGCCTCCGTTCGTGCGGCTGCCGAAGAAGGCAGTCGATGCAAGCGAAGCAATTCGCGTGCCGGGATGGCATGAGAGTTGCGTGACCCAGCCGCAAGTCAGGCACGAAGACAGGAGACCGCATTGCTCCATCTCGGCTGGTTCGTCGGCAAGGGCTACTCGGTGCACGGCTGGAACCAGCCCTGGACGGGCAACATCGCCGACGACTGGATGGAGCCCGACCTCTACATCGACCTGGCCAAGGCAATGGAACGGGCGTGCTTCGACTACTTGCTGATCGAGGACGGTTCGTTCGTCGCCGATAGCTATGGCGGGTCGCAGGATTACTTCCTGCGCAACGCGTTCTCGGTGCCCAAGAGCGACCCGATGCCGCTGGTGCCGCTGATTGGGCAAGCGACGCAACGGCTCGGGATCGTGCCGACCATGACGACGTCGTTCTATCCGCCGTTCCTCGGCGCGCGGCTGGCAACCACGCTCGACCACCTGACGCATGGCCGGGTCGGGCTCAACCTGGTCACGGCGCACAATGACCGGTCGGCGCAGAACTATGGGCTCGACCAGCATTACGAGCACGATCTGCGCTACGAGATGGCGGATGAGTGGATCGACGTCGCCAACCGGCTGTGGGCGTCGTGGGACGCGGGCGCCATCGTCAAGGACGCCAAGACGGGGACGTTCATCGACCCAGGCGCGGTGCGGCCGATCGAGTTCGAGGGCCGGTTCTACAAGTCGCGCGGGCCGCTGAACACGGCGCCGGGACCGCAGGGGCGCCCGGTGATCTGCCAGGCGGGCGGTTCGCCGGCCGGTCGCGAATTCGCGTCCAAACATGCCGACACCATCATCGCGAAATGCCGCACGGTGGAGCTCGCGAAAGCCTACCGCCGCGACATTTCCGAGCGCATGGCGCGGAACGGCCGCGCGCCGAGCGACTGCAAGGTGCTGTTCGGGACCACCGTGGTGCTGGCCGATACGGTGGCGGAGGCGCAGGAGCGCAAGCGGCAGATGGATGCCGGGCTGGTTGCAAGCATCCCGTCACGGCTGGCCTCGATCTCCTACCTGACAGGTATTGATTTCTCGAAATACGACCTGGATGCACCGATGCCGGAGTTCACCACCAACGCGTCGCGGGCGTCGGCCAATGCGCTGGTGGCGAGCCAGGCGAAGACGTTGCGGGAGAACCTGATGGACCCCGGCAGCGGCAACATCGACTTTATCGGCACGCCGGACAGCGTGGCGGCGGAAATGGGCGAGGTGATCCAGGAGATCGGCGGCGACGGTTTCCTGTTCTCGGATCCGCTGACGCGCAAGAAGCTGGTTGAGGTGACGGATGGCTTGGCGCCCGCGCTGAAGAAGCGGGGGCTGCTGAAGAAAGGCTACGCCTACAAGACGTTCCGGGAGAACCTGCTGGAATTCTAACGAGACGAAAAGCTTGTCATGCCAGGGCTTGACGCAGATGCAATTGTCTCATGTGGGCGAAGCAGTGCGTGAGGGCGTGGCCCGGAGTGGCCGGGCGGCAGCCTCGCGGGTGGGCTCTGCACTCGCGATCTCCTGCAGCAGCTTTCTTTTGACCGCTTCCGCAAACACCGCGAAGTCGTCGGCGACGATCAGGAATGCGCCAGGGCCGCCGATCACCGACTTGCGGTAATACTCGTCGACGTCCAATTCCAATCTACCAAAGCGTGGATGGCGGTTGATGATCGGGAGGCCATTGATCGTGACGCCGTCCTCGACCAGCTTGTCGCGCTCGCCTTCCGCAGGCGGGCCGTTGTTGTTCGCGCCGTCGCCCGAGACGTCGATCACGCGTCGCGTTCCCTGATACGGGCTGGCCGCCAGCACCGATCCGCTGAATGCCAGCGCCCCGGAAAGACTGGTCCACGTGATGCTCTGCCGTGGACTTTGCGCGAGCTGCGCGGACCAGCGATGGGCATCGTCCGGCGTCTCGATCCTGGTCCAGGGAATAAGCAGGGTCTGACGGTCGAACGCCGCCCACTCGACGTAGGCGACCGCTATTGCAGCCAGGGGACCGCCGGCGATCGCGGCCAGCACGCCGGCGTCCGTGATCGCCGCGCGGTAGCCATCCCGCTGCAAGGTCGCTTCGTCATCCGTGACGGAACGGGACACGTCCACGGCCAGCACGAGCAGGACATCAACGGCGGTGGGCGCATCAGCCCCGCCGGCGAACAGCAAGGCGCCGCCCGCAGCGAGCAAGTCCCGCCGGTTCACTCGCTTCCGCCGCTAATTGGCTGCAAACATCGTGAGCGCATGATCGCGACATCCCGCACGTTTCACGCTCACCACAGCAGCAAACCAATCATTCGTCGAGGGCGACTTCACGCACGCACGACTCCATGATGTCGGCGATCTCCATGGCGGAAAGAACCCCCACCTGCGCGATGAACACCAGCCGCGCGCGTGGCGCCCCCGGCGGCCGCGCAGGCGCCTGGGACAGCGTCGCGCGGCCGCCGGCAAGCTGAAACAGCATCTGGCGGCCAGGCTGTTCCGCCGGCTCGAACAGCCCCTTGGCCCGGGCGAGCCGCGGCGCCAGCCGGCCGATCGCGGCCTGCAGTCGGGGCAGTGAGAGCGGCTGCTCGGACGTCCAGCCGAGCGTCTCGAACCGGTCGGCGGCGGGCCGGCGGCGGCCGGGGTCACGCGGCGGCCGGTCGAGGTCGGGCGGGAACAGCAGCGCCGCGGGCAGCGAGCCGTGCGCGGCCTCCACCACGACCGCCGCCGGCTTGATCGCCGCCACCGCCGCACGGACGCGGTCCAGCGCCGCCACGTCGGCGAGGTCGGTCTTGCTCAGCGCCACCAAGTCCGCCGACCGCACCTGCGAGCGCAGCAGCGGGTCGTCCAGCGCCGCGGGCGGCTGGGTGGCGTCGACCACGCACAGCACGGTTTCCAGCGGCGCCTCCCGCCAGATCACCGGGTCCATCAGGGTGCGCACGATATCGGCCGGGTCGGCGACGCCGCTGGTCTCGATCACGATGCGGTCCGGTCGCGGGTCGCGCCGCAGCAGGTTTGCCAGCGTGCGCAGCAGGTCGCCCTCCAGCGAGCAGCAGATGCAACCATTGGCCAGACTGATGACGCCGCCGCCCGGTTCGGAGCCCGCGATCAGCTCGGCATCGATGTTGATGGCGCCGAAATCGTTGACCACGGCCGCGATGCGCTCGCCGCTCGCGTGGGTCAGCAATTGGTTAACCACCGTGGTCTTGCCGGCACCCAGGAAGCCGGCCACCAACAAAATCGGGACGGGCGCGGACACGCCGGTCAGGGCGTGGCTATGGGCCGGCGCACCGGTTGGCCCGGACGCGCGGCTGGGTCCATGACCCCATCCGCGATCACCGGCTGGCCGCTCACGATCAGGTGGCGCACCCCCTCGGACGGGCGGTTCATCGCGGTGAACTCGGCCCGGTCGGTCAGCATCGCCAGGTCGAACACCACCACGTCGGCGTCGGCGCTGGACTGCAGCCGACCTTTGCGCAGCATGGCGGGGGTGCTGGCCGCTAGGATCTCCGCCGGGATCAGCGCGCATTTGCGGATGCCCTCCAGCAGCGTCACCGCCTGCCGCTCCCGCACCCAATGGCGGATGAACCGGGTGAAGCAGCCGGCGGAGCGCGGGTGGGACGTGGCGTCGTCCGGCAGCGGCCAGGCGTCGCCTACGTAGGCCGAGCCATCCGGCAGCGACCACGGCATGGCGTCCGAGGCGATCGCGCTGCCGGGAAACAGCACGGCCATATCCAGCAGCTCGCGGTGGCGCTCGTTGTTCTCCGTGTCCAGCACGTGCCACAGCACCAGCGTGGACGGCTCCTCGGCCTGCGCCGCCAGCAACTCCTGCCGGTCCTGGAAGCGATGCCCGTCAGTGACTCGCTGGATCGAGCGGTAGTCCGTGCCGTGACGTTCCTCGAAGTGCGGATCGTTGAAGAAGGCGGCGGCGAGCACGGTGGAGCCGGTGCCGTAGGGGTAGGATTCCAGCGTGATGGGAAGGCCCTGCGCCTGCGCCTTGGCCACCAGCGCGGCGCAGCGCTCGATGTCGGTCTTGCTGGAGCTGTTGAAGTGGCAGATGTGCATGTGCGCGCCCGTGGCCCCGGCGTAGCCGATCAGGCGCACGTAGGCCTCCGCAGCGCTCTCCGGGTCGATGCGGGACATGAACGCCACGTGCGTGAAGGTCGGCACGGCGTGCGCGTAGGCGAGCTGGCACACCGCCGTCAGCTCCTGCACCCCGGCGCCGGGCGCGTAGGCGTTGAGGATGCCGATGCCGATGCCGCCCTCATCCAGCCCGCGGGCGAGGCGCTCCAAAACGCCGCCCACCTCCGCCTCGGTGGCGACGTTGTCCACCCAGCGCCGGTCCCGCATGGCGCGGCCGAATGCCTCGAGCGAGGCCTCCTCGTTCGACCCGGTCATCGCGCCGATGCGGGCGAACGCCCAGTTGGCGGACGCGCCGTAGTTCAGCACGCGCCGCTGCGCCGCCTGCCGCCGATACCAAGACGCGACGGGCATCACCCCCGCCTCCAGGTCCAGCGTCGTCGTCACGCCGTCGAACGCCTGCATGCGGTCGGCGGGAATCGACTGGCCGTGCGCGTGCAGGTCGATGAAGCCCGGCGCCACCACGAGCCCGGTGGCGTCGATCACCCGTTCGGCCCCGCCGAGGCCGGTTCCCACCGCGGCGATGGCGCCATCCAGCAGGGCCACGTCGGCAATGCCGTCCAGGCCGCTCGCCGGGTCGACGACCCGGCCGCCTTTGATCACTATCCCGCCCATGTCGTTCATCCTCGCTTGCTCGCGCAGCACAGCGCCGCCGTGCCGCGTCGTCAAATAGGAGCCCTCAGCGCTCGCCCGTCCCGGCCGTGTCATGCCAGTCGCCAAGCACGATCCGCTGCAGCCAGACCATCGCGCCGAACATCCCGACGCCGGTGACGGTGATCAGCAGCAACGCCGCGAACATGCGGGGAATGTCGAGCTGATACGAGGACTGCATGATCTCGTATGCGAGCCCGGCGCTGTTGCCGCCCGTGCCCGCTACGAACTCCGCCACCACGGCGCCGACCAGGGCCAGCCCGGACGAGATGCGCAGACCCGCCAGGAAGAACGGCAGCGCGCTCGGTATGCGCAGCCGCCAAAGCGTGGCGAGCGAGCCAGCCTTGTTCATCCGGAAGTAGGATTGCAGCCCCGGATCGACGCTGCGCAGCCCAATCGTCGTGTTGGAGATGATCGGGAAGATCGCGATCACCGTCGCGCAGAGCGTCAGCGACAACTCGGTGTTCTTGACCAGGATGATGATCAGCGGCGCCACCGCCACGATCGGCGTCACCTGCAGCAGGACGGCATACGGCATCAGGCTCAGCTCGATCAGCCGGCTCTGCACGAACAGGAACGCGATCAGCGTGCCGACCACGACCGAAGCGGCGAACGCCAGCAACGTCACCGTCAGCGTGCTCCACAGCCCGTGCAGCAGCGCCGGCCAGTTCTCCAGCAACGAGGCGGCGATATCGCCGGGCGAGGGAAACAGATAGGGCGGGATCTCCCAATGCGCGCACGACCACTGCCAGGCGAGCAGGATCACCACCCCGACCGTCACAGGCGCCATCACCCGGCCGAACCATTCCCGCTGCGAGATCGGCTGCATCAGGCCAGCCGGCTCGCGACCGAGGCCTCGATCAGCAGCGCCGACAGGTCCTTGCACATCAGCGCGAACCGGTCCGAGCCGCGGAACGCCGCGTCGCGCGGAAACGGCTCGTCGACGGTGAACTCCCCGAAGAGGCGGCCGGGATTGCCAGCCATGACGACGATGCGGGTGGACAGGAACACGGCTTCGTAGATCGAGTGGGTGACGAACACGTTGGTGAGCCGCCGCTCCCAGGCCAAGCGCGCGAGGTCCTCGTCGAGCTTGTTGCGGGTGAACTCGTCCAAGGCGCCGAACGGCTCGTCCATCAGCAACAGGTCGGGCGCGGTCACCAGGGCGCGGGCGATGGAGACGCGCATGCGCATTCCGCCGGACAGCTGCCCGGGATAGCGGCGGGCCGCCGGCGTCAGGTCCACCTGCGCCAGCGCCTCTGCGGCGCGCGCCGCCGCATCGGCCTTGGCCACGCCGGCCAACGCCAGCGGCAGGCGCACGTTCGCATCCACCCGGGCCCACGGCATCAGTGTCGGGTCCTGGAACACGAAGGCGATCCGTCGTCCGGGCCGGCCCACGTCGCGGAACCCGCCTTGCCACCATTCCAGCCGCCCCTTGCTCGGCTCGATGAGGTTCGCCATCAGCTTCAGCAGCGTGGACTTGCCGCAACCGGAGGGGCCGATCAGGCTGACGAACTCGCCTGGCCGGATAGCCAGGTCGATCGGCGCCAGGGCGCGGACGCCGTTGGCGAACAGCTTGTCCGCCCCCAGCACCGCGACCGTCGGCGTAGTCGCCTGCGCGGGGCTGTCCAACATGTCAGGCTGTGATGTTCAATCCGTCGGTGAACCGGGTGGTGAAGGCCTTCGTGTAGTCCACGGTCGGCTTGAGCAGCTTCGCCTCGACGAGGAAATCCCGCGTCGCCTTCCAACGCGCATCGGTCATCGAGCCGATGCCGTTCTTCGCGGCCTCGCCACGGTCCAGCACCCGCATCTCCTTCATCTTGGCGATGGCGAAAGCGATCTGGCCCTCCGGCGCCTTCGGGTTGTCGCGCTTGATGAGGACGTTCGCCGCCGCCGGGTTCTTGAAGTAATCGACCCAGCCGAGCATCGAGCACTTCACGAACGCCGCCACCGCATCTGGGTTCTTCTCGATCAGGCTGTTCGTGGCGATCAGCGTGTTGCTGTACGGTGGATACCCCTGGTCGGCGAGCAGGAAGAAGTTGACGGTCTCTTTCGCCCGCATCGCCTCGAACGGCTCGGAGGACGCGTAGGCCTGCATCGCCACGCTCTTGTCCACGAGGAACGGCTGCAGGTTGAACGTGTCCACCCCGGCCTGGTCGTCGGTAAAGCCGTACTTCCGTTGCAGCCACGGCCAGAACGTGATGTGGGACGCTGAGCTGATCAGGATTCTGTGACCCTTCAGCTGATCGATCGCGTGGATGTCATCATGCGTCATAAGACCCTGCAGGTCGACCTGGAACGCGGCGGCGATCGCGGTCACCGGCAACGCCCTCTCGAGCGAGTTGAGCAGCTGGATGTCGAAGCCGATGATGATGTCGGCCCCGCCGCCCATCAGCAACTGCATGCTGTTGACCTGCGGGCCGCCCATCTTGATCGTGACGTCCAGCCCGGCCTTCTCGTAGAGCCCCGTCGCCTTCGCCTGATAGAATCCGCCATGCTCCGCTTCCGCGAACCAGCTGGTCAGCAAAGTGATCTTGGTGGGTGCGGCGCGCGCCGGACGGGCCAAGCCAGCGGCGGATGTGGCAACGGCGGCGCCGGCTAGGGCGTTGCGGCGCGTGAGCAGGGTCGTCATGGCAAGCTCCGTTGCTTCTGCGCCCAAGGCGGAACCTTAGGAACCGGGCATTTCGTTGCAAAGCGTTTTCTTGATGCTCTCTGGGCGCCCACGGCGCATGTAGCTCGTCACGCCAGGGCTTGACGGTGGGAAGCCGACCGTCAGATCACCGAGCCGCGGGCGGAGATGCCGCCATCGATGGTGACGATCGTGCCTGTGATGTAACCGGCGCGCGGCGACGCCAGGAACGCGGTGAGGTCGGCCACCTCCTCGGAGGTGGCCGGGCGCTTGCCGGGGTAGCGGTCGAACAACTCCTCCCAACGGGCCTCGTCGCCCAGCATGTCGATGGCCTTGCGCTTCATGATCTTCACCATGCGGGCGGTGGCGACCGGACCCGGATTGATGCCGACCACGCGCACGCCGTCGTTCAGGCTGGCGCCGCCGATCGCCTTGGTGAACGACATCAACGCCGCATTCCCGGTCGACCCGGCGTAGTAGCTCGCATCCCAGTTCTCGCCGGAATTGCCGATGATGTTCACGATGACGCCGTCGCGTCCCTTCATGCGATGATAAAAAGCGCGCGTCAGGGTGATGTAGCCGAACACCTTGAGGTCGAAGCCCGCCCGAAGCGCCGCGTCGGACACGATGGCCAGCGATCCCGCGGGGATGTCGCCGGCGTTGTTCACCAGGATGTCGGCATCCGCCGCGGCCTCGGCCAACGCATCCATCGCCGCCGTGGTGGAAAGGTCGGCCTGGTGCACGGTGACGCGCACGCCGTGCTTCGCCTCGATCTCCGCCTTCGCCCGCTCCATAGCGGCGCCATTGCGGGCGGCAAGATGCAGGTGGCAGCCCTCGCCCGCCATGGCGTGCGCGCAGGCGAGGCCGATGCCCTGGGATGCGCCGGTGATCAGGACGGTCTTGTTGGCAAGTCCCAGTTGCAACGGCGTTCTCCGGTATGCGGATACAGGCGGATCGCATACCATCCGGGCCAATCCGTCGAAAGCGCCAATCGAGTCCGTCGCCTGGCATGACCCTTGCTGCTTGGCTGTCGAACAGCCAAGGACGCTGGCGTGGCCACCGCGACAGCCCTCAACTCACCCTCGACCGACTTGCTGGAACTGCGCGCCATCTCCAAGACCTACGGCCGCACCGTGGCGCTGCAGGGTGTGGAGTTGTCCGTGCCGGCCGGCGAGTTCGTCACCCTCGTCGGGCCGAGCGGGTGCGGCAAGAGCACGCTGTTCAACATGGTGGCCGGGCTGGAGGAGCCGGACTCGGGCGGCGCCATGCGGTTCAAGGGCCAGTCCCGTCGCGCCCGCGAGCTGCTGGGCCGGGTCGCCTTCATGCCGCAGCGCGACCTGCTGCTGCCGTGGCGCAGCGTGATCGACAACGCGATCCTGGCGAATGAGATCGAGGGGGCGCCCCGCGGCGAAGCCCGCCAGCGCGCCCGGCGCATGGCGCCGGAGTTCGGGTTGGCCGGGTTCGAGGACCATTACCCGCACCAGCTCTCGGGCGGGATGCGGCAGCGCGTGGCGTTGATGCGCACCTTCCTGTTCGAGCGCGACCTGATGCTGCTGGACGAACCCTTCGGCGCGCTCGATGCGCTCACCCGCACCATCATGCAGCGCTGGTTGCTGAACGTGTGGGAGCGGCATCGGCGGACCATCCTGTTCATCACGCACGACGTGGACGAGGCGATCTTCCTGGGCGACCGCGTGCTGGTCATGACGGCCCGGCCCGGGCGGGTGAAGCTGGAGCGCCGGGTGGACCTGCCGCGCCCCCGCGGCGCCGGCCTGGTGTTGGCGCCCGAGTTCATCGCGCTGAAACGCGAGATCCTGGACGCGATCGAGGAGGAGAGCATGAAGAGTTTCGCGGCGACCATGCCGATGCCGGCTTGACGATGCGGCAAACGAAAGCCGTGCCAGCACCGTCATGCCAGGGCTTGACCCTGGTATCCACGACGTTCCATCCGCGTTGGCGCATCCAGGCTGCATTCCGAAAGCGCCAACCACGCGCCATGTCATCGGTCGCGCTCCGTGGATACCAGGGTCAAGCCCTGGCATGACGAAACGTCCCTGCCGGGCCTCCGCGGCGGGCCGGCCTGCTCGACCGTGCCCTCACCCACCCAAATGGAGCATCTCATCATGAACAGGCGCCGCCTCCTCGCATCCCTCGCGGCCACCGCCGCGCTGCCCGCGGTCAACGTCCGGGCCCAAACCCTGACCAAGGCGAGCCTGCGCCTGAAATGGCTGGCGCAGACGCAGTTCGCCGGGTTCTACCTGGCCAAGGCGCGCGGCTACTACGCGGCGGAGGGCATCGACCTCGCCATCAACCCCGGCGGCCCCAACCTGCTCACCGAGAACCTGGTCGCCACCGGCGCCGACACCTTCGGCCTGTCCGGCGGAACCGACAGCGTGTTCGCGGCGCGCGACAAGGGCCTGCCGATCGTCTGCGTCGGCATCGCGCACCAGGTGACCCCCTTCGTCTTCGTGTCGCGCGCGGACGGCCCGATCAAGACGCTGGCGGACTTCCGCGGCAAGACCGTGACCACCTGGTTCACCGGCGCCAACTACGTGCTGCTGGGCATGCTCGCGCAGGCCGGGATCAAGCAGGCGGACCTGACGCTGCAGCCGCAGCAGGTCAGCATGACGCCGTTCATCGACGGCCAGAGCGACGTGGCGACCGCGACCGTCTACAACGAATACTACACGCTGCTGACCCGCATGGGCGCCGACAAGCTGCGCCGCTTCGTGCCCGAGGATTACGGCGTCACCTTCCCGCGCGACACCGTCATCGCCAGCGAGGCGACCGTGAAGGAGAAACCCGAGCTGGTGCGCGGCTTTCTGCGCGCCTCGATTCGCGGCTGGCGGGAGGCGCTGCGCGACCCGGCGGCCGGGGTGGATGCAGTGATGGCGGTCGCCCCCACGCTGAACCGCCCGGCGCAGGAATTCATGCTTGCGGAAGCCGGCAAGCTGATGGTCGCGGGCCAGGGGGCGAAGGACGGCCTGCTGTGGATCGACAGGGACGCGCTGAAATCCGCGCACGACTTCCTGCTGAAATACGAGGTGATCAAGAAGCCCATCGACCTGGCCGCCGCCTACGACCGCAGCTTCATCGACGCGATCCCGCTGGCCGACCGCCTGGCATGAAGTTAGGACGCGCCTTAGCCAGGCTGGCGCTCGGCCTAGTTGTGGCCGGGTTGGTTTGGGAAGCGGCGGTGGTCGCGTTCGGCATCCGACCCGCCTACCTGCCCCGGCTCTCCGCCATCCTCGCCGCCATCGCCGCGACGCCGGGCGCCTACGTGGACGGATTCTTGCGCACCCTGGAGGAAACGCTGATCGGCTTCGCGTTTGGGGCGCTGGTCGGCGTGCTGAACGGCATGGCGTTCTTCCGCTGGCCGATGCTGCGGGACATGCTGTTCCCGATTTTCGTGGTGTCGCAGACCATCCCCGTGATCGCGTTCGGCGCGCTGGTGGTGCTGTGGTTCGGCAACACGCTGATGGCCAAGGCGGTCATCGCCTTCTACCTGACGTTCTTCCCGGTCACCGTGAACACGCTTTTGGGCCTGCAATCCGTCGACCCGGCGCGGGTCGCGTTGCTGCGCAGCTTCGGCGCGGGCGGGCGCAGCCTGATGCGGCGGCTGCAACTGCCCACCGCACTGCCGCAGATCTTCGTGGCGCTGCGCCTGGGCGCCTCGCTCAGCCTGGTGGGCGCCATCGTCGGCGAGTGGTTCGGCGACACCACCGGCCTGGGCGTGCTGCTGCTGCAGGCAATGTACGCCGAGGACGTCGTCGGCCTCTGGGCGGCCATCCTGTGCGCCGCCGTGCTGGGGACAGGGTTCTACGCCGTGGTCGCCGCGGCGGAGCGGCGACTGGTGTTCTGGAGCGCCGAGCAGTGAGCCGCACCGCCGCCCGCGGCCTGTTCGGCGCCGTGCTGCTGGTGCTGCTTTGGGAAGGCGCCGCGCGCGGCCTCCACCTGCCGGCCTACACCCTGCCCGCGTTCAGCGAGATCCTGGTTTCGGTCTGGAACGAGCGCCTGTCGCTGCTGCGCGCCGGCGGCATCACCCTGGCGGAGGCGCTGGCCGGCTACGCCATCGGATGCGGGATAGGCATTGCCTTCGCCGTGCTGCTCGTCGTGCTGCCCTGGACGCGGCGAGGCGTGATGCCGGGTTTGCTCGCGATCAACTCCGTCCCCGTGGCCGCCTACTCGCCGCTGGTGCTGCTGTGGTTCGGGCTGGGCTGGTCGTCCAAGATCGTCATGGTGGCGCTGACGGTGGGGTTCACCGTGTTCCTCAGCGCGCTGGCCGGGTTCGACCGGGTGGACCGCCGCAGCGTCGGCCTGCTGCGCAGCTTCGGCGCCGGGCCGTTCGGCATCCTGTGGCGGCTGCGGCTGCCCACCGCGCTGCCGTTGATTGCCGCAGGCATGCGCGTCGCCACGGTGCGCAGCCTGATCGTGGCGATCGTGACGGAGATGTTGGGCGCTTATGGCGGGCTGGGCTGGATCATCTACCAGGCGGTGGTGCAGATCGACTTCGTGCGGGTCTGGTCCGCCATCTTCGTGGCCTCCGCCATCAGCCTGGCGTTCTTCGGGCTGATCGGAGCGGCGGAGCGGCGGATCGTGTTCTGGAGGTAGCGACGTGATCGCCCGTCTAGGCATGCCTCTTGCAGCACGCGCATACGGTCGTGGAGTGATCTATCCTATGGGCAAGACGCCGTTCCACCTGGGCTGGTTCGTGATGAAGGGCTACGGGCCGAAGGGCTGGCGCAGCCAATGGGGCGGGCCGAACCCGCATGGCTGGGTCAAGCCCGACCTCCTCGTCCATCTCGCGAAAGAACTCGAGCGCGCGGCCTTCGATTACGTGATGATCGAAGACTCCTGCAACGTCCCGTACACCTACAAGGGCTCGCACGAGACGTACCTGCGGCTGGCGGTGGACTCGCCCAAGCTGGATCCCGCCGTGCTGGCGCCTTGCATGATGCAGGCGACGCAGCGGATCGGGATCATCACAACCCTATCCACCACCGAGTATAATCCGTTCCTGCTGGCCAGGCTGACCAACACCCTGGACCATGTGAGCGACGGTCGCGCCGGTTGGAACCTGGTCACCGGCAGCAACGACGGCGGCGCGCAGAACTTCGGCCACGACCGCCAGTTTCCGCACGATCAGCGCTACGAAATGGCCGACGAGTTCGTCGAGGTCGTTCGCAAGCTGTGGGATTCCTGGGACGCCGACGCGATGGTGATCGACCAGGAGAACGAGATCTTCGCCGACCCGGCCAAGGTCCGCCCGGTGTTCCACGAGGGCACGTATTTCCGCTCCCGCGGCCCGCTGTCGGCGCCGCGGTCACCGCAGGGGCATCCGGTCATTTGCCAGGCCGGCGGCTCGCCGCGGGGCCGCAGCTTCGCGGCTCGTTGGGCGGAGACGATCATCGCCGGGGCGAGCAGCGTGGCCGCGATGACGGAGTTCCGCGACGACATCCGTCGACAGGCGGCGGGGTTCGGCCGTGATCCCAACCATATCAAGTTGATGTTCCTGATCGCGCCGATCGTCGCCGAAACCATGGATGCGGCGCTGGCCCGCAAGGAGGCGCGTCGCGCGGAGGCGGAAAGCCACATCGAGTTCTACCTGGCGAACATGTCTCGCGTCACCGGCATCGACTTCTCGCAATACGACCTGGACGAGAAGCTCCCGGAGCTGACCTCGAATGGGCACCTATCGGTTGCGAAGGGCTATTCCGGCCGCACCCCGAGGGAGATCGTGCTGCAGGGCCGGTCTTTGAGCGACGCGGACCTGGTCGGCACGCCGGACCGTGTCGCCGCACAGATGTCGGAGATCATGGACGCCGTCGGCGGGGACGGCTTCCTGATCATGGACCCGGATTTCACCCGGCGCTACATCACCGAGATCGCCGACGGCTTGACCCCCGCGTTGCAAAAGCTGGGCGTGGTGCGGAAGAAGTACGAGTTCGCCATGCTGCGCGACAATCTGCGGGCGTTCTAACACCAGCTATCGCAACTGTCATTGCGACGAAGCAATCCAGCCGCCAGCATCGTGCGGGCCGTCCTGGATCGCTACGCCGCCAAGGGGCGGCTCGCGGTAACGGGGATCGTTGTTTTCGGCCGCTGGCGTGTCAAGGCGCTTTACTCGCCGGCGGCCACGGGTTCGGCGCTGCGCGCCAAGTCGGTCCGTCGGCGGCCGTCCAGCCCGCGGGGAACCGCGGCCAGCAGACTCTGCGTGTACGGGTGTTCGGGCGCCACCAGCACGCGGCTGGGCGGCCCGGTTTCCAGCAACGCGCCGCGGCTCATCACGCCCAGCGCGGAGCATATCCGCCCGACAACGGCCAGGTCGTGACTTATTAGGACGATCGTAAGACCCAAACCCTCGTTGAGCTCCCGCAGCAGGTTGATGATCTGTCCCTGCAGCGACACGTCCAGCGCGGAGACCGGCTCGTCGGCCACCAGCAGGGCCGGCGCCATGGCCAGGGCGCGGGCGATGCCGACGCGCTGGCGCTGGCCGCCGGACAGCTCGTGCGGGAACCGGGCCAGCATCGGGGTGTCCAGCCCGACGCGGTCCATCAGCCGGGCGACCTCCGCGGCCGCAGCGGCACGGGTGACGCCCCTGGCCGCAAGCGCCTCCGCCAGGACTCGGCGCACGCGCTTGCGCGGGTTGAGCGACGAGCCGGTGTCCTGGAACACCATCTGCACGCCCTGGCGGAACGCGCGGCGGCCGTCCGCATCCAGCGCCGCCACGTCGCGCCCGTCGTACAGGACCTGGCCCGCGGTGGGCTCGATCAGCCGCACGATCATCTGCGCCAGGGTGGACTTGCCGCTGCCGCTCTCCCCGACCAGCCCGAAGATGCTGCCCCGCTGAACGGCAAACGATACGCCATCGACGGCGGCGACCTCGCGGGCGCCGCCGCGCAGCCGGGCCAGCGCGCCCTGCCGCAGCGTGTAGGTCTTGCGCACGTCCCGCAGCTCGAGAAGCGGGTGCCTCACGGCATCCCCTCCCAGCACACGGACAGGTGGCCCGGCTCGCGGCGGACCGGCGGCAGTTGCGTGGGGCAGCGCGGCTGGGAGACGACGCAGCGCGGCGAGAACGGACAGCCCGAGGGCACGGCGCCGATGCGCGGCGGCAGGCCGGGGATCGTGGGCAGCGGGCCGGTGCTGCCGTCCAGGCGTGGGATGCAGCGCAGCAGCTGGCGCGTGTAGGGGTGGCGCGGCGCGTCGAACAGCGGCTCCACATCGCCGCTCTCCACCACGCGCCCTGCGTACATGACGGACACCCGGTCGCAGATCTGCGCCACCAGGTCGAGGTTGTGGCTGATGAACAGCACGGCGATCCCGAGCTCGCGCCGGGTGCGGTCCAGCATGGCGACGACCTGCGCCTGCACCGTCACGTCGAGCGCGGTGGTCGGCTCGTCGGCGATCAGCAGGCGCGGGTTGGACGCCACCGCCAGCGCCGTCATTACGCGCTGCCGCATGCCGCCGCTGAGTTCGTGCGGGTAGGCGCGGGCGCGCTCGGCCGGGTGCGCGATGCCGACCAGGTCCAGCAACTCCACCACACGGGCGTCCGCCTGGCGCGCGGTCATGCGGTTGTGGGTGCGCAGGCTGTCGGTGATCTGTCGGCCGACCGGGATGACGGGGTTGAGCGCCGAGAGCGGGTCCTGGAAGATCATGCCGATGTCGGCGCCGCGCAGGCGGTTCATCGCCCGCTCGCGCAGGCCCACCAGCTCGGCGCCCGCGAACAGGATGCGCCCGCTGCTGATGCGCGAACCCGGCGGCAGCAGGCCCATGATGGACAGCGCGGTCAGGCTCTTGCCCGAGCCGCTCTCGCCCACCAGGCCCACGACCTCGCCGGGGAACACCCGCAGATCCACCCCGCGCACCACGTCGCGCCAACTGGACCGGGCGCCGAACGCGACGTGCAGGCCGTCCACCTGCAGCAGCGGCGCGCTCACGTGGCGAGCGCCGCGGTGGCGTGGCGCGGGTCGAGCCGGTCGCGCAGCCCGTCGCCCAGCAGGTTGAAGCCGACGACGGCGATCGAGATGGCGAGGCCGGGGAACACGGACAGCCACCATTCGCCGGACAGCAGGTAGTTCCGCGCGTCCGCGAGCATGTTGCCCCAGGATGGCGTGGGCGGCTGCACGCCGAGGCCGACGAACGAGACCGATGCCTCGATGATGATGCCGATCGCCAGCAGCAGCGTGGCCTGCACGATCACCGGGGACAGGCAGTTGGGCAGCACGTCGGACAGCATGATGCGGAGGCCGGACGCGCCTTGCAGCCGCCGGGCCAGCACGTAGTTCGCCTGCGACTGCACCAGGGCGGTGGTGTAGGTCACGCGGGCCAAAGTGGGGATGTACAGCAGGCCGAGCAGGATCATCAGCTTGGCCTCGTTGGCCAGCACGAATGGGCCCAAATGCATGTCGCCGACCCCGAAGATGCCGACCAGGGCGATCGCCCAGATCAGGATGGGAATTGCGGCGATGGCCTCGAGAAACCGCATGGTGATCTGCTCGATCCAGCCGCCGCGGTAGAACCCGGCGATGATGCCGAGCGAGACGCCGCCTGCCAGCCCGATCAGCACGGCCACCGCGGACACGCTCAGCGACGCGCGGGTTCCCCAGATCACGCGGCTCAACACGTCGCGGCCGGACTGATCGGCGCCGAACGGGAAGTCGGCGCCGGGCTCCTGGAACTGGTTGACGATGTCGACCAACAACGGGTCGCGCGGCGCGATCCAGGGCGCGAACAGGGCGCCCACGACCAAGGCGGCGACGATGACGGCGCCGAGGAAGCCGGCCGGGCCGCCGAACAGGTTCACGGTCTGGCGCATCCGTCTCACGCCGCCACCAGGCGCGGGTCGAGCGATGCGTTCACCAGGTCGGCGCAGAGGTTGGCGACCACGAAGACCACCGTGAACACCATCACCACCGCCTGCACCATCGCGTAGTCGCGCTGCTGGATCGCCTGAAGCAGCGCGTGGGACAGCCCGTCGATGTTGAACACCTGCTCGATGATGAGCGCCCAGCCGAACATGTGGCCGAACGACATGCCGGCGATGGTGACAACGGGCACCAGCGCGTTGCGCAGCGCGTAGGACAGCACCCGCAGCCGTCGCAGGCCAGACGCGCGGGCAGTGCGGATGAAGTCCTGCCCTAATACGTCCAGCAGGCTGGACCGGGTCATGCGGGTGAGCACGGCGAGGTAGAACGTGGCGAGGCAGAACGCCGGCAGGGCAATGGAGCGGAGGTGTTCCCGCCAGCTCTGCGACCAGGCCACCACGCCGCCCGGCGGGAACCAGTCGCGGTCCACCGCGAAGGCCAGGATGAGCACGAGCGCCAGCCAGAAGCCGGGGACCGACACGCCCAGCACGGCGATCAGCCGCGCCGTGTAGTCCACCGGGCTGTCCCGCAACACGGCCGACAGCGTGCCGAGCACGATGGAGATGACGATGGAGACGGCGAACGCGGCGGTCACCAGCTCCAGCGTGACAGGTAGGGTATGCCTAACCTGCGCGTTCATCTGCAGCCCCGTGGTGAACGACTTGCCGAGGTCGCCGTGCAGCACGATGTCGCCCACCCAGCGCGCGTATTGCACTAGGATCGGCCTGTCCAAGCCGTGGTCGCGGTCGAACTGCGCGATCTGCGCCGCGGTCGCCTCGTCGCCTAGCACGATGCGGGCCGGGCTCTCGGGGATGGACCGGGTCAGCACGAACAGCACCAGGCTGACCAGCAGCAGCGACAGCAACGACAACCCGGCGCGGCGGAGCAACAGGAGGGCCAATCCGGGTTACTCCAGCGAGACGTCGCGGACCGCGATGGTCAGTCCCTGGCTCACCTTGAAGTCCTTCACCCGGTCGCGCCACACGTTGGCGGCGTCGAAGAAGCCGATCCAGGTGACGGGCGAGGTTGCGGCCAGGTGGGTCTGCAGCTCCGAGTAGATCGGCTGCAACCCCGTGCGGTCGTCGGTGTCCAGCTTATAGGCCTGGTTCAGCAACTGGGCGACTTTCGGGTCGTCGTAGCCCGTCGCCTTAGAGAGGAACTGGTTCGGCGTGCAGCTCACGGCGATCATGTAGGTGGGCTCGCCCGGCGACATGAAGTTCACGATCGCGCTCTGGTAGTCGCCGCGGAAAATCTGCGGGTTCACGGTGGCGAACGAGCCCTTCTTCAGCACGACCTTGATGCCGACTTTCGCCAGCTCCGCCTGCAGGAACACGGCGCAGTCGTTGGTGTCCAGCAGATAGGCCTCGGCGCTGGTCAACAGTTCGAACGCGGCGGTGTCGCCTTGGTATTTGGACTTGGCGAGGTAGTCGCGGGCCTTGGCCGGGTCGTAGTTCACCATGGCGCCGGCCTGCTTGTCGTACCACCAGGACGAGACCGGCGCCGGAACCGAGGAGGCCTCGACCAAGCCGTAATAGATCCTCTCGGCGATGGTCTTGCGGTCGACGGCGTGGGCCACGGCCAGGCGGAAGTTCACGTCGTCGAACGGCGGCTTGGCTTGGTTCTGCAGCATCACGCACCAGCCGCCATTGGTGACGCGTGCGGCGCCCTTCAGTCCCGGCCGGGACTTAAGCCGCCCGAAGTCCCGTGGTGGCGGGGCGCCGATGATGTCGGCCTGGCCGGAGATCAGGTAGGCGACCCGCGTGCTGTCCTCCGGCACCACCTTGACCACCAGGCGGTCCCAATGCGGCAGGCCCTTCTGCCAATAGTTCGGGTTGCGCTTGAAGCTGACGTAGTCGTTGGGCCGCCACTCCTCGAAAATGCCCGGCCCGGTGCCGATGCCGATCGGGGTCAGGCGGAAATAGTCGTCGCCGTATTTCTCGCGCGCGCCTTTCGGCCAGACGCCCATGAACTTGGTCAGGAAGGTCAGCCAGGGCGCATAGGGCTCCTTCAGGATCACCCGCAACTTGGTCGGGCTGTCCACCTCGACATGCGAGATGCGGTTGAACAGCGACCCGCGGGATGCCTTGTGCGCCGGGTCGATGAGGTATTCGAAGCTGTCCTTCACGTCCTCCGACGTGAGCTTCTGGCCGTTCTGGAACGCGATGCCGTCCTGCAGTTCGAACGCGTAGCTCAGCTTGTCGGCGGAAATATTAGGCAAGGCCTTCGCCAGCTGTGGCTTGAGCACGCCATCGACGTCGAACTCGACCAGGTTCTCCCAGATCGTCTGGCTCAGGATCTCGGTGTCGTGGCTCGACATGTTGATGGGGTCGCAGGTGATCGGGTTGTTCGACAACGCGACCGTCAACGTCCCGCCCTGCTGCTGCGCGCGCGCCTCGCGCAACCATGCCCCCGACAGGCTCAGCCCGGCGACGACCCCGGCGGTCCGCAGCAATCCCCGCCGCGATGGGTCCAAGTCGATCGGCATGGTGTCACCCTTTATCCTAGTCTTGAGCCGCCTGCCGTTCCCTTCCCATTTCTTCTTGGACGATGCCTTGCATGTTGCGTGCCGCGGCTACTCCGCAGCCATCCGCATCGGTTGAGCGTCCTGCTCGCCCCGCACCAGGCGGCCGGGCAGCTCCCCCGTCGGGAGGCCATTCTCCGACACCACTTGGCCATTGACGATGGTCGCCACGTAGCCGCGGCTCTCCTGGATCAAGCGGCGGCCGCTGGACGGCAGGTCGTAGCGCACAGTCAGCGGCTCGATCTTCAGCGCGTCATAGTCGATGACGTTGATGTCGGCCTTGAAGCCGGGCGCCAGCACGCCGCGGTCGCGCAGGCCGATGGCGCGGGCCGGGTCGCGGGTCAGCTTCTGGATGATCCAGGGCAGCGCCAGCTTGGGGCCGCGGGTGCGGTCGCGGGTCCAGTGCGCCACTGTGTGGGTGTAGATCGCGCTGTCGCAGATGATGCCGAGATGGGCGCCGCCATCGCCCAGGCCGAGCAACGCGTTCGGGTGCTGCATCATCTCGCCGCACACGTTCAGGTCGCCATCGACGTAGCTGCTGATGGGACGATACAGGAAGGTGCCGTCCAGCATGATGTCGTAGGCCAGCTCGGCGGGCTCGATGCCCATGCCCTCCGCCCGCGCGGCGACGCTCTGGCTCAGCTCCGGCTCGTAGTCCGGCGGGTCGGCCAGCACGAACATGCGGTTGTATTTCTCCAACCGTGTGCGCAAGGCCGGGTCCTCGGTCGTCTCGGCCAGGATGGCGGCTTTCACCTCGGGCTTCGCCAGCAGGGTCCGCCGCTGCTCCCAGGGCAGGTGCGCCAGGGCCTTGTAGGTGGGCCGTTGCACGAACGGGTGCTGCGAGATCTGGAAACCGAGGTTGAGGCCGATCGGGCGGCCCATCACCTGCGCCCACATCTTGACGCCGTCGGCGTTGGCTTGCGCGATCAGGTCCAGCAGGAGCTTCCAATCGCCGGGCTTGGCCTCGCGCTGGGCCAAGGTCAGGCTCATCGGCCGCCCGCCGCGCTCGGCGACCCGGCGCAGCATGTGGAACTCGTCCACCGGGTCGTCGAAATCGGTGATCAATTGGACCCAGCCGGCGCCATGCTCGCCCATGGCCTCGGCGATTACCGCAAGCTCTTCCTCCGCGGCGCCGAAGGTGGGCGTGTGCCGCCCGTCGAGCGTCCGGTGGATGATGGCGCGCGAGGTGGAGAAGCCGAGCGCGCCGGCCTTAATGCCCTCGACCGCGAGGCGCGCCATTTCCGCCATGTCGGCTGGCGTCGCCGGTTCGCGGTTGGCGCCGCGCTCACCCATGACGAACACGCGCAGGGCGGCGTGCGGCACCTGGGTGACGACGTCGACGTCGTAGCGGCGCTGCTCCAGTTGGTTGAGGTAGTCGGGGAACGTCTCCCATTCCCAGGTCAGCCCCTCGGTCAGCACGACCTCGGGGATGTCCTCCACCCCTTCCATCAGGGCGACCATGACCTCCCGCTGCTCGGGCCGGCACGGGGCGAAGCCGACGCCGCAGTTGCCGATCATTACGGTGGTGACGCCGTGCCACGATGACGGGTCCATGCGGTTCGACCAGATGGCCTGGCCGTCGTAGTGGGTGTGGATGTCTACGAAACCGGGCGCGACGATCTTGCCTGTGGCGTCGATCTCGCGGTCGCCTCGCGCGGGGATGCGGCCGATCTCGGCGATGCGGCCGCCGCGCACCAGGATGTCGGCGACGTAGGGTTCGCCGCCGTTGCCGTCGACGATCGTGCCGCCGCGGATCACGAGGCTGGACGGTTGCGTCATTCCCGGCTCCTTTAGATGGCTTTGTTGTGGGTGAACCGTGCCGCAGTCGGGAGTACGGGGCAAGCGTGCGGCTCGGCCGTTAGCTCGTCATGCCAGGGCTTGATGCTGGTATCCACGGGGCGCGACGGCTGACGTGGCGCTTGGTTGGCAAGTTTGGAACCCGATCCGGATGCGCCGGTGCGGAAGGGAGGCCGTGGATACCGGGGTCAAGCCCTGGCATGACGGCATACAGTCTGGAGCGGGCTTGGCACACGGCTTGCGTCAACGGCGGCGTAGACTCAGGGCGTAAAGCATTGCGCGGCAGCGGCGAAGCATGACGGCGATGCTAGAGGTGTCGGGCTTGACTGTCAGCTTCCCGGCGGCGCAGGGCAGCCGCTTCGTCGCCGTCAACACGCTGGACTTATCAGTTGCGCCCGGTGAGACCGTCGCCCTGGTGGGCGAGTCCGGCTCCGGCAAGTCGGTCGCCTCACTGGCCATCACCCGGCTGCTGGACTACGGCCCTGGCCGAATCGACGCCGGCGCCATCGCCTTCCGCGACCGGGCCGGGCAGGTGCACGACCTGGCGCGGCAGCCGCAGGAGGCCATGCGCCGGCTGCGCGGACCGGAGCTGGCGATGATCTTCCAGGAGCCGATGAGCTCGCTCAACCCGGTCCTGCAGGTCGGCGAGCAGATCACCGAGGCGCTCCGGCTCCATCGCGGCCTAGACGACGCGGCCGCCCGGCGCGAGGCCCGAGCGATGCTCGACCGCGTCCGCATCCCCGACGCCGCGCGGCAACTGGCGCGCTACCCGTTCCAGCTCTCGGGCGGCATGCGGCAGCGGGTGATGATCGCGATGGCGCTGGCCTGCCG
>CAXTBW010000055.1:0-28008 GCA_964242925.1 uncultured Acetobacteraceae bacterium
CCTGCAGCAGGCGGTAGACGATCAGCTGGCCGAGACTGGTGCTGGTGCCGCACAGAAACGACGCCACGGTGAACATGGCGATGCAGATCAGGAAGTAACGCTTGCGGCCGATCAGCCGTCCGATGAAGCCCGAGATCGGCAGCACGATGCCGTTCGCCACCAGGTAGGAGGTCAGCGCCCAGGTGGCGTCGTCGTACGAGGCGGACACCGAGCCGGCGATGTGCGGCAGGCTGACGTTCACGATGGTGGTGTCGATGATCTCCATGAACGCCGCCGAAGTGACCACGATTGCGATCAACCAGGGGTTCGCGCGCGGTTTCCAGGCGGCGTCGGAGGCGTCGGTCCCGCTCACGAGCCTGCGCTCAGGATGGGCACGACTTCAGCAGCACCGTCGGCACGACCGACAGGCCGAGCGGCAGCGGGCGCTGCGGGTCCATGCCGCGGTCGATGATCAGCTTAACCGGAACGCGCTGCACGATCTTGACGAAGTTCCCCGTCGCGTTCTCCGGCGGGAACGCTGTGAAGCGGGAGCCGGAGCCGAGCTGGATGCTGTCCACGTGGCCGTCCAGCTTCAGCCCGGGATACGCGTCGATCTCGAACTTCACCTCCTGCCCGGCGCACATGCGGTTGAGCTGACTCTCCTTGAAGTTCGCGGTGACCCAGACCTCCGGGGTCACGATCGAGAAAATCGAGGCGCCGACTTGAAGGTAGTTGCCCACCTCGATGTTGCGCTTGGTGATCCAGCCGTCCTGCGGCGCCTTGATGACGGCGTAGGTCAGGTTCAGCTCCGCCTGGTCCAATTGGGCCTGCGCCTGCGACAGCTGGCCGCCGATCTGGCTGACGCTCTGGTCCGCGGTGCCGATGTTCTGCTTCACCGGCTCCGCCTGGTCCACGGCGGCCTGCGCGGCGGTCACCTGGCCCTGCGCCAACTGCAGCTGAGCGGTGGACTGGTCGACGCTCTGCTGGGTGGTCGCCTCGCGCGCCACGCTGTGCTGGCGCTTGTAGTCGGTCTGCGCCTGGAACAGCTGCCCCTGCGCCTGCTGCAATTGTCCCTGCGCCTGCAACAGGCGCGCGGGGAAGTTCTTGCGGGCGATCTCGGCGTTCAGCTCGGCCGACGCCTGCTGCGCCTTCACCTGGACCAGGCTGGCGCGCGCCTGGTCGCGGGCGATGATGTAGTCGCGCGGGTCGATGCGGGCGAGCACGTCGCCGGCCTTGACCTTCTGGTTGTCGTTGACCAGCAGCTCGACGACGTAGCCGGCGATCTTGGGCGAGATCGTCAGCGAGCGGCCGTCCGTATAGGCGTCGTCCGTGCTCTCCTGGTTTATCGTGGAGAAATAGTAGTAGGCGCCGCCGGCGATCGCCAGCACCACCACGATCCCGCCGATGATCTTGACCCAGGGCGAGGACTTCTTGGCGGTCTCCTCCTGCTTCTTATCGGCTTGCTTGTCGTCCTTGCCGTCGCCCTCCTTGCTGGACGATTTGGCTTCCTCGTCGTCTTTTTTGGGCGGCTGCGTGCGAGCCGGGGATTGCTCCTCGGCGGACGGCTCAGCGCGGGTGGCGGATTGTTCTTCGTCCAGGCTCAAGAGCCCAACTCCCCAGGTGGCAGGCGGCTGACCGATCGGTCATCGCATATCGGGCTCAGCCCGCAAAGGCCTGCGTGCGCACCAACCGGGCATACAGCCCGTCCCGGGTCATCAGTTCGGCGTGCGTGCCCTGCTCCACAGCGGCCCCGTCGGCCATGGCGACCACCAGGTCGGCGTCGCGCACTGTGGAAAGGCGATGCGCCACCACGATGGTCGTGCGGTCGCGGCGGAGCCGGGCCAGCGCCTCCTGCACCGCAGCCTCGCTCTGCGCGTCGAGCGCGGATGTCGCCTCGTCCAGCAGCAGGATGCGGGGGTGGCGCAGCAGGGCGCGGGCCAGCGCCACCCGCTGCCGCTGGCCGCCGGACAGGCGCCCGCCGCCGGTGCCGACGCGCATGGCGAAGCCGCCGGGCAGCTCGGCGATGAAGTCTCCCGCCGCGGCGGCTTCGGCAGCGGCGGCGACCTCCTCCTGACTGGCGCCGGGCCGGCCGAGCGCGATGTTGGCCCCCACGGAATCGTCGAACAGCAGCGTGTCCTGGCCGACGTAGGCGATCGCGTCGCGCAGGCTGTCGAGCGTCACGCCGCAGATCTCGGCGCCGTCGATGGTGATGCGCCCGCCGGTCGCGTCGTGCAGCCGCGGGATCAGCGACAGCGCGGTGGACTTGCCCGCGCCGGACGCGCCGACCAGCGCCACGGTGGCGCCGGGCTCGGCGATGAACGACAGGCCGCGCAGCCCGTCCCGCCCATCCGGGTAGGTGAACCGCACCGCCTCGAACACCACCCGGCCGCTGCCCGGCGGCAACGGCGCCGCCCCCAGCCGCTCGACGATGGCGGTCGGCTCGTCGATGACGGAGAACACCCGCGCCAGCCCGGCCAGCCCCTCCTGCACCGCCGCGTTCAGCGAACCGAGCGCCCGCAGCGGCTGGGACGCGATCAGCAGGGCGGCGACGAACCCGGTGAAGTTGCCGACCGTGCCGGCGCCGGTGGCCGCGCGCCAACCGGCGAAGCCCATCACGGCGGCCACCGCGGCGCCCCCCAGCACCTCCAGCAGCGGGTCCACCGCCGAGCGGGTGCGCGTCATCCGCAGCAGGGCGCGGTTCAGCAGGCCGAACGCCGCGTTGGCGCGCGCCGTCTCCACCGCTTCCAGCCGGTAGGCGCGCACGGTGCGGGCCTGCGCGAAGCTCTCGGTCAGCAGAGTGGCCGTCTCGCCCATTTGCTCCTGCATGCCGCCCGACACGCGGCGGATGCGCTTGCCGATGCGTTGGATGGGCAGCGCCGCCAGCGGGTAGAGGCAGGCGGCGATCAGGCTCAGCACCCAGTCCAGCCACAGCATCGAGGCGATCAGCCCGGCCACGGTGATGGCGTTGGCGACCCCGCCGACCGCGCGGGTCAGCGCCTCGCGGATGATGGCGGCGTCCGTGGTGAAGCGTGCGGCCAGTTGCGCCGGCGCCTCGCGCTCGACCCGGGCCAGGTCGGCGCTGGTGAGGTGGGCGAACATGCGGACCTGCAACTCGCGGATGGAGCGCAGCACCAGGCTCTGCGTCATCACCGTCTGGCCGTAGGTGGTGGCGGCCTTCAGCGCGGTGATCACGACGACCAGGGCGGGGACCTGGTACAGGATGCGGACGTCGCGGGCGGCGAACATCGAGAACGCGCGGTCGATCACCACCGGGTAAAGCGCGGTCAACCCGGCCATCGCGGCAGTCAGCACGAGGATGGTGAGCAGCCGGCCGCGGTGCCGCCGCAGGTGCTCGCGCCATAGCCGGCCGAGCAGGGCTCGGGTGCTGGGTTCGGCCAGCAGCGCGCGCGGTGTGGTCGCATCCATCACCGGGCTGTATCAGTCCGCCGTCAGCCTCGCCAGTTCGGCCCGGCATTCGGCAGGGCTGGCGGTGCAACCCGCGGCCAGCCACCAGGCCCGCACGGCGCGCAACAGGGCGCCCACCGCCGGCCCGGGGGCGACGCCGATGGCCAGGGCGTCGCGTCCCTCCAGCGGGAACACCGGGCGCGGGATGGCGCGCAGGCGGTCGCGAATCGCCTCGGGTTGGCGGGCCAGCAGGGAGCGGCCGATCAGGATGTCGGGGTCGGTGTCGGCCAGTTCGCGGCGCAGGTCGGCGTCATCGCCATGCGGGGGCGGGCCGCCGAGCGCCGTCAGCCGCTCGGCTTCGGCGGCGGACAGCCGCAGGCGCGCGGCGAACGCGGCGCGGTCGCCGATCAGCAGGGCGGCGGCGCGCAGGACCGGGTCGGGGGGCAGGCCGGCAACGCGGCCGGGGTCGGCGCCCTCGGGAATAACGGCGGAGAGCACGCCGGTCTCGGCCATGAGGCGCAGCGCGGCCGTGGGGTCTGGGGCTTCCAGGATGCGTTTCAGCTCGCTCCAGACGCGTTCCACGGAGAGCCGGGCGATGCCGGTTGTGGCCGCGGCGATAGCGGCGATGGCGGCCGGGTCGGGGGCGCCTGTACCGTAGCGGGCCTGGAAACGGAAGAAGCGGAGGATGCGGAGGTAGTCCTCGGCAACGCGGGCGGGCGCGTCGCCGACGAAGCGGACGCGGCCTCCGCGCAGGTCGGCGGCGCCGTCGAAGTAGTCGTGCAGGCGGCCGTCGGCGTCGAGCGACATGGCGTTGATGGTGAAGTCGCGGCGGGCGGCGTCCTCCCGCCAATCGGTGGTCCAGGCGGTTTCGGCGTGGCGGCCGTCGGTCACGACGTCGCGGCGCAGGGTGGTGATCTCGTAGGGACGGCCGTCCAGCAGCGCGGTGACGGTGCCGTGGGCGATGCCGGTGGGGATGGCGCGGATGCCTGCCGTGGTGAGGGCGGCGGCGACCGACTCCGGGGGGAGCGGGGTGGCCAGGTCGATGTCGGCGGGGGGTCGGCCGGCCAAGGCGTCCCGCACGCAGCCGCCGACGAGGCGGGCGCCGGGGAGGACGGCCATCAGGCGTTGGATGGCGGGGGTGGCGAGCAGGTCCGCCGTCATCGGGAAGACCTCTCCCGCTGGCGGGAGAGGAATGGGCGAGGGTGGCGGCGCCCGTTGGACCACCGGTGCGGCCCCCTCACCCCGACCCTCTCCCGCGGGCGGGAGAGGGAGCGGGAAGCAGGCGTGTTCTAGCGGGCGCCGTGGCCTTCGACGAGCGCGCCGTCTTTGACCTGGGCGGGGACGTAGCGTTCATGGGGGCTCAGGCTCTCCGTCTCGCTGGACCAGAATAGCGAGGCGGCCACCGCCAGCTCCGCAACCGCGATGGCCAGGACGATGCGCCGGCTGGGCAGCCGATGGAACACCACGCCATACAGCAACGCGGCCAGCAGCACGGGGGCGATAGCGAAGAAGGCCTCCCCGAACCGCAGCATCAGGCGGCAGCCGCAGCGCGCAGCCGATGGGCGAGGTGGACGAGGATGGCCGCCGTGGCGCCCCAGATGTAATGCCGCGTGTGCGGCCAGACCCAGAACTCGCGGTCCCGGCCCTTCCATCGCGTTCGACGCAGCTCGGGCGCGTTGGGGTCGAGCAGGACCGACAGCGGCAACTCGAACACCTCCTCCACCTCGGCGGCGGAGGGCACGGGGACGAACCCGGGGGCCAGCAGGCCGATGATGGGAGTGATGCGGAAGCCGCTGCCGGTGGAATAGTCTGGCAACTGGCCGGTGACCTCGACCAGATCGGCGGGCAGGCCGACCTCCTCCCGCGCTTCGCGCAGGGCCGCGGTCAGCGCGTCCTCGCCGGGGTCGATGCGGCCGCCGGGGAAGGCGACCTGGCCGGCGTGGGACGACAGCGTGCCGGTCCGCTTGGTGAGCAGGATGCCGGGCTCGGGGCCGTGGATGATCGGCACCAGCACCGCGGCGGCCACCAGCCGGCTGAGATCCAAATCCTCCAGGGTGTCGCTGCGGGTCGGGGCGGCGAGCGCGTCGGCCGCGAACTCGGGCACGGTGCCGTCCCGGCCCGACAAGCGGGCGCGCAGTTCGGCTACGTCCAAACGCTAATCCTCGCCGGTGGGGAGGTCGCCCAGGGAGAAGAACTGCCCGCAGCTCCAAACGCCCAGCACGTCGCGACAGCGGATTTTGCCCGGCACGGCCAGCGCGACCAGTTCGTAGTAGACGGCGCGGCCGATGCGGGCCTCCAGCGGCGCCGCGCCGACGCCATCGCGCACGTGCAGGTAGGGGGTCGGCTCGCAGGTCAGCAAGTCGTGCGCGATGCGGATCGGGTGGTCCGGCCCGGCAGTGACGATCTGGTCCACGTTGGTGCGGAAGGTCAGCACCTGGTCGCGGGCATCGCCGGTCCAGCCCAGTTCAACGGCCACCCAGGGGGAGTCCTCCACTTGGATGCGACCACGCTCGGCTGGGGTCTCGAGCCAGAACGAGCTGTCCGCCTCCCGCTTGAGCACGCCGGAGAACAGGCACACCATCTCCTTGCGGTTGATCGGCGTGCCTCGATACAGCCAAGTCCCATCGCGCTTGACGAGAAATGGCAGGTCGCCGCACTCGACGCGCTCACGACGGGGCCGTGCGGCGCCAAGCGTGATGGCGGGGCTGCAGGCGGCTAAATCCGGTGCGACGGAACTTCCGTCATGGGGTGCACGCGGGCCGCCAGTGCGGCCGAAGGAACCCCCAGTGTCGAGCGCGGCGTCGTTCACAACTCGTTCCAAACCCCCGCCGATGCTTCCACTACAGTCGGATATAGGTAGCATCCCCCTGACGATGAAAGACCCGACCGCCATATCGGCGTAGGCCTTCGAGGGGTTTGTGCATGTCGGTCACAGTTGGCGACACGTTGGACGGCACGGCGCTGGTGGCGGAGGTGGAGGCGCTTGGCGCGCGGGCCGCCGCGGCGCGGGCCGAGGTGGGCCGGGTGATCTTTGGCCAGGACGAAGTGGTGGATCAGGTGCTGGTCTGCTTGCTGTCCGGCGGCCACGTGCTGCTGGTGGGCGTGCCCGGCCTGGGCAAGACGCTGCTGGTGGAGACGCTCGGCACGGTGCTCGGCCTGACGCCGAAGCGGGTGCAGTTCACGCCGGACCTGATGCCGGCCGACATCACCGGGTCGGAGGTGTTGGACGAGGATGCCGGGCGGCGCTCGTTCCGCTTCGTGCCGGGGCCGGTGTTCTGCCAGTTGCTGATGGCCGACGAGATCAACCGCGCCAGCCCGCGCACTCAGTCCGCGCTGCTGCAGGCGATGGCGGAGGGCAAGGTCGCGGTCGCGGGCCACGACCACCCGCTGCCCCGGCCGTTCCACGTGTTGGCGACGCAGAACCCGATCGAGCAGGAAGGCACGTATCCGCTGCCGGAGGCGCAGTTGGACCGGTTCTTGCTACAAGTGGACGTGCCCTACCCCGACCTGGCCAACGAGCGCGCGATGCTGCTGGCGACGACCGGCTCGCAGATGGCCCGCGCGAACCCGGTGCTGACCGGGGACGAGCTGCTGGCCGCGCAGGCGCTGATCCGCCGCGTTCCGGTGGGCGACAGCGTGGTGGACGCGATCCTAACCCTGGTGCGCGGCGCGCGTCCTGACACGGCGGCGGACGACACGGTGCGCCAGCATGTCGCGTGGGGGCCGGGTCCGCGCGCGGCGCAAGCGCTGATGCTCGCGACGCGGGCGCGCGCCTTGCTCGACGGCAGGCTGTCGCCCTCGCTGGACGACGTGGCCGCTCTGGCGCACCCGGTGCTGCGGCATCGCATGGCGCTCAACTTCTCCGCCCGCGCCGAGGGGGTGGAACTGCGCGAGGTGATAGCCGGCCTGGTCCGCCGGCTTTGAAGGCAGCCGCCCAGGAGCTGAAGGCTGGGGTTCCGAAAACGGGAGCCGGCCAAGCCGTCCTTCGCGCCGAAGCGCTGGGCAGCCGGTTGCCGCCGCTGCTGGTGGCGGCGGACCGGGTGGCGGCGACGGTGGCGCAAGGCGTGCACGGGCGGCGGCGGGTCGGCCAGGGCGACAGCTTCTGGCAGTTCCGCCCCTATCACGCCGGGGACGCCCCGGGCCGTATCGACTGGCGGCAATCCGCGAAGTCGGCCCGGACGTACGTGCGGGAGACGGAGTGGGAGGCGGCGCAGACGGTCCACCTCTGGCGCGACGGGTCGGCCTCAATGCGGTGGCGCTCGGGGGCGGCGTCGCCGCTGAAGGTCGAACGGGCGGAACTGCTGCTGCTGGCCACCGCGTCGCTGCTGCTGCGCGGGGGCGAGCGGGTGCGGTTGCTCGGCGCGCGCTCCGGCGGCTCGCTGGAGGCGATGGCGTTGGCGCTGGGGGGCATGACGGACGGCGCACCGCCGGACGCGCCGCTGCCGGCGCACGGCCGGGTGGTGCTGATCAGCGACTTCCTGCAGCCGCTGGATGAGGTGCGGCAGGTGATCGCGCGTCTGGCGGCGCGGCCGGTGCGCGGTCAGATGTTGCAGGTGCTAGACCCGGCGGAGGCGCTGCTTCCCTATAGCGGGCGGGTGCGGTTCCGCGGCCTGGAGGCGGACGGCGACATGCTGGTGCCGCATGTGGAGGGCATTCGCGAAGCCTACGCCGCCGCGTTGCAGACGCAGCAGGCCGGGCTCGCCGCGATGTGCCGCGCGGCCGGCTGGGGGTTCGCGGTGCACCGCACGGATGCGCCGCCGGGCGCCGCATTGCTGGGGCTGTACACCGCGCTGGCGGGGATCGCGTGATTTTCGCCGCGCCCTGGGTGCTGCTTGGCCTGGCGGCGTTGCCGGCGCTGTGGTGGCTGCTGCGCGTAACGCCACCGGCGCCGCGGGTGCAGGATTTCCCGGCGATCCGCCTGCTGGCCGGGCTGCGCGCGCGGGAGCAGACGGCAGCTCGAACGCCGCTATGGCTGCTGCTGCTGCGGATGGTGGCGGCGGCGCTGCTGATTATCGGGATCGCCGCGCCCGTGCTGGACGCAGCGGGAGCGCTGGCGGGCGATGGGCCCCTCATCCTGGTGATCGACGATGGCTGGGCCGCCGCGCCCGACTGGTCGGTGCGCATGGCGGACGCCAACGCGGCGCTCGACCGGGCGGAGCGCGCGGGTCGCCCGGCGGCGCTATTGACCACGGCGCGGTCGGGACAGGACGCGGCGCCGTCGCTGTCGCCGATCATGCCCGCCGGGCAGGTGCGCCCGCTGGTGGCGGCGTTGCACCCCCTGCCCTGGCCGCCGGACCGCGCCGCCGCCGCCGCCGCGCTGGCGGGCGCGCGCGGATCGGTCGTCTACATCGCGGACGGGCTGGCTGCGCCCGGCGATGACGCCCTGGCCGCCGCTATGGCGCAGGTGGGCGCCGTCACCGAGGTCTCGCCCGCTGTTCCGCAAGCCGACATGCTGCTGGCGCCGCGGCCGGAGGCGGACCGCCTGGTGGCGCGCATCGCCATGCTGCCGGCGCCGACCGCCACCGACTTGGCCGTGCTGGCGCAGAGCGGGGACGGCCGCACCCTGGCGCGCGCCGCCACGCACGTGTCGGCGGGCGACGTTGGCGCCGAACTGCCGATCGTGCTGCCGCCCGAACTGCGCAACCGCCTGACCCGGCTGCAACTCGAAGGCCCGGCATCGGCCGGCGCCACCGTGCTGCTGGACGAGGGGTTGCGACGCCGCCCGGTAGGCCTGGTCACGGCGGAGGCGGGGGCGGACACCCCGCTGGTCGGCGCGCTGTACTATCTGGAGCGGGCGCTGGCGCCGTTCACCGAACTGCGCCGCGGCGACCTGCACACCCTGCTGCAGCGGGAGATCGCCGTCGTCGTGCTGGCCGACCGGCCCATCACGCCTGCGGAAGCGCCCGAGCTGCTCGCCTGGGTCGAGCATGGCGGCCTGCTGCTGCGCTTCGCTGGGCCGCGTAGCGCCGACCCCGACGATACGGGCGCGCCGGCCGCCGACCCGCTGATGCCGGAGCGGCTGCTGGCGGAGGACCGGCAACTCGGCGGCGCGCTGTCATGGAGCCAGCCGGCCAAGCTGGCGCCCTTCCCGGCGCTGTCGCCGTTCGCCGGGCTGGTGGTCCCCGACGAGGTCACAATCAGCCGCCAGGTGCTCGCCGAGCCCACCGCGCAACTGGCGGACCACACCTGGGCCCGCCTGGCGGACGGCACGCCGCTGGTGACGGAGGCCTCGCGCGGGTCCGGCCGGGTGGTGCTGTTCCACGTCACGGCCAACGCGGACTGGTCGAGCCTGCCGCTGTCGGGGCTGTTCCCGGACATGCTGCGGCGGCTGGTCGCGCTGTCCGCGGGGGTGTCGGCGGCGCCCGATGCGGGACCGCTGAGCCCGGCGGAGACGCTGGACGGCTTCGGCGTGCTGGGCCCGCCGCCGCCTGCCGCGACCGGGCTGGCGGGGACGGCGTTCGCCGCCACGCCGGTGTCGCCGAGTCACCCGCCCGGGCTGTACGGTCCGGAGGCCGGCCGCCGGGCGTTGAATCTGTCGAACGCGATGGGCGCGCTCGCCGTGGCGCCGTCCATCCCGGGCGCCGCGCGACAGGCGCTAAGCGGGGCGGTGACGGAGCGGGCGATCGGCCCATGGCTGGTGGCGGCCGGGTTGGCGCTGCTGGCGTTCGACCTGCTGCTGGCGCTGCGGTTGCGCGGGCTGCTGTTGCGGCCGGCGGCGGCGGCGCTGCTGCTGTTCGCCGGCGCGGCGCGGGCGCAGCTGCCCAGTCCCCCGTGGCGCGCGGCGCTGGAGACGCGGCTGGCGTATGTCGTGTCGGGAGATGCGGCGCTGGACGAAACGACGCGGTCCGGGTTGGCCGGGCTGTCGGCGTATGTGAACGCTCGGACGGCCGCGCATCTCGGCGACCCGTCGGGGGTGCAGCCGGCAACCGACGATCTGAGCTTCTACCCGTTGTTGTATTGGCCGATCGCGAGCGGACAAGCGCCGTCGGGCGCCGCGATCACCGCGCTGAACGCGTTCATGCGGGATGGCGGGATCATCGTGATCGATAGCCGCGGCGACCCGGCGGCGTTGCGGACGGCGGCCGCCGGGCTGGCGGTGCCGCCGCTGACGCCGCTCACCACGGAGCACGTGCTGTCGCGGTCGTTCTACCTGCTGAGCCAGTATCCGGGCCGCACCGATGGCGACACCGTCTGGGTGCAGCGCCAGGGGGACCGCAGCAACGACGACGTGAGCCCCGTGGTGATCGGCTCGCACGACTGGGCTGCGGCCTGGGCGACCGACTCCTCCGGGCATTCCACTGTCGCCGTGGATGGCGGTCCGCGGCAGCGCACGCTGGCCTACCGGTTCGGCGTGAACCTGGTGATGTACGCGCTGACCGGGAACTACAAAGGCGACCAGGTCCACGTGCCGCACATCCTCGAACGGCTAGGACAGTAAATGGTGGCAAAACCGTTATGCCAGGCTCGACCCTGGCAGCCACGGGCTGCGGCTGGCGACCTCGTGCCCGGCGAGCGCCGCCGGTGCTGTTGCACGACGTGGACACCAGGCTCAAGGCCTGGCATGACGGTCAGACGGTGACCCGCTAGATGCAGGCGATCAGCTCGCTGCGGTTCGAGCCGACGCTGCCGTTGTGGCTGCTCGGGCTGGCGGCGGCGGTGTGCGTGGTGGCGCTCGCCCCTGCCGTGCTCCGGCGCGCCCGGGGCGCCGGGCTGCGGCTGCTGTGCTTCGCGGTGGCGCTGCTGTGGCTCGCCGGACCGCATCTAGTGCGGGAGACGCAGCAGGCGCTGAGCGACATCGCGCTGATGGTGGTGGACCGCACCGGGTCGATGACCGTGGGCAACCGCGCCGCGCTCACCGACGCCGCGGCGGCGCGGCTGGAGGCGGAAGCGGCGGCGATGCCGGGGCTCGAGCTTCGCACCGTCACCGTGCCGGAAGCCGGGCACGACGGCACGCGGCTGTTCACAGCGGTGAATCGGGCGCTGGCGGACATCCCCCGCTCCCGCCTGGCCGGCATCGTGATGCTGACGGACGGGGTGGTGCACGACGCGCCGCAAGGCTCGCTGCCGGCGCCGCTGAACGTGCTGATCCCGGCGACGGGCGAGGAGATCGATCGCCGCATCCGCATCGTCGAGGCGCCCAGCTACGGCATTGTCGGAAAATCGGTGGTGCTGCGGGTGGCGGTCGACGACCTGGGCGCCAACCACGACGGCACGCTGGCGCCGCTGACGATACGGCGCGAAGGCGAGCCGCCGCAGGTCGTCAACGTCCCGGTGGGCGAAGTGCAGCCGATCGAGATCCCGGTCACCCGGGCCGGGCCGACCGTGGTGGAGCTGACGGCCGGGCCATTGCCGGGCGAGGTCAGCGACGTCAACAACCACGCGGTCATCTCGATCAACGGAGTGCGCGACCGGCTGCGCGTGCTGCTGGTCAGCGGCGAGCCGCATGCCGGGGAACGCACCTGGCGCCGCCTGTTGAAGGCGGACCCGGCGGTGGACCTGGTGCACTTCACCATCCTGCGCCCGCCCGAGAAGGACGACATGACGCCGCTCAACGAGTTGGCGCTCATCGCCTTCCCGGTGCGCGAGCTGTTCCAGGTCAAGATCAACGAGTTCGACCTGATCATCCTCGATCGCTTCTCCAACCGCGGGATCCTGCCCGCGCCCTACCTGCGCAACATCGCCGACTACGTCCGCAACGGCGGCGCGCTGCTGCTGTCGGTGGGGCCCGAGTTCAGCGGTCCGGCGTCGCTCGCCTACAGCCCACTTGCCCCCGTGCTGCCCGCCGAACCGCAGAGCGGCAACGCCGGCACGGTCGAGGGTCCGTTCCGCCCGCTGGTGACCGCGCTCGGGGAACGGCACCCGGTCACGGCCGGGCTGCCCGGCGACCGGCCCGGCGGCGTGCCGGCCTGGGGGGACTGGTACCGGCGGCTGCAGCCGGCCAACTCGCACGGGCAGGTGGTGATGAGCGCGCCGGACGGGCAGCCGCTGCTGGTGCTGGACCGGGTGGGACAGGGCCGCGCGGCGCTGCTGCTGTCGGACCAGATCTGGCTGTGGTCGCGCGACCACGAGGGCGGCGGCCCGCAGGCGGAGCTGCTGCGGCGGGTGGCGCACTGGCTGATGAAGGAGCCGGCGCTGGACGAGGAGGCCCTCACCGCGACAGTGGATGGCGGCAGCCTGAGCATCGCGCGACGCACCACCTCCGACACGCCGCCGCCGCCGGTGACGGTGACGTCGCCCTCCGGCCAGGCGACCACCCTGCCGCTGCGGCCAGGCGCCACGGGCCGCGCCAGCGCGTCGATGCCGGCCCCCGACCCTGGCGTGTGGCAGGTGTCGGACGGGACGCGGACGGTGTTCGCCGCCGCGGGCACCGCCAACCCGCTGGAGGTGGCGGATCTGCGCGCGACCGCCGACTACCTCGGGCCGCTGGCGAGCCGGTCGGGCGGCGGCGTTCACTGGCTGGACCCGGCGGGAGCGCCGGCGTTGCGGGCGGTGGAGCCGGAGCGCGCGGCCTCGGGCAGCGGCTGGATCGGGATGCGGCAGAACCACGATCACGTGGTGACGGGCGTGGACGCGATACCGCTGTTGCCGCCCTGGGCGGCGCTGCCGCTGCTGCTGGGCCTGGCGCTGGCGGCTTGGCGGCGGGAGGGGACCGGCTAGGCTTGGACACGCCGCGACGGCGGCGCTAGTATGCTGGCATCATGCGCATTGTTCTCCGCTACGCCACTGTCCTTGTGCCGCTCACGATGGGCTTCTCGGCAACCGCGTTGGCGCAGTCCAACATGCCGTTGGACTCGAACGGCATCCGCTCCGGCGCGCCGAAGGCTCCGACGGCCCGGCGCGCAAGCGAGCCGCCGCCGACCGCCGTGCCAGGCGCCCGCGCACGTCCCGACTCCGTTGCCCCAGCCGCCCCCGGCGCAGCCGACCTGCCGCCGACCGAGGCGCTGTTCGACTCGATCAACCGCGGCGACATCATCACCGCCCGGGACGCCATCAGCCGTGGCGCGGACCTGGACGGAACCAATCTGCTGGGGCTGACCCCGCTGGAACTGTCCGTGGACCTGGGCCGGAACGACATATCGTTCCTGCTGCTGTCTCTGCGCGGGGCCAGCGGCAGCGCGAGCGCTTCGCAAGGCGCCCCGGTGGCGCCAGCGCCGCTCACCCCGGCGCAGCGCCGCCAGGCGATCCTCGCCGCCCGGGCTGAACGGGGCGCCGACCGGGCGCCGGCAGCGGCTCGGGTCGCTGCGCGGCCGGTCCAGCAAGGGCCGGCGCTGTTCGCGGGGAATGGCGGGACGCCGGTGCCGGCGGCTGGTTTCCTGGGGTTCGACCCCCACCGGTAAAGTCTGGCTTCGCCGCGTGGGGCAGACCACACCCCGTTTCAGCCTCGTGCTGCCCCTGATCGTCGGCTGCGCGCTGTTCATGCAGCAGCTCGACTCGACCATCATCGCGACGGCCTTGCCCACCATGGCGCGCTCGTTCGGGGAAGAGCCGACGCGGCTCAACCTGGCGATCACATCCTACCTCTTGAGCCTGGCGGTGTTCATCCCGGTCAGCGGGTGGATGGCGGACCGGTTCGGCGCCCGGCGCATATTCGCACTGGCGATTGCGCTGTTCACGTTCAGTTCGGTGCTATGCGGCGCCGCCGATTCGTTGCCGACCATGGTCGGGGCACGGCTGCTGCAGGGCGTCGGCGGAGCGATGATGGTGCCCGTCGGCAGGCTGGTGATGCTGCGCAGCGTCGCCAAGGGGGACCTGATGCGGGCCATGTCGCTGCTGACAGCGCCGGCGGTGTTCGGATCAATCTTGGGCGCCCCGGTGGGCGGCCTGATCGTAACCTACGCATCGTGGCGATGGGTGTTCTTCATCAACGCGCCGGTCGGCGTGTTGGGCGTGGCGCTGGTGCTGCGGCTTATCCCCGATGTGCGGGAGCGGCCTCCGGGGCCGCTGGACATCCCCGGGTTCTTGCTGTCGGGCGCCGGTCTGGCTGCGCTGGTGTTCGGGTTCGAGACGGTCGGCCACGACACGCTGCCGGGCTGGACAGCGGCGGCGGTGGTCGGCTTCGGCGCGGTGTGCTGGTGGTTGTATGCGCGCCATGCAAAACGGTCCGAGCACCCGATCCTGGACCTGCAGCTGTTCCAGCGGCGCACCTTCGCAGCGGCGACGTTTGGCGGCGGCCTGTGCCGGCTTGGGTTCGGCGCGATCCCGTTCCTGATGGCGATGCTGCTGCAGGTCGGCTTCGGCCTATCGGCGCTGTCCGCCGGCCTGCTGACGTTCGCGAGCGCCGCGGGGGCGCTGCTGAACAAGCCGGCGATCCGCTACATCGTGCAATGGGCCGGTTTCCGCACCGTGCTGATTGGGACTGCCGCATTCAACGGCCTGTTCCTATGCGGCTACGCCCTGTTCCGGCCAAGCACGCCTCATGCCGTGATTTTGGTGATGCTGCTGGTCGGCGGCTTCTTCCGCTCGCTGCTGTTCACCGCGCTGAACACGCTCGGCTACGCGGACGTGCCCGCGTCGGAGATGGGCCAGGCGACCAGCCTGGCGAGCACGGCGCAACAGGTCAGCCTAAGCCTGGGCGTGGGATTTGCCGCGCTGCTGTTGCAGGCGAGCCTGACGCTGCGCGGCGGAACGGCGCTGGCCACGCGGGACGTGTCGCCGGCTTTCCTCATCATGGGCGTTCTGTCGCTCGTGTCGCTGCCCTGGTTCCTGCGGCTCGACCGGCAAGCGGGCGCCGAGGTGAGCGGACGGCTGGCCGGTTAGCATCTCAATTCCGCCATGCTCGGGCTTGACCCATAACCATAGCGCCAATACTCGCACCACCTTCTCGCGCGAGCGCCGCGGCAGCCTAAGCCGGCTGGGTTTGCGCCAGGCAAGGCCGCTGCATCATGCCGTCGAGCCATTGCGTCAGACGCGGCGCCATCTCGCGCCAAGGCTCCTGGGGGAAGCGGAAGTCGAGGTAGCCCAACGCGCACGCCACCGCGATGCTGCCGATGTCGAGGTGATCGGCCGGCGGATCGGCCTCGAGGACGGCAAGCGAGCGGGCCACCTTGGCGGCCTGCACGGCGATCGCCTGGTCCCGGGCGGCTTCGGATGGGCGGTTGCCTTCGGCGCGGCGCAGCACGGCGGCGTCGCAGATCCCGTCGCCCAGCGCTTGGAAGCGCAACGCGCGCATGCGGGCGCCGTGGCCTGGAAAGAGCGGGAACACGTCCCCCACCGTGTCGAGGAACTCGCAGATGACCCGGCTGTCGAACAAGGCGATCCCGTCATCGGTCACAAGGCACGGCAGCTTCCCGAGCGGATTGACCGCAGATAGCGCGGCTGCTTCCCCACTGGTCGGCACGAGGTTGATCTGGCCCTCGATCCCGCGGGCGATCGCGCATGCCAGGACTTTGCGCGCGAACGGGCTCGCGGACGAGTGGAACAGCCTCACCGGAAATTATCCTTGCGAGTGCGCATCGCGCCCAGGGCAACCGCGTCCGTCGGGTGCAGGAACGGGTTCTCCGCCTGCTCGGCCGCCATCCGGGTCGGCACGGTCGGTTGGCCTGCCGCGCGCTGCCGGGTGACCTCGGCAGCCCGATCGGCGAGGGCGGTGTTGGCTGGCTCCTCCGAAAGCGCGAACCGGGCGTTGCTGGCGGTGTACTCGTGGCCGCAGCACACCAGCGTCTCCCCCGGCAGGGCGGCGAGCTTGCGCAGGCTGGTGAACATGTCCGCGGCCGTGCCCTCCAGCAGACGGCCGCAACCGAGGCTGAACAGCGTGTCGCCGCACAGCAGCACCGCGCCGGGCTGGATGAAGTAGGCAATGTGGCCAACGGTATGGCCGGGCGTGTCGATCACCGTCGCAACGCCAGCGCCAAGCGGGAAGGTCTCACCCTCGCGCAGGGCGTGGTCAAGGTTCGGCAAACGGTGCGCGTCGGCAGCCGCACCGACGACGGCGACGCCGTAGCGCGCGCGGATCGGCTCGACGGCGGCGATATGGTCGTCATGGTGATGGGTCAGCAGAATCGCGTCGAGGCGACCGCCGGCCGCCTCGATTGCGGCAACGATCGGCGCTTCTTCCGCTGGGTCCACGACCACCGTGTAGCCCGTGGCGCCGTCCACCACCAACCATGCGTAGTTGTCGGACAGGATGGCGATAGGCGTTGCAGTGACGGTCATCGCGAGTCTCGCTTCAAAGCGGGACGGATGTAGCACCGTCCCGCTTCAATGCAACGAGCGGCGGGATTAGAACGCCGTCGTGGTCCGCGACCGCTCGGCCGCCAGTTCCTCGGGCGTCAGCGCGCCACGGGTCTCGTCGAACTTCTGCCAGTCGTTGCCGCTGCGATAAGCCTGGCCACGCTGGTCGAGGTCCACCGGGCCGTGCCGACCCATGATCGCCTCCGCCTCGGTCGCCCGCGCGTCATCGGCGCGAACGGTGACCAAGGTGCTGCCGCGGCGAACGCCCTCGGCGTAGACGTGCGCATGCTCCTCCGGCACGCCCGCGCCGGTCAACGAGCCGAGCAGGCCGCCAGCCGCGGCGCCCGCGCCAGCGCCGGTCAGCGTGGCGATCAGCCAGCCGGCCGCAATCACCGGGCCGACGCCCGGGATGGCCAACGCGCCGATGCCGGCGAGCAGGCCCGCGCCGCCGCCAACCAGCGTGCCGAGCGAGGCGCCGACGCCGGCGCCGGTCTCGGCGGCCGGGGCGGTGGCGCCCGGCGCGACGTCGGCCGTGGTCATCGACCCGGTGTTGGTGGCCGAGGCCGTCCCCTGATTGGCGACGATGCTGACGTTGTCGTGCGAGAAGCCGGCCGCCTCGAGTTCGGAGACGACGGCCTCGGCGGTGGAGTAGCTATCGTAGAGGTGAGCAACAGTGCGCATGGTGCACTCCTTTGAGTGATGGTTGAGCTAGACCGGCCTACTTGCCGGTGACGTTGCCTTGATAATCGAGCGAAACGGCGACGGGAGCGCCGTCCTTCTGCGCCTGACCGCGCCAGATGCCCTGGCCGTCCTTCTTCAATCCGGTCACCTGGGTGAAGCCGGCCGCGGTGATGCGGCGGGCCGCCTGGTTCATGGTGAAGCTGTTGCGACCCGGAACCGGGGCTGCCGCGGTGCGGCGGCTGGTGTTGTTGGTCTGCACCGCGCTCGGGCTAGGGCTCGACGTCGCTGGCGTCGTGTTGACCGACGCGCCCGGCGTCTGCGAGCCGGACGGGGCCGGAATCGTCGTGCTGGGCGTGGTGGTGCTCGGCGTGGTCGTGCTGGGCGTCGTGCCCTGCGCGAGAGCCGCTCCGCTCGCGGCGATGAGGGCAACGGCAGCCAGAGTTAGTCGCATTGTGGTTCCTTTTTGGAAATTGGCGTCCGGAAGTAACGAGGCGGCGCCGCCCCCGTTCCCTCGCCCGGGCGATCTGCTAGGTAATTCGTGGTGACATCGATGGAACGAACCATGCCCAGGCCGCTCCGGGTCGCCGTCCAGATGGACGCGATCGAGACGATCAACATCGAGGCGGATTCCACCTTCGCGCTCATGCTCGAGGCGCAGCGCCGCGGCCACGCCCTGTGGCACTACGAGGTGAAGCACATGAGCCTGCAGGAAGGCCGCCAAAGTTCCGCCTCCCTCGGCAGGGTCGAGCGGCTGACCGCGGTGGCGCAGCCGGTGAGCGTGGCGCGGGTGGCGGGGGCGCACTACCGCTTCGGCCCGTCGGAGACGCTGGACCTGGCCAGCATGGACGTCGTGCTGATGCGGCAGGACCCGCCGTTCGACATGGCCTACATCACCGCCACGCACATGCTGGAGCACATCCACCCCCGCACGCTGGTGGTGAACGACCCGGCCAGCGTGCGCAATGCCCCGGAGAAGCTGCTGGTCACCCACTTCCCCGAGCTGATGCCGCCGACCCTGATCACCTGGGACACCGCCGCCATCCGCGCTTTCCGCCTGGAACACCGCGACATCATCGTGAAACCGCTGTTCGGCAACGGCGGCGCCGGGGTGTTCCGCATCCGCGAGGACGACGAGAACCTCGCCTCGCTGCTGGAGATGCACTGGGCCCGCTCCCGCGAGCCGCTGATGATCCAGCGCTACGAGCCGGCGGTGCGCTTGGGCGACAAGCGGGTGATCCTGGTCGACGGCGAGCCATTGGGGGCGATCAACCGCGTGCCGGCGCAAGGCGAGGCGCGCTCCAACATGCACGTCGGCGGCCGGCCGGAGGCGGTGGAGTTGAGCGCGCGCGACCGCGAGATCTGCGCCCGGATCGGCCCGGTGCTGCGCGAGCAGGGCTTGCTGTTCGTCGGCATCGACGTGATCGGCGACTGGTTGACCGAGATCAACGTCACCTCGCCGACCGGACTGCAGGAAGTGGCCCGGTTCGGCGGGATGGACCTGGCCGCGGCGATCTGGGAGCGGATCGAGGCCAAGCGGGGCTGAAACCTAGTCGTCGACGGGCGCCATGGACTTCATCAGGTCGAACATGCGCTTGCGGACGTTCAGGTCGGTGATGCGGTAGTAGGCGCGGACAAGCTCCAGCGTCTCGCGTTTGCTCAGCGAGTCGTCGGCGCTGCCGAAGCCGTCCTGCTGCTCGGCGAAGCCGTTCGCGGCGCGCGACGGGTGGCCGGGCCCAGCCACGGAGTCGGGCATGTTGTCATAGAAGAAGCTGATTGGCACATCCAGGATGCGCGACAGGTCGAACAGACGGGATGCGCCCACTCGATTGACGCCGCGCTCGTATTTCTGGACCTGCTGGAAGGTGAGGCCGAGCGCGTCGCCGAGCCGCTCCTGCGACATCCCCAGCAACGTGCGCCGAAGCCGTATGCGTCCACCGACGTGGATGTCCACCGGACTTGGACGGCTCTCAACCGGTTCGGCCATATTCGATCATACCTTTCGCCGCACTCAACGCCGGAAGCCGGACACTGCCTTCCGGCAACCATCCCGGGGAAAGGTGTTAACGATACAACCTTAAATTGTCAACGAACGCGATTAATTTTCATCCAATTACGAGTATTCAGGTCTAGACGCCAAGGAAGTGGTCGCGTTTGCGCCGCTGCACGACGCCGAGGCCGGCCAGGCATGCGCCCAGAGATAGCAAGAGCGGGATCGCCAGCCCGCGGCGAGCGAACGACGTGGTTCCTCGCTCGCCGGGCAAGGTCACGACCATCTCCGCGGCCGCGCGTGGGGGCAGGCGGGCCAACTCCCGGCCGGCCGCGTCGAAAGCGGCGGTGATGCCGGTGTTGGCGGCGCGCACCAGCGGCAACCCTTCCTCCACGGCGCGCAGCCGGGCCGCCTGCAGATGCTGCCGCGGGCCAGTCGAGTTGCCGAACCAAGCGTCGTTGGTGATGTTGACCAGCCACTGCGGACGGTCGGTTTCGTCCACCAACTGCGCTGGGTAGATCGCCTCGTAGCAGATCAGCCCGCCGAACGGGGGCAGGCCCGGCAAGTGGATCGTCTTGGGGCCGCTGCCAAACGCCAAGTGGCCCGGCACGATCTGCACCGAGAACGGGATCCAGCTCGGCGGAAACTCGCCGAACGGCACGAGGTGCCATTTGTCGTAGGTTCCCGCGACGGCGCCGTCCCCGGTCATCGCGAATAGCGTGTTGAACGGCTCGCCCGCATCGTCCAGCCGGATGGCGCCGACCAGCATCGCCGCGGCGGGCCGGGCGGCCTCCGCGATCATCTGCCGCGCCAGGGTGTCGCGGCCCAGCAGGTAGGGGCTGGCGGTCTCCGGCCAAACCACGACGATGCGCGACTCGGGCGCCTTGGCCTGGGCCTCGGCCACGCCTTGCCGGGTGAGCGCCAGATAGCGGTCGAACACCAGCTCGGCCGTGGTGCGGTCGAACTTGTCGGTCTGCGGCACATTGCCCTGCACCAGCACCACGCTGACGCCGGGCGCCGCGCCGAACGGCATCTCCAACCGGTGGATGCCGAAGCCGATCCAGCACAACATCGCCACCCCGGCCCCCGTCAGCCAACGCCAGCCCAAGGCCGGGGTGGCGGCCAGCAGCACGGTGGCGAGCGTCATGCCGGGCACGCCGACCCAGGCCGCGGGCTGGATCAGCACGTCCCCCGCCAATCCGGGGATGGCCCAGACGCTGCCCCAGGGGTTCCAGGGAAAGCCGGTGCCTATGAACTGCCGCGCCAGGTCGGCCAGCGTCCACAAGCCGCCGAACAGCAGGACGCGGTGCCAGCCCGGCAGCGCCAGCCGTGCGCCGGCGCACGGCACGGCAATGAACAACGCCAGCAGCGCCGACAATGCGGGAACGGCGAGCGGGACCAGCCACCAGTAGCGCGCCGACTCGATGAGGATCGCCTCAGTGATCCAGTACAGGCCGAGGATGTGGTGCGCGAGGCCGAACACGAAGCCGCGGCGCAGCGCCCCCATCCAACTGCGCGAGCTGTCGATGAGCGTGAGCAGGCCCGGCACGCTCACCAGGAGGACGGGTATGGCGTAGACGGGGGGGAGCGCCGCAGCCGACAGCGCACCCAGGCACGCCGCCGCCAGGTCCGCCCGCCAGCCTGCGAGTAAGGACAACCGGGTGAATGGCCGCATGCTCAGGACTGCACGGTGCGTCCAGCCGGGACCGGCGCGCCGGTCAGCACGGCGACGATGCACTCGGCCGCCATCACGCCCATGGCCACGAGCGAGCGTGGCGTGGCGCCCGCGACGTGCGGCGTGACGATCACGCGGGGATGGTCGCGCAGGCCGTGGCCGGCGGCGGGCGGTTCGCCCTCGAACACGTCGAGCGCCGCGCCGGCGATGCGCCCGGCGTCGAGCGCGAGCAGCAGCGCCGCCTCGTCCACCAGGCCGCCGCGGGCCGTGTTGATGACGAAGGCGCCCGGCGGCAGCGCAGCCAGCGCGGCGGCGTCGACCAAGTGATGCGTGGCCGGGCCATAGGGACAGTGCAGCGAGAGCACGTCCGACACCGGCAGCAGGTCCGCAAAGGCCAGGCTGCCGGGCTGGGTCGGGTCGTGATGCGCGACGATCATGCCGAACGCCGTGGCCAATCGCGCCACCGCCTGGCCGATGGCGCCGAACCCGATCAGGCCCAGCCGCAGCCCGGCGATGTCGCGCACCGGCGGCGCGCCCTCCCGCCAGCCGCCGGCCGCCAGCACGGCGCCGAGCGGACGCAGCTGCTTGGCAAGCGCCAGCACCATCGCCATGGCGTGCTCGGCGACCGCCGGGGTGTTGGAGCCGGGCGCGCGGGTGACGACGATGCCGCGCGCCGCGGCGGCGGCGAGGTCCACGTCGTCCACCCCCACCCCGTGGCGCGCGATCACCCGGAGCTGCGGCGAGGCGTCCATCGCGACCGCCATCACCGGGCCCTGCCGCGTGAGCACGGCATCGGCCTGGCAGGCGCGCACCGCGTCGGCGACGGCTTCGGCCGAGGGGTAGGACGGCATGTAATGGATGCGGCAATCCGCCTGCTCGAGCACGGCCACGGCGGGTGCGGCCAGGCGCGGCGCCGTCATGACGACATTGAACCGGGGCATGCTCAGTCGCGGATCTGGCGCTTGTAGTGGTCGATGTATTTGCCGGTGACCAGGTCGGTCTTCACCACGACCGCAACGTCGATGGTGTTGAACTGGGTGTCGATCACGGCGCCGTCGCCGATCATGCCGCCGAGGCGCAAGTAACCCTTGATGAGCGGCGGCAGGGTCGTCATCACGCGGCGCGCGTCGACGTCGCCGGGAGGCGCCCGGCGCATGTCGACATAGCGGCCGGCAAGCGCGCGGGGCCGCAGCACGGGCGGCGCCAAGTGGTTGTGGTAGAGGTAGGTCAGTTCCGCCGCGACGCCGTCCGGGTCGGTGCCGGCCAGGCTGGCGCAGCCGAACATGAGGTCGATCTCGTAGGCGAAGACGTAGGCCGCGATGCCGCGCCACAGCAGCTGCATCACCTGCCGCCCGCGGTAGCGCACGTCCACGCAGGACCGTCCAAGCTCCAGCACCCGGCCGGGGAAGGCGAGCAGCGGCGCGATGTCGTACTCGGCGGCAGTATAGAAGCGGCCGAGCGCCGCGGCGCCTTCGCGCTGCATCATGCGATAGGCGCCGACCACCGAATCGGGGCCGTCGCCGAGGGCGTGATCCATGACGATCATATGGTCCGCCACCGGGTCGAAGGCGTCGATGTCGCGGCGGGACAGCTCGGCGGCGGCGTCCGGCCTGGCGCCCAATTCCTCGTAAAACACCCGATAACGCAGGCTCTGCAGCGCATCGATCTCGTCCGGCGTGCATGCCAGCCGCAGGCCGAGGTCGCCTTGCCGCAATTCCGCGAACCGGAACCGCTCCGACGTGAGCGCTGCAGGCAGCTGCGCAAAGGCCGGCCGGTCGACAATCACCGCTGGGCCATCCTGGGGCCGGCTGGGGTGGTCTGGCCGGGCGCCGCAGGTTCGGCCGCAGCCCGCTCGCGAGCCGGGGAACGCGCGGCCGGGCGCGGCTCGATTGCGGCGCCCTTCGCCACGCGGCGGCTGCCGAACAGCTCCAACCGGTGCGAGACGAGGTCGAAACCGAGGCGGGCGGCGATCGACTGCATGAGCCGTTCGTGCTCGGCGTCCTCGAACTCGATGACTTTGCCGGTGTCGACGTCGATCAGGTGGTAGTGGCGGCCATGGGCGGTCGGCTCGTAGCGGGCCCGTCCGCCGCCGAAATCCCGCCGCGCAAGGATGCCTTTCTCCTCGAGCAGCCGAACCGTGCGGTAGACGGTGGCGATGGAGATGCGCCCATCGAGCGCGGTGGCGCGACGGTAGAGCTCCTCGACATCCGGGTGGTCTTCGGCGTCGGACAGCACGCGGGCGATCACCCGGCGTTGCCCGGTCATCTTCAGGCCCCGCTCGACGCACAGACGCTCGATGCGCGATTCCATGGATTCCTTGGGCGCCACTTCGCGAGTGGCGTAGCCGATCACAAGGCGGCCTGTCGAATCGGAATAGCGTCGACCGCGCGGCGACGGCCGAACGATCGGCCTGAAGCGGCTCTAGGCGCTGGCGCGGCCGCCGGTCCCGAGACCGATCTTCTTGGCGAGCGAGGACCGGTGTTGGGCGTAGTTCGGCGCGACCATCGGGTAGTCCGAGCCAAGCCCCCAGCGCTCGCGATACTTGTCGGGCGTCAGACCGTAAGCACTCATGAGATGTCGTTTCAGCATCTTAAGTTTCTTGCCGTCCTCGAGGCACACGATGTAGTCCGGGTAGACCGACTTCTTGATCGGCACCGCCGGCTGCGGCCGCTCGGGCGGCGCGGGTGGCGCGGCGCCAAGGCTGGACAACGCGCGATGCACGTCCTTGATAAGGTCGCCAAGGGCGTCCGGAGTGACAGCATTGACCTTGACGTGCGCTGAAACGATCTGCGCGGTGAAGACCAGGATATCAGATGAAGATGTCTCGTCAGCCATGCGGCGCCCTCAATACGTATTTATAGACGGTATACAAGGTGAACAACGGATTGAGCAACCCGCCAACGCTTGCAATAAGGCGAAAAAACGACGGGGGCGCCATGGTTGATCTTGACATCACCTATGAGGTTTGCCCGATGACATTCGTACGCACGCGTTTGGCGCTCGACCGGCTGCAGCCCGGCGAGGAGCTTCGGGTGCGCCTCCGCGGCGACGAGCCGCGGCGCAACGTGCCGCGCACCGCCGCCGAACAAGGTCACACCGTGCTGTCCGTCGACGACTCGGACGACGGCGCGACGATCGTCGTGATCCGCCGGGGCTGACGCCGCAGCAACAACGCGTCCTGCCCCGCGCCGTAATAGTCGCGGCGGCGCCCGCAAGGCTTGAACCCTGCAGCGCCATACAGGGCCAGCGCGGCGGCGTTCCCCGGGGAGACCTCCAGGAACAGCGGGACGTCGCCAAGCATGGCCAGGGCGCGGTCGAGCAGCGCACGAGCCAATCCGCGCCGCCGCGCGTGCGACACGACGGCGAGGGTCAATATCTCCGCCTCGCCCCCGGCGCTGCGGGCCAGCAGCATCCCGCCTCGCGCGTCGAGCAACCCGAACGCGCCCGGCATGGCGAGCAGCCCGGCCATTGCGCTTGCGTCCCAGCGTTCGCCGGGGGGGAACGCGGCCGCGTGGATGGCGGCGAGCGATTCGGCATGGAACGGCGAGGCGTCGATCATCGGGCGAGACTACACCGGCGCGGGCCGCCGTGCGCCGTAGGGCCGCGCCTCGGGCGGGTCGATGTAGAGCGGCTGCGCTGCGCAGGGCGACGCCTCGCCATGCAGACGCCGCAGCGCCACCCGGCCCACCGCCGCCGGGTCGACCAGTTCGCCGCCCGCAGCCGTGGCGCTGGCCCCTGCCCGTCGCAGCGCCGCCACGACCAGATGGGCCGCGTCGCCCACCACGCAGACCGGCCCTGGCGGGGTCGGCAACGCATCCAGCGAGGCGACCGCCATCGCCGCGTCGCCGCAGCTGAGGAACACCCGTCCGGCTCGGCGCGCGTCCAGCGCCACCCAGATGGTCGCGTCCGGCGCTAGGCCGAGCAGCGCCTCCGCCACGGTCACGCCCACCACGGGGATGCCGGCGCCCAAGGCCACGCCGTGGGCGAAGGCCAGCGACGCGCGCAGGCCGGTGAAGCTGCCTGGGCCGACCGTGACGGCCACAGCGTCCAAATGGGCGCCGTGCCGGGCGAGCAGCGCCGCCACCATCGGGGGCATCGTGGCCGCGGCAGCTCGGCTTTCGCCGCCGCGCGTCGCCTCCAGGCTGGTGTCGCCCTCCAACAGCGCGGCCGAGCACTCGGCCAAAGCCGCGTCCAACGCCAGCAGACGCATCTCAGAGGAGGGTGCAAGCCTCGTCGAACGCCAGCCGGGGGGAGCGGGGGAACAAGCCGCTCGCATCGCCATGGCCGAGATTGACGAGGAAGTTGGACTTCCACCCGCTGGCGGCGAAGAACGCCTCGTCCACGCGGGCATTGTCGAAGCCGCTCATAGGCCCGGTGTCCAGCCCGGCTGCACGCGCCGCCATGATGAGGTAGGCGCCCTGCAGCGTGCCGTTGCGGAACGCGGTCTCGCTCGAGAGCGCCTCGTTGCCGGCGAACCAGGCGCGGGCGTCGGCATGGGGGAACAGCTTCGGCAACTGTTCGTAGAACGCCGGATCATGCGCCACCACCGTGACAACGGGCGCCGACATGGTCTTGTCTACGTTCCCCGCCGACAAAGCGGGCCGCAGCCGCTCCTTCGCCTCGGGCGTGCGCAGAAACAGAAATCGCGCAGGCGAGCAGTTGGCGGAGGTGGGACCCATTCGCAGCAAGTCGAACACTTGCCGCAGCGCCTCGTCGCCAACCGGCTCGTCACGCCACTGATAATGCGTCCGGGCGTCGGTGAAGAGCGTCCGCCGGGCGCCCTCATCGAGCCCCGCGTCAGGCATGGAGGCTACATCTCGACTTGTTGGACGGACACGACCTCCGGCACATAATGGCGCAGCATATTCTCGATGCCGTGCTTCAGCGTGGCGGAGGAAGACGGGCAGCCGGAGCAGGCGCCCTGCATATGCAGCAGCACCACGCCGTCGCGGTAGCCGCGGAACACGATGTCGCCGCCGTCGCTGGCCACCGCCGGGCGCACCCGCGTGTCCAGCAACTCCTTGATCTGCTCGACCACCTCGCGGTCTGCCTCGGCTACGTCCTCGCTGGTCGCCTCGTGCGCGCCTTCCATCACCGGGCGGCCGGACACGAAATGCTCCATGATGACGCCCAGCACCTCGGGGCGCAGCGCCTGCCAGTCGGCCAAGTCGGATTTGGTCACGGTGACGAACTCGCCGCCCAGGAACACGCGGGCCACGCCCGGCAACTGGAACAGCGCATGCGCCAGCGGCGAGCGATCCGCGGCGGTGGCGGTGGCGAAGTCGGCGGTGCCGGCGCCCATGACGTCGCGGCCGGGCAGGAACTTGAGCGTGGCCGGATTGGGGGTGCCTTCGGTCTCGATGAACATCGCGCGAACCTCATGAAATCGGACCTGCGCGGTCCGGGTCTGCGTTTAACATGGCGAAACGGGGGCGTGAAGCAAGGCCCCGCCACGCTTGATAGGAGCGCCATGCTCGCACGCCGCGCCGTTCTAGGAAGGCTGGGTCTGGGAGGGCTGGGTCTTGGATGGCTGGGGGCGCCGCCGCTGGTGCGGGTGGCGCATGGCCAGGTCGCGCACCGGCTCAGCGTCGTGCACATCAACGACTTCCACTCCCGCCACGACCCGGTGGATGGCCGGGCGCTCGGCTGCGGCGCGGAGGACGGGTGCTTCGGCGGGTCCCCTCGGCTGGCGAGCGCGATCCGGGCGGCCCGCGCCGAGGCGGAGGCAGAAGGCCGCGCCGTGCTGCAGCTGGACGCCGGCGACCAGTTCCAGGGCAGCCTGTTCTACACCGCGCTGCACGGCGAGGCGGAGCTGGCGGTGATGCACGCCGTGGGCGCCGAGGCGATGGCGGTCGGCAACCACGAATTCGACAACGGGCCGGCTACATTGGCCCGCTTCATCCGCGGCGCGCGCTTTCCGGTGCTGTCGGCCAACATCGACGCCGGCGGCGAACTGGCCGGCCTGATCCGGCCCTACGCGCTGTTCGAGCGGGCCGGGCTGCGCATCGCCGTCGTGGGGCTGACGACGGAGGACACGCGCGTGTCTTCCTCCCCCGGGCCGGACGTGCGCTTCCTGCCGCCGGCGCCCGCAATGGCCCGCGCCGCCGCCGCCGCACGGGCGGAGGGCGCCGCGGTCGTGCTGGCCCTGTCGCACCTGGGCCTGCCGGCGGACCTGGCGCTGGCCGCCGCGGTCCCGGGCATCGCGGCGATCGTCGGCGGCCACACCCACACGCTGCTGTCCAACACCGAGCCAGGCGCCGCCGGGCCGCATCCAATGATCGCTGGCGACACGCTGATCGTGCAGGCCGGCGCGTATGGCCGCTATGTCGGGCGGCTGGACATGGACCTGGCCGCGGACGGGACCGTGCTGGCGCATGGCGGCGCCTGCCGGCATATCGGGCTGGACGTGGCCCCTGCCCCCGACGTGGCCGTCATCGTCGCCGGCTACGCGGCGCCGTTGGAGGCGGCGCGCCGGAAGGTGGTCGGCCAGTTGCCCGCCGCCATGGAGGTGACCGGGTGCCGGATTGCGGAGTGCGCGCTGGGCGACCTGTTGGCCGACGCCATGTTGGCGGGCGACCGGGATGCGGAGGTGGCGATCGCCAATGCAGGCGGTATCCGCACCGGGCTGCCGGCCGGGACCGTCACGCTGGGCGACGTGATCGGGATGCTGCCTTTTGGCAACACGCTTTCCACGTCGAAGGTGAGCGGGGCGGTGTTGCGGGCAGCGTTGCTGCACGGCCTGTCGCTCGCGGGCCGGGGCGGGTTCCCGCAGGTTGCGGGGCTGCGGATCGGCTGGCATCCGCTCGACCCGGCCGCGACGACGATCGCGGTGCGCAGCCGGAATGGCGATTACGAGCCGCTCGAGCCCGGGCGGATGTATGGATTGGCGACGAACAACTTCATCCGTGGCGGCGGCGACGGCTATACGATGCTGCGCGATGGGGCAGTCGACCCCTATGACCTCGGCCCGGCGCTGGAGGATTTAGCGGCGGCGCGGATTGCCGCCTCGCCGGGTCGACAGGCGACCGACGGGCGGATCGTCCTACGGTGATGCGCCAGGGCTGACGGAAGCCAGGGCTGACGGAAGCCAGGGCTGACGGAAGCCAGGGCT
>CAXTBW010000056.1:0-27662 GCA_964242925.1 uncultured Acetobacteraceae bacterium
AACGCTCGCTCCGGTCGCCGAACTGCGCCTCCACCTCCGTGAAGAAGATGGCGTCGGGCACCGGGTTGATCTGGGCGAAATACGCCATGCGCACCTTGGTCAGCGTCTCCGTCTTGGACGCGAACCAGCGGCGCTTCGGCAGGTAGGCCGGCAGCGCCTCCGTCTCCAGCACGGTACGCCCATAGCCGGGGCGCACCTCCTCGATGGAGGAGCGGAGCACGATGGTCGAGAACTCCGGCAGCGCCTCGGGCTGCGGGGTGTGCCAGCTCGGCATCTGCGTGTCGGCCGCCAGCTGGAACCAGTAGAAGGCGTAGGGCGGCATGGTGAGCAGGTAGGAGAGCTGGCTCACTGGCGGGAACACCGATCCGCCGACCAGGTCCACCGGCACGCGCCCGGCGAAGGCCGATAGGCCCAGCTCCACCGCCTGGGCGGAGCGCGAGAGGTTCGAGACGCAGAGCAGCGTCTCCTCCGCGCCGTCATCGGTCGTGTGCTCGCGCAGGTAGGCCAGGACCTTGCGGTTGCCCGGATACAGGAAGCGCTGGGTGCCGCGGCCGAACGCCTTGTGTCCGGCGCGCACCGCCAGCATGCGGCGCATCCAGTTGAGCAGCGAGTGCGGGTCGCTGGCCTGCGACTCCACGTTCACCGCCTGGAATCCGTAGATCGGGTCCATGATCGGCGGCAGCACCATCTTGGCCGGGTCGGCGCGGGAGAAGCCGCCGTTGCGGTCCACCGACCACTGCATCGGCGTGCGCACGCCGTCGCGGTCGCCGATGAAGATGTTGTCGCCCATGCCGATCTCGTCGCCGTAGTAGATCACCGGGGTGCCCGGCATCGACAGCAACAGGCCGTTCATCAGCTCGATCCGCCGACGGTCGCGCTGCAGCAGCGGCGACAGGCGGCGTCGGATGCCCAGGTTCAACCGCGCGCGACGGTCGGCGGCGTAGGTCTCCCACAAATAGTCGCGCTCGCCGGAGGTGACCATTTCGAGCGTGAGCTCGTCATGGTTGCGCAGGAACACCGCCCATTGGCAGTTGGCCGGGATCGCGGGGGTCTGCCGCATGATGTCGGTGATCGGGAAGCGGTCCTCCCGCGCGATCGCCATGTACATGCGCGGCATCAGCGGGAAGTGGAACGACATGTGGCATTCGTCGCCCTCGCCGAAATACACTTGCGCGTCTTCCGGCCACTGGTTGGCTTCGGCCAGCAGCATGCGGCCCGGTGCGTGGATGTCGAGTTCTGCCCGGATCTTCTTGAGCAGGGCATGCGTCTCGGGCAGGTTCTCGTTGTTGGTGCCCTCGCGCTCCACCAGGTAGGGCACGGCATCGAGGCGCAGACCGTCGATGCCGATGTCCAGCCAGAACCGCATGACGGAGAGCACTTCCTCCATCACCGCCGGATTGTCGAAGTTCAGGTCCGGCTGGTGGGAGAAGAAGCGGTGCCAGTAGTATTGCCCGGCGACGTCGTCCCACGACCAGTTGCTCTTCTCCGTGTCGGTGAAGATGATGCGCGTTCCGGCGTATTTCTCGTCGCTGTCGGACCAGACGTAGAAGTCCCGTTCCGGGCTGCCCTTCGGCGCCGACCGGGCGCGCTGGAACCACGGGTGCTGGTCCGACGTGTGATTGATCACCAGCTCGGTGATGACCTTCAGCCCGCGCTCGTGCGCCGCCTGCACGAAGGCCCGGGCGTCGCTGAGGCCGCCGTAATCGGGATGCACGCCCCGGTAGTCGGCAATGTCGTAACCGTCGTCGCGCCGGGGGGACGGGTAGAACGGCAGCAGCCAGATGGCGGTGACGCCGAGCTCGGCGATGTAGTCGAGCTTCTCGATCAACCCCCGGAAATCGCCGACGCCGTCATTGTTGCTGTCGAAGAAGCTCTTGAGGTGGAGCTGGTAGATGATCGCGTCCTTGAACCAGCTCGGGTCCTCGGCGGACGCGGCTGCCGTCGGGAGCGCGGCGGCGTGGATGACGGTGTCGGGCAAGCGGACCTCGGGGTTCGATGCGGTCAGGATAGCGACGCGGCGGATACGCGCCAGATGGCGTAGGGTCGTTCGGGGGTCAGGCGGACAGACTGGTGCTTGTTTCGCCAGGTGGTCACGCCGCCCGCCAGCAGGTCTTCCGCCTCGAACGCGGCGTTCTCGTCGGCCTGCCAGAGCCAGAACGGGAACTCCCACCCCGATTCCTGCGCCTGGTCCGGGTCGTAGCAGATCGCGACGATCAGCACGTTGCTGCGGTCGGGCGTGGCCTTCATGAACAAGCTGACGACGTCGTTGCCGGCGGGCAGGAAGGTGGTGTTGAGGTGCGACCGCAACGCCGGCTCGGCGCGGCGGATGCGGTTCAGCTCGGTGATCTCGGCCACGATGTTGCCCGGGCGATCCCAGTCCCACTGCCGGGTCTGGTATTTCTCGCTGTCCAGGTATTCCTCGCGGCCCGGGACCGGCGTGCCCTCGCACAGCTCGAACCCGTTGTAGACGCCCCACAGGCCGGACAGCGTGGCGGCCAACGCGGCGCGGATCAGGTAGGCGGTGCGCCCGGCGTTCTGCAGATAAACGGGGTTGATGTCCGGCGTGTTGACGAAGAAATGCGGGCGGAAGAAATCGCGCGGGCCGGGTTCGGCCAGTTCGGTGAGGTAGGCCTCCATCTCGCGCTTGGTCTCGCGCCAGGTGAAGTAGGAGTACGACTGGCTGAAGCCGACCTTCGCCAAGCGGTACATCACCTTCGGCCGGGTGAACGCCTCGGCCAGGAACACGGCGTCGGGATAGCGTTCGCGCACGGACGAGATCATCCATTGCCAGAACGGCAGCGGCTTGGTGTGCGGGTTGTCGACGCGGATCAACCGCACGCCCTGCGCCATCCAGAACATCACCGCCTCGGCCAACGCGACCCACAGCGACGGCACCGACCCGGCGGCGTAGAAGTCGACGTTGACGATATCCTGGTACTTCTTCGGCGGGTTCTCGGCGTATTTGATCGAGCCGTCCGGCCGCCAGTCGAACCAGTCGCGGTGCTGCTTCAGCCAGGGGTGATCGGGCGAACACTGGATGGCGAAGTCGAGGGCGATCTCCAGCCCATGCGCGGCGGCCGCGGCGACCAGGTGGCGGAAATCGTCCAGCGTGCCGAGTTCGGGATGCAGCGCGTCATGCCCGCCATCCTCGGAGCCGATGGCGTAGGGGCTGCCCGGATCGCCCGGCGCGGGCGTGAGGGTGTTGTTCGGCCCCTTGCGGTTGGTGCGGCCGATCGGGTGGATCGGCGGGAAATACAGCACGTCGAAGCCCATGGCGCGCACCCGCGGCAGGTGGCGTTCGACGTCGCGGAAGGTCCCATGCCGCGCCGGATCGTCGCTCATCGAGCGGGGGAACACCTCGTACCAGGCGGCGAAGGCGGCGCCGCTGCGCTCGGCGTCGATGCGGACCGGACGGGGCAGAACAGCCGCGCGCGGGCGGTCGTCGGCCTGCGCCATCAGCGCGCCCAGTTCCGGGGACATGAAGGCGGCCAGTTTAGCGACATCGTCGGCTTGCGCTAGGCGGGCCTGCGTCTGCGCCAGCGAGTCGCGCACGCTGCCCTGCGCACGGGCGGCGGTGCGTTCCAGCAGGGCCATGCCCTCGCGCAGCTCCAGCGCGATCGGCACGCTGGCGGCGCTCTTCTTCGCGATCTCGTCGCGATAGCTGGCGAAGGCGTCGCGCCAGGCCTGGATGCCGTACTCCCACGCCCCGATACGGGTGAGCGGGAGTTCGGCGCGGAACCGGTCGTTGCCGACGGGGCGCATGCGGGTCTCGTGCTGCGTCGCGCTGCCCGGCTCGCGCCATTGCAGCGCGACGCCGAGCGTCTCGTGGCCGTCGCAGATCACGTCGGCCTCGACCACCAAAACCTCGCCGACCAGGCGCTTGGCCGGCAGCGAACCGTCATCGACGCAGGGCAACGGCGCTTCGATCGCCACGCGGGGGCCGTTGGCGAAGCGGCGGGCGGCGTCGGCGTCCAGGCCGCGCACCGAGGGCGCATGCGGCGTTGCGTCCGCCGCAAACATGGCCAGTTCGCCCGGCGACAGCCTGACGGGTTCGCCGGGCAGCAGCGCGGCTGCGGTCTCGCTGCTGGTGAACGGCGCGAACGAGCCGTCGATCTCGGCGAGCAGCAGCGCGGGATCGACGGTTCGCGGCCGGGCAAGGTCGGTGTTCACCAGCGCGAGGCTGGCGCGGGTGGCGAACCGGGCATCCGCCGCGTCGGTCCGCAACACGGCGAGCGGCGATGCGGCGCTGCTGGACAGCAGCTGCACACCGGTCCCGACTGGTCCAGCTTGGGCAAACCGCCGATTGAACGGCAGCAGGTCGACGATCTCGGGAAGGTGGACGCTGTCCGGCGCGGCGCGGCCGGTCGGGTCCATGCTGCGCCGTGCGCCCAGTTCGAAGCCGGCGGAGGCCAGCCACCCCTCGCCGGTGACGCAGGCGATCGCGGCGGCGCGGCGGAGCATTGCCGCCAGGCGCGCCGGGTCGTGAACCGCGGCGGCGGCGCGGTCGCCGAACGGCGCCTCGGGACAGGCGATCACCGGGGCGATCCGGCGCAGCGCGGCCAACTCGTCCCAGAACCAGACGCTGCGGTAGTCCCACCAGGCTTGCGAGGAGACGACGAACGACGCCGCGCCAAGCTGCGCCAGGGTGTCGCGGCGCAAGCCCGGCGTCCAGGCGATCAAGGCTGCGCCGGGCGCCGCCTCGCGGAGCGCGTCGAGCGCATCGGGCGCCTCGGCCAGGCCCAGCGCGCGGATGCCGGCAATGCCGTCCACAACCCAACCCGCCAGCCGCTCGCCCCACCACCGCCCCACCGCGTGCGGGTCTGCGAGACCGCGCGTGCGGGGAGGGCCGCCGCGCCGGGGGTCCAGCGCGTCGAACGCTGCGACCGGAGCGAATGGCGCAGCGTCGCCATCGAACCCGGCGGCGATGCTGGTCAGCGGGACGTCGAGCAGCGGCGCCAGCCCGTGCCGTCGGCAAAGACGTGCGAAGTCGCGGATGTACTCGTTCGCCGGGCCGCCACCGAGCGCGGGATGTACGCGGTCCAGGCTGGCGGGGACGAACCGGTCGCCATCGGCCGCCGGCGCCCAGGGCGGCGGGACCAGGACGGCGTTGAAGCCAAGCGCAGCGGCCCGATCCAGCGACGGACCCAGTTCCGCCCCGTCCAAGGCGAGCGGGTCGATATAGCGGATACGCGGATGCGCCGCGCCTGCATCGGCGCCGGCAGGGGCCGATGCAGGCGGGACGGCTCGGTCTATGGCATTCATTCCAGCAGGCCCTCGTGCGCAATCGAACGGCTCGGGTAGGACGCCCGGCCGTTTAGCCGGTTCCCGAACTCAGTCCAGTCTGACGCCGCCCGTCACGGCCTGATAGGTCGCAACCGCGAGGGTGAGCGGCTCAAACGGCTTCGTGATGACGAACGCCGGCTCCAGCGCCTCGCCGGTGAGCAGGCGCTCGGGGTAGGCGGTGACGAAGATCACCGGCGCGTAGTGGCTCCGCATGATGCGCGACACGGCGGAGGCGCCGTCGCCGCCCGCGCCCAGGTTGATGTCGGCCAGGATCAGGCCGGGTCGGCACCGCTCCGCCATCTCGATCGCATCCGCTTCGGTCGCAGCCACGCCCACGACGCGGTGGCCGCAGCCGGCGACCAGCTCCTCGATGTCCATTGCGATGATCGGCTCGTCCTCGATGATCAGCACGTCCGTCGCGGCCGACGCGCGCAGATGGTCCCGCGCGTCGGCGAGCATGGCGAGCGCAGCGGGCTCGTCCAGCTCCAGCAGGGCGGCGGCGGCGGGCAGCGGCACCTCCTCCAGCGAGGTCAGCAGAAGCAATTGGCGCTGCTGCGTCGACAACGTTTCGGATGCCGCCGCGGGTCTGGCCTTGGCCGTCCCGCTCTGGACGATGATCTCGCGGTACAACGCCGACCGGGCATTGGCGGGAGCGGAGCCTGGCGAAGAGTCGTGCCCGGCAAGCAGCGCGCGGACCGACTGGGTGACCAGGTCGTCGCCGGGCGCCTGACCGCCCCGGAGCGCGCGGGCGAAGCGGCGGGCATAGGGCAGGGCGCGGACAAGGTCCTCGCGTCGGAAGGCGGTCATGACAAAACCTCTACTTGCCCGGTTTTACCCGGGAGGAGATACGCTCTACGCATGTCGATACCTAATCCCAGGCAAGCGGCAAAGCCGCGAGTTCCCAAGCAAGCGGCAAAGCCGGTGAGTCCAAAGCGAGCGGCAAAGCCGCTGGGGCCCAAGCGAGCGGCAAAGCCGCTGAGGCCCAAGCGAGCGGCAAAGCCGCTGGCATGACGACGCCGTCATGGTGAGGGCTGCGACGGGCAAGAAGCCGGTCGAGGTCATCGAGGCCTCGACGGACCGGACTGATTTCACCGATCTGCGTCGCGAAATGCTGGCGTTGCTGCCCGATCTTCGCGCTTTCGGCCGGTTCCTGGTTCGCGACCACGTCGCGGCGGACGACCTGGTGCAGGATACCATCGTGCGCGCGCTGGGCGCGCTTGGCCAGTTCAACGCGGGAACCAACCTCAAGGCCTGGCTGTTCACGATTTTGCGCAACCTGTTCTTCGAACAGTCGCGCCGCCGCCGTCGGGAGGCCGCCGCCCTGAGCGCCCAGCTTCCCACAGAGGAGACAACGCGCGCCGACCAGGCGGACCCGGCGAGCCTGCGGGACCTGCAACGCACGCTCTGGTCGCTGCCGCCGTTGCTGCGGGAGGCGCTGGTGCTCGTCGGCGCGCAGGAGCTCAGCTACGAGGAGGCCGCCGCGATCTGCGGCGTTCCCGTCGGCACGATGAAGGCGCGGGTGTCGCGTGCTCGAACTCAGCTTACGACCATCATTCAGGACGCATCGCCCGCCCCCTAGCCGTTCCATGCTGCTCCTCTCGTCCCGCAGGGCGGTCAACCGACGCGCAACCTAGTCTCGTCCGCAATGGCGCACACTAGAGGGTCTCGCGTGGCCGACGCCTCGCGGTTTCGTGACATGGGCGATGTAACCCCGCCGCCGGGATCGTCATTGGTCGAATAAGGAACGGAGACAACTGATGGCCACCACCGCCTTCCACGATCAGGTTATCGCGATTCTCCCGAAGCTGCGGGTCCAGGCCTTGGCGCTGACCCGCAACCGCGCCGCGGCCGAGGACCTGGTGCAGGACGCCGTCTGCAACGCATTGTCGGCAGCGTCCACGTTCATTCCCGGCACCAACTTCCCGGCCTGGATGCACCGCATCCTGCGCAACCGCTTCATCTCCAATCTGCGCAAGCGCCGTGAAACGACCGACATCGACGATGTGCCGCAGTCCGTGTTCGCGACCGATGCCCCGCACGAGGACCGTCTGGCCCTGAAAGAGCTCGGCGCCGCCATGAACCGCCTCCCGGCGGACCAGCGGGAAGCTCTCGTGATGGTGGTCATCCACGGCATGAGCTACGAGGAACTGGCGCAATCCACAGGCTGCGCCGTCGGCACCGCGAAAAGCCGCGTGTTCCGCGCGCGTCGCCAGCTCGAGGCTTGGCTGATGGGCGAGCCGAAGGAAACCAACGCCCAGCGGTTGACGCGCTTGGCCGCGCGCGACCGGTTGCAGCTGCTCGATGCGAGCTTGCCTGAGTAGGGCGGCGCCCGTCATCTTAGCGTGTGGTTGACAAACCGGCCCCTCGTGGCCGGTTTGTTTGTCCGAGGCCTCTGAAGCAGGGGTTTGCAGAGTGTAGAGCGCCCGGACATGACCGACCCGAAACGCAAGAAAACGCGCAAGCCCGCCGAGGAGCCGAAGCCTGAGGCGTTCGACCTCTGGCTGAAGCGGGGATTGCACGAACTCTTCGATACGGCCGCCAGCGAGCCGTTGCCCGAAGAGTGGCTGAAGTTGATCGAGGAAGACCGCAAGAAGTGATCCCATCGCGCTTGGCTGCGTTGCGGGCGTGGTCCGGGCGGATACGTGGTCGGTTGACCGGTTTGGCCTGCCTTGCCGCGCTGCCGATCCTCGCGATGGCGGGCATGATCGCCTGGCAGGCTTTTCAGGCGGTTGCCCGTGGCGCGCAGGAACGCGCCGCTTTGCTCGACGGCCAGGCCCTGGCGCACTATCAGGCCGCCGTCGACGCAGTGGCCGCCGATCTCGTCCGCGCGGCGCCGTCGGTGATCAACCAGCCCTGCGGTCCCGGCCTCACGCCGCACGGCTATGGCCTGCTCGCAATCGACATCGACGGCCGCCTCATCTGCCGGGGTGGTGCGTTGCCGGCGCTGCCACCGCCGCCCTACTCCTGGTTCGAGCACATCCGCGGCGGCGTCCAACTCGTCACCCAGCCGTTTGGCCCGCCCGGCTGGACCGTCGTGGCGGTTCCGGCGTCGAACGGAGGCGCCGTCGCCGCAATGCTGCCGTCGTCGTGGACGGTCACCAAGGTCCTGTCCGACGACCTGCCGCAAGCTGGCGATGCGGTGTGGCTGCTGAGCGCGGAGGGCGTCGCCCTCGCCTCGCGCGGCGACGCGGCGGTGGCCCTGCCCACGGCGGGCACGATGGACGCCCTGTTGTTGGGAGGCCAGCTCGCCTTGCGGGCGGAAGCCGCGAGTGGCGCACGTTACGCCTATGCGGCGACGCTGTTGCCCGGCGGCTGGCGGTTGGTGGTGGCGACGTCCGCCGAGCGGGAGCACGCGGCCGCCCTGAATGAGTTGCTGCTGCGCGTCGCCGAGCTTGCGGCGTTGCTGGTGGCCGGGTTGGCGGCGGTGGTGATCGGCGCCGACGTGGCGTTCGGCCAGCCGTTGCGCCGGCTGAGCGCGGCGGTGCGGCGCTGGCAGGGTGGCGGGGCGTTCGACCCTGGCGACCTTGCGGGAGCGCCGGACGAGGTGCTGCAGCTCGCCACATCGTTCCGTGATTCGACGAACTCCCTTCGGCAGAAGGAGGTCGAGCTGAGCACGGCCCGCGAGAAGCAGAATCTGCTGGTGATGGAGGTGCATCATCGGGTCAAGAACAACCTCCAGGTGATCGCCAGCCTGCTGAACCTGCAGGGCAGCCGCATCCGCGTGCCGGAGGCGCAGGCGGAGTTCCAGGCCGCTCGGGACCGGGTGCGGGCGTTGGCGACGCTGCACCGGCATCTGTATGCGGATGGCGAGCTGCACACGATCAACATGCGCTCGTTCCTGGAGGAGTTGTGCGGCCAATTGTTCCAGGCGCTGGGCGAGACGCTTGGCGACGCTGAGGGCGGGGGGGACGGGCGCATCGAATTGGTGATCGAGGCGCCCGAGTTGCGCATGTCGAGCGACCAAGCGGTGCCGCTGGCGCTGATCGTGACCGAGGCGGTTACGAACTCGGTCCGCTACGCCTTCCCCGGCGGCAGGACCGGGCGCATCGAGGTGCGGCTGACGGAGCATGACGGCGTCCTGGACCTTGATATCCGCGACGACGGCATCGGGATCGAGGCGGGCCGGCAGCCCGAGCCGGGTGGGCGCGATGGGATCGGGCTGCAGCTGATCCGGGGTTTCAGCCGCCAATTGGGGGCCAAATTGTCCGTCGAGGGCGGGCAGGGCACGCGCTACGCCGTCCGGCTGACCGGGATGCACGCCGCGGCGGCGGGGCTGGACGACGCGACGGCGCGGCAGGAGATTGTCGCATGAGTGAACAGCACGACTTCGACCCGGCGCTCGCAGCGTCGTTGACGCAGTGGCGACGGCATCTGCACGCCAACCCCGAGCTGTCGCTGCACGAGCAAGCGACCGCCGCGTTCGTGGCCGCTCGCTTGACCGAGCTCGGCGTGCCGTTCGTGGCCGGGGTGGGCGGGCATGGCCTGGTCGCGACGATCAAGCGCGGCGAGTCCAACCGCAGCGTCGGGTTGCGCGCCGACATGGACGCGCTGCCGATCGACGAGCGGACCGGCGTGGCTTACGCCTCCACCAAGCCCGGCGTTATGCACGCGTGCGGCCATGACGGCCACACGACGAGCCTGCTGGGCGCCGCTGCGCTGCTGTCGCGGGAGAAGGATTGGTCCGGCACGGTCCACCTGGTGTTCCAGCCGGCGGAGGAGGGCTATGGCGGCGCCCGGGCCATGCTGGCGGACGGGTTGTTCGAACGGTTCCCGATGGAGCGCATCTTCGGCTACCACAATTGGCCCGGGCTCGAAGCCGGCGTCGTCGCGGTGCATGCAGGGCCGGTGATGGCGCAGGGCTCGCGCGTGGTCGTCGCGATGGAGGGCCACGCCGGGCACGCCGCCATGCCGCATCTGACCCGCGACCCGGTGCTCGCGTGCGCCCACGCGCTGGTGGCGATGCAGTCCGTGGTGTCGCGCAACGTGGACCCGATCGACACGGCGGTGGTGTCGATCTGCATGTTGGAGGGCGGCGGCGCGGCCAACCAGATCCCGCACCGGGCGGTGATGCGCGGCACGTTCCGCACCCATCGGCCGGGGGTGCATGCGCAGGTGGAGGCGGCGATCCGCCGGGTGGTGGCCGGGACCGCGGCGACGTTCGACGTCCAGGGCGCGGTCGAGATCCATACTGGCGTGCCGCCGACCACCAACTGGGCGGACGAGGCGGCGCTGGCCGCGCTGGCGGCGGAGCGGAGCGGGCTGCCGCTGCGGCGGGACCTGCCGCCGTCGATGGCGAGCGAGGATTTCGGCGCCTACCTGCTGGAGCGGCCCGGCGCGTTCGTCTGGATCGGCAACGGCCCGTCGGACGGCGGGCGGGAGCTGCACAACCCGTGCTTCGACTACAACGACGCCATCCTGCCCGCCGCCGCGCGCTACCTCGCCACGGTGGCCAAGTCGGCCCTGGACGGCTGACACGAGTTTAACGCCTGACGCGAGTTTAACCCGGCTACGGCTGGGCAGGCTGGCCCGCGGTGGTTAAATGCGGGGTATGAGCAAAGCGTCATCCGCCGGCCGGGACTGGCTGCGCGCCGAAACCCGGCTGGGCCGTCGCGCGGCGCGCCCGGTGGTGGCGCTGGGAGTAGTGAGCACGGCGCTGGCGGTGGCGCAGGGCGCGTTCATCGCGGTGGTGCTGGGCGGGGCATTGGCGACCCAGGCGGCGGCGCCGGGCTGGGCCATCGCTGGGTTCTGCGCGGCGGGGGTGCTGCGCGCCGCGGCCGGCGTCGCGTCCGAACGGCTGGCCGGGCAGGCTGCCGGCCGGGCGCGGCAACGGTTGCGGCTAGACGTGCTGGGCCGCCTGCTGGCTGCCGGACCGGCCATCCTGCGACGCGAGCACTCGTCGGCGCTGGCCACCACCGTCATCGACCGGATCGATGCGCTGGATGGCTTCTTCGCGCGCTGGCTGCCGGCGGCGACGCTGGCGATCGCGGGGCCGCTGATCGTGCTGGCGGCCGTCGCGTGCGTGGACTGGCGCGGCGCGCTGGTGTTGGGCGGCTGCGGGCTGCTGGTGCCGGTCGCGCAGGCCGTGTCGGGCATCGGCGCGGCAGCGGCGTCGCGCAACCAGTTCACCGCGCTGTCGCGGTTGCAGGCCAGATTCCTGGACCGGGTTCGCGGCATCTCCACCATCGTGCTCGCCGGGCGGGCCGGCGACGAGGCGCGCGCCCTCGCGGTGGCGGCGGACGAACTGCGGCGGCGCACCATGCGGGTGCTTCGCGTGGCGTTCATCGCGTCCGCCGCGCTGGACTGCGCGCTGGCTCTGGCGTTGGTGGTCCTGGCCACCCGCTACGGCGCCGCGGCGCTGCAGCATCGGCTGGACCCGGGATCGGCGTTGTTCGTGCTGCTGATGGCGCCCGAGTTCTTCGCCCCGTTGCGGGCCTTTTCGGTCGCCTATCAAGACCGCTCGCACGCGACCGCGGCGGCGGACGCGCTGGCGCAGATCCCCGCCGCGCCGGAGGTGGCGCGCGTGGCCGCCGTGCGGACGGTCGCGGCGCGCGGGGTCAGCATCTCGTTCGAACATGTCGGTTTCACATGGGACCCGGCCCGCGGCCCGGCGCTGGAGGACGTCAGTTTCCGCGTGCCGGCCGGCGAGGCGCTGGTGCTGGTGGGGCCGTCCGGCGCGGGCAAGTCCACCGTCATCGAGCTGCTGCTCGGCTTCGTGCAGCCGCAGTCCGGCCGCGTGCTGGTCAACGGCGCCGACCTCGCGACCATTGTGCCGGAGGCGCTGACCCGGATGACGGCGGCCATCGGCCAGCGCCCGGTGCTGTTCGCCGGCACCATCCGCGACAACATCCGGTTCGCCCGCCCCGACGCCGACGCGCGCGAGGTGGACGCCGCCGCCGCCGCCGCCCGCGTGTCCGCATTCGCCGACGACCTGCCGGACGGGCTGGAGACGCTGGTGGGCGAGGGCGGCTACGGCCTGTCGGGCGGCCAAGCGCAACGCGTGGCGATCGCCCGCGCCTTCCTCAAGAACGCGCCGCTGCTGCTGCTGGACGAACCGACCGCGCACCTCGACCCGGCCACCGAGGGCGACGTGCTGGACAGCCTGCGCCGCCTCGCCGTCGGGCGCACCGTGGTGATGGCCAGCCACGCCGCCGCCGCGCACGGGTTCAGCAGCCGGCGGCTCGACCTGCGCGACGGCCGGGTGCTGTCCACACGCGGAGCCGCGTGATGCCGAAACGGGGGGCGGCATGACCCCGCTGTGGCGCGTGCTGCTGCTGTGGCGCCGGCGCTGGCCGTTGCTGGGGTTCGGCCTGTTGGTGTCGGTCGCGTCCGCCACCTCCGGCGCGGTGCTGCTGGCGGTGGCGGGCGCGCATGTCGCCATCCTGCTGCTCGGTTCCGGGGCGGTGGCGGGGGCGCTGCTGGCCATACTTGGGCCGGTCCGCGTCGTGTTGCGCTACACGGAGCGCCTGGTCACCCACAGCGCCACGTTCCGCGCGCTGGCGGATTTGCGGGTCTGGTTCTTCACGCGGCTGGCGGCGCGATCCGCGGGCGGGCTCGGCATGCGGCGCTCGGGCGACCTTGCGGCGCGGCTGGTGGCCGACGTGGAGGTGCTGGACGGGCTGTATCTGCGGATCATGGCGCCATTGCTGAACGCCACCGTCATGCTGCTGATCCTAGCGCTGCTGCTGGTCGGCGAGGGCGACGGCCTGCGCTGGCTGGCGCTCGGCGCGGTGGTCCTTTACGCGGCGGCCGCTTTCGTGGCGCCGCTGCTCTCAGCTCAGTTGTCGAGCATCGGCGGCGCGGGGGTGGCGCGGGCGTCCGCGTCGGTTCGCGTCGCCGTGCTGGACGCGTTGAGCGGGCTGCGGGAGGTGCGGGTCTACAACGGCGAGACGCGCATTCTCGGGCAGGTGCGCGCGCTCGATGCGGCGGCGCGCGCGGCGGACCGCCGGCTGCTGGCGCGGGCCTCGCTCGCCCAGGCTGGCGGGTTCCTGTGCGCGCAGGGCGCCGTGTTGCTCATCCTGCTTGGCGCCGGCGCCCGCCCGGTGTTCGCGGCCGGCGCCGTGTTCCTGCTGGTGGGCGCGTTCGAGATCGCAGGCGGCCTGCCGCGCGCGGGGGTGCTCGCGGGCCACGCGTCCGCGGCGGCCCGGCGAGTGCTGGAGGCGGCGACGCAGGGCGACGTGGTGGACGATCCAGCCGAACCGGCCGCCTTGCCCCCCAGCGCCGGACTGCGCCTGGAGGGCGTGCGCTTCCACTGGGCCGACCGGTCGCCGCTGTTCGATGGCCTGACCTTGGAGGCGCCGCAGGGTGCGCGCATCGCCATCCTGGGCGCGTCCGGCAGCGGCAAGTCCACGTTGGCGGCGCTGCTGCTGAAGGTGGCGGCGCCGCAAGCCGGCCGCATCCTGCTCGGCGGCGTGGACATCGCAACCCTGGCCGCGTCGGATGTGCGCAGCCGGTTCGGCTGGCTGTCGCAGAACACCCACCTGTTCGACGACACCATCCGCGCCAACCTGCTGCTCGCCCGCCCGGACGCGGACGAACCGGCCCTGTGGCGCGCGCTGGACGAGGCGGAACTGGGCGAGTTCGTGCGCAGCCTGCCGGACGGTTTGGACACCTGGCTCGGGGAGGGCGGCGCGCGCGTGTCCGGCGGGCAGGGACGGCGCATCGCGTTGGCCCGCGCGCTGCTGTCCGAAGCGCCCATCCTGGTGCTGGACGAGCCGGGCGCCGGGCTGGACGCGCAAACCGAGCGCGCCTTGCTGCAGACCTTGAACGCTCTTCCGTCGGGCCGCACGCTGCTGCTGATCACCCACCGGCTGACCGGAGTGGAGCGGCTGGACCGGATCTGGCGGTTGTCGGCGGGACACGCCATCCCTGCCGCCGCGTGACCTGGGCCGGCAGTCGGTTGACCTTGCTCGGCGGCAACGGGCAGGTATGCGGCATCAAAGGAGACTCGCAATGCGCCGCCTTGCCGCCAGTCTGATCGTCGCTTCCGCCGCCGCGCTGTCCGCGTGCAAGACCGCTGCGCCGCCCGACCACAGCTTTCCTGTGTTCTTCAACGACTTCGCGACCACGCTTGGCCCGGTCGGCGTCGGCGTGGTGAACAATGCGGCGGCGGTGGCCAAGCAGTATCCACGGGCTAAGGTGACGGTGGTGGGCTATGCCGACCAGTCCGGCTCGGCCGAGCGTGAGACCGCGCTGTCGCAGGGCCGCGCCGACACGGTCTCCAAGCTGTTGGTCCAAGCGGGGATCGATCCGGCGCGCATCACCACCACCGCAGGCGGCTTGCCGCCCAACAGCCAGCCCGGCGTTGAACGGCGGCGGGCCGAGATCGACCTCGACCTGCCGTAGCGCCATGCCGGACGCAGCGCCCGGCCCGGAGGCTCCCCGCGACGTCCTGCGCCGCGTCTTCGGCTTTCCGGCGTTCCGCGGGCTGCAGGAGGCGGCGGTGAACCGCGTCGTCGCCGGCGGCGATGCGCTCGTGCTGATGCCGACCGGCGGCGGCAAGAGCGTGTGCTACCAGGTGCCGGCCCTGGTCCGGCATGGGGTGGCGGTCGTCGTGTCGCCGCTGATCGCGCTGATGGACGACCAGGTGGCGGCGCTGCGCCAGCTGGGCGTGTCGGCGGGCGCGCTCCACTCCGAGGTGGAGCCGGACGATGCGCAACGCACCTCCCGCGCGCTGACGGACGGCACGCTGGACCTGCTGTACGTGTCGCCGGAGCGGCTGATGATGTCGGGGATGCGGGAACGCCTGTGGCGGCAGGAGATCGCGCTGATCGCCGTCGACGAGGCGCACTGCGTGTCCGCATGGGGGCACGAGTTCCGGCCGGAATACCGCATGCTCAACCGCTTGCGGCAGGACTTCCCCGGGGTGCCGCGGGTGGCGCTGACTGCGACGGCGGACGTGCGCACGCGGGCGGACATCCTGGTGGCGCTGGACATGGCGGACGCGGAGGTGTTCGCCGCCTCGTTCCACCGCCCCAACCTGCACATCGCCGCGCAGCCGAAGACCGCCGAGATGACGCAATTGACCGCGTTCCTGCAGCGCCGCGCCGGGCAGACCGGCATCGTCTACTGCGGCAGCCGCAACAAGACGGACCGGGTCGCGAACAGCCTGCGCGCCGCCGGGTTGCCCGCGATCCCATTCCACGCCGGGCTGTCCCCCATGGAGAAGCGGGTCGGGCTGACGCGCTTCCGCTCCGGCGAGCCCGTGGTGATGGTCGCCACCATCGCGTTCGGCATGGGCGTCGACCGGCCGGACGTGCGGTTCGTGGTGCACCTCGACATGCCGGACAGTCCGGAGGCGTACTACCAGCAGATCGGCCGCGCCGGTCGCGACGGCGAGCGCGCCGACACGCTGCTGCTGTATGGCGGCGAGGATATCGTGCGCGCCCGGCACTGGCTGGAGCAGTCCACCGCGCCCGAGGCGGAGCGCCGGGTGCGCGCCGGCCGGCTGGAGGCGATGATCGGCCTGACCGAGACGCCGTCGTGCCGCACCCGCGCCCTGCTCGGCTGCTTCGGCGAGGCGTTGAGCGAGCCGTGCGGGCACTGCGACATCTGCGCCAACCCGGTGCGCCTGTTCGACGGCACGGTGGCGGCGCAGAAGGTGCTGTCGGCGATCTACCGCACCGGGCAGATGTTCGGCGCCGTGCACATCGCCGCCGTGCTGCGCGGCGAGCGGACGCCGATGACGGAGAAGCACGCGCATGACCGGCTGCCGACCTGGGGCGCCGGCGCTGACCAGAGCAGCGGCTTCTGGCGCGGCGTGATCCGGCAGCTCGTGGCCGTGGGCGCCCTGCGGCGCGGCGAGGGTGAGCGCGCCGGGCTGGCCCTGGTGACCGAGTTCGCCCGCCCGATCCTGCGCGGCGAGACCAAGATCATGCTGCGCGAGGACGAGCCCGACCCGATCGCCGGGCGGGTGCGCCGAAGCGGCGTCAAGGCTGCCCCGGCCGTGGCGCAGGACGTGCCAGCCGGGCCGTTCGAGGCGCTGCGGTCCTGGCGCACGACGGAGGCAAAGCTGCAATCGGTGCCGGCCTACGTCATCTTCCCCGACACCGTCCTGCGCGACGTCGCCGCGATCAACCCGAAGACGCTGGACGACCTGGCGCTGGTGAAGGGCGTGGGCGCTTACAAGCTGGAGCGCTACGGCGACGCGGTGTTGCGCGCGCTGCGCGAGGCGGCGTGACGATTCCGTTCGAGCCGGCGCGGTTCCGGTCGGCCGCCGCGCACTATCTGCGGGGCCGGCCGGATTACTCCCCCGCGCTGATCCGGGACGTGGCGACTTTGTGCGGCCTGGACGGGGCTGGGCGGTTGCTGGATCTGGGCTGCGGCCCCGGCCAACTGGCGATCGCGTTCCGGCCGTTCGTGGCGGAGGCGCTCGGCATGGACCCGGAGCCGGAGATGCTGGCGTTGGCGGAACGGCAAGCCGAGGCCGCTGGGGTGGACGTCGCGTTCCGCCAGGGCAGCTCCTACGACCTGGCGTTGCTGGACGGCCCGTTCCGCCTGGCGACCATCGGGCGCGCCTTCCACTGGATGGACCGGGCCGAGACGACGCGCCTGCTGGCGGACCGGCTGACGACGGGCGGCGCTATGGCGCTGCTGTCGACGGAACACCCCGCCGTGCCCGACAATGCCTGGCGGACGGAGTACGACGCGCTGCTGCGGAGCGCCCGCGGCCGGGATCTGCCGGCCTGGCGACGGCCCGGGTGGGTCCGCAACGAGGCGGTGCTGCTGGACTCGCCGCTATCGTCGTTGCACCGGGTCGCCGTGGTGGAGCGTCGGCAGTCGCCCGGCGCTGACCTGGTCGATCGCGCGCTGTCGATGTCCGGCACGACGCGGCATCGGCTCGGAGAGGCAGGCGTGGCGTCGCTGCGGGAGCAGGTGGCGGCGCTGGTCGCGTCCGTGGCGCAGGACGGGCTGGTGATCGAGGTCGTCGAGTCGTCCGCGCTGATCGCCCGGCGGCCCCACGCTTGACCCATCGCTATTGACCAAGCGCGGCGACATGCGCATTTTCCGCCCTCGCGGCTGGTCCGCCCTTTAGCAGAGAACACCGATGGCCAAGTCCAACACCGTGCAGATCCGTCTCGTGTCGACCGCCGACACCGGGTATTTCTACGTCACGAAGAAGAATGCGCGGTCCGCCACCGGCAAGCTCGAGCTGAAGAAGTACGACCCGGTGGCGCGCAAGCACGTCGCGTTCAAGGAAGCCAAGATCAAGTAAGCGAGTCGTCCGGCCCGGTCACTTCGACCTCGACCCGGTTGCGCCCGAGCCGCTTCGCCCGATAGAGCGCCCGGTCCGCGGCGTTCAGCAACGAGTCGGACGTGACACCGGGCGACGTGCTGCGCGACAGTCCGATGCTGACCGTAAGCCGGTGCGCGGTCTTCCCGTCCGGCATGAACACCATCGTCTGGATCGCGGTGCGCAACCGCTCCGCCGCGCGCACCGCGTCAGGGGCGGATGCGCCGGACATGACCACCACGAACTCCTCCCCGCCATAACGCGCCAGACTGTCGAACACCCGCGTGCGGTTGCGCAGCGTGGCGCCGACCTGGCGCAGCACTTCGTCGCCCACCGAGTGCCCCCAACGGTCGTTCACCGCCTTGAAGTGGTCGATGTCGATCATCAGCACCGCCAGCCCGGCCGGCTGCCCGGCAGCGATCATGGTGGTCAAATGGCGCATCAGGTACCGCTGGTTGTAGAGCCCGGTCAGCGGATCGGTCAGCGCCAACTCCAGCGCCTGGCCGAGATCGGCCCGCAAGCGGTCCTGGTAGAACTTGCGGCGGATCTGGTTGCGGCTGCGCACCCGCAACTCGTTCTCGTCGACCGGGCGCATCACCCAGTCGTTGGCGCCGAGGTCGAACCCGCGCAGCAGGCGGCGATGCTGCTCCGGCTCGGCGACCAGCAGCAGCGGAACCTCCTGCGTGGCGCGTTCGGCGCGCAGGCGGGAGGCGAGGCGTAATGGGTCCTCCTCGGTGATGGACAGGCTGAGCACGATCAGGTCGAAGCTGATGCTGTCCGACAGCGCGAGCGCCTCGCTCTCGGACCGGGCGCGGGTGGGGATGATGCCCTCGCGGGCGAGCGCGTCCTGCACGGTGGTTGCGCCGAGGTCCCAATCGTCGATCACCAGGGCGCGGGCCCCGATGACGGAGAACTCGGTGTGCGAGCTGGTCGACAGGCCGAGCGCCAGGGCGGTCTCGCTGCGCACCCGCCACTCGTCCAGCAGCCGCTTGAGCCGCACCAGGCCGCGCACGCGGGCGAGCAGCGTGTCGTATTCGACGGGCTTGGTGAGGAAGTCGTCGGCGCCGACCTCGAGACCGTGCAGCCGCTCGGCCGGGTCGCCCAACGCGGTCACCATCACGACCGGGATGTGCATGGTGGCATGGTCCGACTTCAACCGGCGGCATGTCTCGTAGCCGTCCATGCCGGGCATCATGACGTCCAGCAGGACGAGGTCGGGCTGCCACGAGCTTGCCAGCCGGAGCGCCTCGAAGCCGTCCTGCGCGATCTCGACCTGATAGTATTCCTCGACCAGCTTCGCCTGGAGCAGCCGGGTGTTCGCTGGCATATCGTCGACGATGAGGATGCGGGCAGTCATTCAGGGCGCCCCAGCCGCGGCGGTTGCCGGGCCGCCCCTTATACGCAACGGCCGCGACGGGTGAAAGCTGGCGCCAGTTTTTGGCCGCATGCGCGTATGGCGATCTGGACAGGCAATGACAATTCGCATAGCGAATATGCGCTCGTCTCATGCCTAAGGAGTTCGCGACCATGATCACCCGCCGGTCCGCCGCCCGTTTGCTCGCCGGAACAGCAGCCGCTTCGTCGTTCGGCGGGGTGAGCTGGGCAGCCGCGCCCGCCAAGACGCTTCGCATCGGGCTCAACTTCTCGCTGACCGGCGGCGACGCCAGCAGCGCGGCGCACATGCGCGACGGCGCGCTGATGGCGATCGACGAGGCGAACGCGAAGGGCGCGGTGAAGGGCTACAAGCTCGAGGCGTTCGTGCTGGACGACGCGACGGCCACGACCGGCAGCTACGACCCGGCGCAGGCCGCCACCAATGCGCGCAAGTTCGTCTCCGACCGCTCGGTCATGGGCACGGTCGGCCCGCAGATGAGCGGCGCCGGCAAGGCGATGGCGCCCATCTTGAGCCAGGGCGGCCTGCTGATTATCACTCCGTCCGCCACCAACCCGGACCTGACTGATCCGAAGTTCGCCCCCCAGTATCGGCCGGGCGGCAAGCCGGTGTTCTTCCGCACCGTCACCACGGACGCGTTCCAGGGTCCGTTCATGGCCGACTTCATGGCCGAGAAGCTGGGCGTCAAGAACATTTACGTGTTGGACGACCAGGGCGCCTACGGCATCGGCATCGCGGACTCGTTCCAGAAGCAGATCGCCGCGAAGGGCGTGAAGGTGCTCGGCCGCGACCAGTTGGACCCGAAGAACGCCGACTACTCGTCCATCATGACCAAGATCAAGTCGATGAACGCCGACAGCCTGTACTACGGCGGCGTGGGAACGGCCGGCGTCAAGGTGATCAAGCAGAGCTACGAGGTGCTGCCGAACATCAAGAAAGCCGGCGGCGACGGCCTCTACGGCAGCGACCTGCTGACGGGCGCCGGCTTCCCGGCCATCGAGGGCTGGTATGCCACGATCGCCTCGCCGCATCTGTCGGAAGACCCGAAGCTGGAAGCCTGGCTGAAGACGTTCCGGGCAAAGTATGGCTACGGCGCCGAGGACTACACGATCACCGCCTACGATGGGGCGACCGTCATCATCGACGCGCTCGCCAAGATCGTCGCCGCCGGGAAGACGCCGACGCGCGAACTGGTGCGCGACACGGTGCAAACCGGCAAGTTCAGCACCCTGCAGGGCGAGGTGTCGTTCGATGAGAACGGCGACATCGCCAGCAAGGTGGTCAGCGTGTTCCAGGCGCAGAAGAGCGACAAGGGCCCGCTGGACGACGTGAATGCGCAATTCAAGTATATCGGCGTGGCCCCGACCACCTGAGGCCGGCCCGTGACGTCGTTCGACCTTCTGGTCCAGCAGACCATCAATGGCGTGAGCCTGGGGGCGATGTATTCACTCGTCGCCCTCGGGTTCACGCTGGTCTATGGCATCCTGGAACTGATCAACTTCTCGCACTTCAACGTCTTTATGGTCGGCTCGTTCATCGCGTTGTTCGTGCTGCAGTCGTTCGGGCTCAACGGGCAGTCCACCGTCATGTCCGGCTGGGCGCTGATCGGCGTGCTGTCGCTCGCATTGGTCACCACCATGGTCGGCTCCGGCCTGCTGGGCGTGGTGATCGAGCGGCTGTCGCTGCGGCCGTTGCGCGGGGTGAAGGGGCCCTCGGCGATGATCACGACGATCGGGGTGTCCTACATCCTGTTCAACCTCGTGCTGCTGTTCCTGGGCGCGAACCCCAAGAACTACCCCAACCCGTTGCCGCCGATCACCTTCGACATCGGCGGCGCGGTGTTGCGGCTGCGCGAGGTCCTGATCTGGATACTGGCCGTGGTGCTCATGGTCGGCCTTTTTCTCTTCACCCGGCGGAGCAAGATGGGCAAGGCGATGCGGGCGACCGCGCAAGACCCGGAGGCGGCGCGCATGATGGGCGTGAACGTCGACCGGGTGATCATGACGGCGTTCTTCGTCGGCTCCGCAATGGCCGGGGCGGGCGGGATGATCTTCGGGCTGTACTACAACTTCACCAGCTTCGACGTCGGCTACAGCGCCGGGCTGCGGGCGTTCACCGCGGCGGTGCTGGGCGGCATCGGCAACGTGCCCGGCGCGATGCTAGGCGGCATGATCATCGGCCTGGTCGAGACCATGAGCGGCCAGTTCATCTCGGTGCGTTGGACGGACGTGATCATCTTCTCGATCCTGGTGCTGGTGCTGGTGTTCCGGCCCGCCGGCCTGCTTGGGCGCATGGCGCCGAACAAGTCGTGAGCGCGACGGCAACCTGGCGGCGGCCGTTCGCCGCCGTTCCGCCGGCGCGGCTGCGGGCGGCGATCGTGTCGGGCCTGGCGCTGTTCGCGATGGTGTTCCCGCTGCTGCACGGCGACGAGGCGGACATCGACTCGGTGGCCAACGCGCTGTCGTTCGCGGCGCTGGCGCTCGGGCTGAACATCGTCGTCGGCATGGCCGGGCTGCTGGATTTGGGCTACGCCGCGTTCTTCGCGATCGGCGCGTATTTCTACGGCGTGCTGTCGTCGTTCCAACTGCAGCCGGAGTGGACCACGTTTTGGGAGCCGTTCGCCTGGCTTGGCCTGGTGGCGCGCATGCCCGGACCCGGCACGGTGGATGTGGTGCACACGACGCTGTCGTTCTGGCTGGCCATTCCGCTGGCGGGCGTGTTGGCGGCTGGATGCGGCATCCTGTTCGGCGCCCCGACCCTGCGGCTCCGCGGCGACTACCTGGCGATCGTGACCCTCGGCTTCGGTGAGATCGTGCCGATCGTGGCGCGCAACTGGACGGGGCTGACCAACGGCGCCGCCGGGCTGAACGGGGTGGCGCCGCCGAGCCTGGGCGGCACCAGCTTCGGCGTCGACTCCACACCGTACTACTACGTCGCGGTCGCGCTGGTGGCCGGGCTGATCTTCGTCAGCACCCGGTTGCGCGACAGCCGGGTCGGGCGGGCCTGGATGGCGATCCGCGACGACGAGATCGCGGCGGGCGCGATGGGCGTCAACCTCGTGCGGTTCAAGTTGCTTGCGTTCGCCATCGGCGCCTCGTTCGCGGGGATGACCGGCGTGTTCTACGTTGCCAAGCTGCAGACGGCGACGCCGGAGATGTTCGGCTTCCCCGTCTCGGTGATGATCCTGGTCATGGTCGTGCTCGGCGGCATGGGCAGCGTCTGGGGCGTGGTGCTGGGCGCCATGGTGCTGCAATTGCTGCAATCCTGGTTCCTGCAGGATCTGACGGAGTGGATCCACCAGTTCGGCACGTTCACCGGCCTCGACATCCTGCAGAAGGTCGACCTCGTGCAGTCGATCGAGCTGATCTTCGGCATCATCCTGGTGCTGATGATGCTGTATCGCCGGGAAGGGCTGATCCCGGCGCATCGGAAGGGCGCCGCGCTGACGTTCGCGCAGCAGCACGCGGTGGTGGAGCGGATAACCGCCGTCAGCTTGCCCGGCATCGCGCCGCCGACGGAGCGCGGCGTGCCGCTGCTGGAGGTGCGCGGCGTGACCGTGCGGTTCGGCGGTTTGGTGGCGTTGAACGCGCTCGACTTGACGATACCGGCGGGCGGCGTGCTGGCGGTGATCGGGCCGAACGGGTCGGGCAAGTCCACCCTGTTCAACGTGATCAGCGGGCTGACCCCGGCCGCCAGCGGCAGCATCAAGTTCGACGGCAAGGAGTTGATCGGGCTGTCGCCGGACCGCATCCTATCGTCGGGCGTCGCGCGGACGTTCCAGAATATCCGCCTGTTCGGCAATCTGTCGGTGATGGACAACGTGCTGATCGGCGCCCATAGCCGGCTGCACACGGGGCCGACCCGCGCCATCATGCGCCTGCCGAGCACGCGGATGGAGGAGCGGCTGGCGCGGGAGCGGGTGATGGAGATCCTGTCGCTGTTCGGCAACCGGTTGGTGCCGCGGGTGAACGAGTCGGTGAGCGCACTGTCCTACGCCAACCGTCGCCGGGTGGAGATCGCCCGCGCGCTGGCGTCTGGCCCCCGCCTGCTGATGCTGGACGAGCCGACCGCGGGCATGAACCCGGCGGAGACGCTGGAGCTGGCCGGGCAGCTGAAGCAGCTGCACACGCTGGGCCTGACCATTCTGGTGATCGAGCACAAGCTGGACGTGGTGACGCGCCTGGCCGACACGGTGGCGGTGCTGGACCACGGCGAGAAGCTGACCGAGGGGCTGCCGGACGAGGTGCGGCGCAACGAGGCGGTGCTGGACGCCTATCTGGGCCGCAGCCACGCCGTGCTGGAGGACCAGAACGTTGCTTGATGGGACGGCGCCCGCGTCGCTGCTGGAGTTCCGCGACGTCAATACGCATTACGGCGACCTGCACGTGCTGAAGGACGTGAACTACGACATCGCCGAGGGTGAGATCGTCTGCCTGCTGGGCGGCAACGCCTGCGGCAAGTCGACGACGATGAAGACGATCATGGGCATCGTGCGCCCGACCACCGGCACTGTGATGTTCGACGGCAAGCCGATCGAACGCCTGTCCACGGCCGAACGCGTTCGCCGCGGCCTGGCGCCGGTGCTCGAGGCGCGCCGGCTATTCCCGCGCATGACCGTGTTCGAGAACCTCGAGATGGGCGCCTACACCCGCAAGAGGGGCCCGGAGTTCGACGAAGATCTGGAGCGGGTTTACGGGCTGTTCCCGCGCGTGAAAGAGCGCCGCAGCCAGGTGGCAGGCACGCTGTCCGGCGGCGAGCAGCAGATGGTGGCGATCGGCCGCGCGCTAATGGCACGGCCCCGGCTGATCTGCATGGACGAGCCCTCGATGGGACTGTCGCCGCTGTTCGTAGAGCAGACCTTCGCGATCATCCAGGCGATCAACCGCCAGGGCACGACCATCTTCATGGTGGAGCAGAACGCCAACATGGCGTTGCAGATCGCGCACCGGGCCTACGTGCTGCAAACCGGCCAGGTGGTGCTGTCAGGCAGCGCCGCGGAGATGCGGGTCAACCCTGTGATCCGGGAAGCCTACCTTGGGGAGATGGCGGTGGCTTGAACGCCGCCACCCTGACCCGGCGGGATCAACCCACTCCCCTTTCCTATCCTACGGCGCGGAGCAATTCGCGGCATCCCAGTGGGCCAGAAGGCCCATTCGCCATCGCAAGCTTAAAGCCGCTTAGGCTGCCGCAGCGGTGGATTGCACGGTCGACTGGATCCGGCGGAAGGTGGCAAGCGCTTGGCCCACCACCTGGTCCATGTTCAGATATCGATAAGTCGCCAGACGGCCCGCGAACCAGGTGTCCGGCTCGGCATCCGCCAGCGCCTCGTAACGCTTGTAGATCTCCTCCGATTCGGGCCGCAGGATCGGGTAATACGGGTCCCCATCCGAGGACGGATATTCATACGTAAGGCTGGTGTTGTCGCAGACCTGTCCGGTCAGGTGCTTGTACTCGGTGATACGGGTGTAATCCTCGGTCTGCGGATAGTTCACCGTGCCGACCGGCTGGAAACGCTCCTGCGCGAATGTCTCATGGTGGAACCGCAGTGAGCGGTACGGCAGCTTGCCGAAACGATGGCCGAAATACTCGTCGATCGGCCCGGTCCAGATGGTGCGCGGCGCCAACCCAGCCACGGCGCGATGCTCCGTGCCCACGCGGACCTCGATGTTCGGATGGGTCAGCATGCGTTTGAACATCGCTGTGTAGCCGTGCAGCGGCATGAACTGGTAGGCGTCGGTGAAGTAGCGGTCGTCGCGGTCGGTGCGGATCGGCACCCGCGCTGTCACCGACTTGTCCAGCTCCGACGGATCCAGGCCCCATTGCTTGCGCGTGTAGGCGCGGAAGAACTTCTCGTACAGCTCGCGTCCGACGCGCGACACCACGACGTCCTCCGAAGTGCGGACTGACGCCACGGGTTCCGCCCGCTCGGCGAACCAGGCCTCCAACTGCGGACCGTCCAGATCCAGCCCGTAGAGCCGGTTGACCGTGTCGAGATTGATCGGGATCGGCAGCAACATGCCGTCCACCTGGCCGAGCACCCGGTGCTCGTAGAACCGCCAGTCGGTGAACGCCGAGAGATGCTCGAATATGGCGCGGGCGTTGGTGTGGAAGATGTGCGGCCCATAGCGATGCACCAGCACGCCCGAGGCGTCCAGATGATCGTAGGCGTTGCCGGCGATGTGGTCCCGCCGATCCACAACCAGCACGCGGTCCCCGCGCACGCGCGCGAGTTGCCCTGCCAGGGTTGCGCCGGCGAACCCGGCGCCGACCACCAGCCAGTCGAACGGCTGCGCTGCAATTTTCATCATCATACTACGGAAACCGGCCCTGCGCGTTCCCCGACTGTTGCGACATGAGTTTCAGGCACGGACAGGTAGCTGCGCCAGAACGTCTCCGTGGTGAGGGCGGGCGCTTCCCGACGCCAGGCGGAAGCGGCTGCGGCATAGCCGAAATACAGCCGGGGCAGCACGCTCAGCGCGCGGCGCAGCAGCGTGCGATGGTGCTCCCGCGACCGGCGGAACGTCGGCAGTTCCTCGTCCCATCCGCTCTCGACCGCGACATGCTCCACGTCCCGCATGCTCAGCCAGTCCAGCTTTGCCCGATCCAGCAGCTTGGCCTCCGTTGTTTGGGTTGGCGCGATGGCGTTGCGCAACAGCGATCGCGCCAGCAGGCGAAGGCAAGCCGGCATCGAGCGCGGCGCGCGACGCAGGATTTGCGGGTGCAGCACCGTCTCCCGCTTGGTGCCGCAGGTTGGGAACGCCTTGCGGAACGTCCCCAAATTCGCGTGCCGGGCCGCCGGATCGGCGCGCATCTCCTGCGGTCCGGCCAGGAACGCCTCGGTTGCCGCGAGTATGAGGGCTGCGGTGTAGTAGCGGAATGTAAGCAGGTTCATGACGAACTGCCGGCCGATGCGCCGCAGGGCGCCGGCAGCGCTCGGGGCCAGGTGCAGCGCCGACAGGACGAGCAGGTTGCGGGTCTCGTAGTAATGCTGCCAGCCGCCGAGCTTGAGGTAGAACGGTTCGTGCCAGACGGCGATGCCGGGCATGGCGATGGTGGGCACCTGTTGCTGATGCAGTCGCAACCCGAACTCGACATCGTCCCCGCGGATGAAGCACGGCAGGGGCATGCCGTGCTCTTCCACCACGCTGAGCGGGAAGCCGCACAGCCACCAACCGCTGTAATGGACGGCGCGCGGCATCGAGAGCACTTCCAGCGTCGCCGCGTCCGCAACGTTCATGCCGTTGTGCTGCGGCCGGAACTCCCATTGGCGTTCCGACACGATCGCGCCGGCCTCGTAGAGGATGTGCGGCTGGACCAGGTCCAGCATGTGGCCGCCGACCACCATGTCGCGGTCGCAGAACGAGAAGAACGCCGCCATGCGCAACAGGCTGTCCGGCTCCAGCAGGATGTCGTCGTCCAGCAGCGCGGCGTGGGTGGCGGCCGGGTCGTCCAGCGCGGCCAGCATGCCGCGCCCGAACCCGCCGGCGCCGCCGAAATTGCCTTGCTCGATGATGACGAGCTTGGCCCCGAGGCGGCTCACCAAGCCCTTGAGACCGGCCGTCCCCGCCAGACCCGGCCGGCCCTGGTTGACGACGATCAGCCGCGCCAGCCGCCCGGCGACCTCGATGTCGTCGGCCATGGCGGCGAGCACCCGTGCAATCTCCGACTCGCGATTGAAGGTGCAGAACACGGCCGCCAGCCCGATCGAGTTCGGGGCGGGCGCCTCGCTCCACCAGCCGCCCGATACGAACACCAGGCCGGAGGCTCCCCCGGTCAGCTCCACGCACAGCGTGCCGTACTCGCGAAAGCTTACGGCGCCGCCCTCGAATCGGACGGTGACGTCGCCGGAGTCGATCACTTGTTGATGCACGAGCACCTTACGGCCGATGGCGCGGCGGAATACGCGCAACGTGCCCCCGCCATCGACGTCCAGCCGGAGCACGACGGCGCCGACCGAGGTGTGACGGCGCCAGTGGGATTCGAAAAAGCTGTTGAAATAGGTGTCGAAGCTGAGCACCGCGCCGCGCTCGACGCGCAAACGCCCGCCGCTCAGCGTATCGATCGGAGGCTGATCGTGCGTTTCGCGAGCGGAATCCGCACGCCAGTCACGCCAGTAAAGTTCTCGGCGATCAAGTGGCCGGTCGACCAGGAAGCGTTGCAGCAGAACGCCGTATGGCGCAGCAACCACGCCGTCCATCAGCGCCGGACCACAATGGCGATTTTTGACCCATAAGCGGTCGCTGGCCACACCGCGCCGGCGGCCTTTTTAATTATGGGATTCATAGCTTCTTCTGAGACATCTTGGTAGTTTGCTCCACAACTAATGATGCGGCTGCGATCTTGACCGAATGGCGTCTGCGGCCACAGTGTTGCATAGTCTTTGAATCGGGAGAAACGCCATGCCTCAGGTCAGCCTGACGGTTAACGGCACGTCGCACACGGTCGAGATCGAGGGCCGCACGCTGCTGGTCGAGCTGCTTCGGGAGAAGCTGAGCCTGACCGGCACGCATGTGGGCTGCGACACCAGCCAGTGCGGCGCGTGCGTCGTGCATATCGACGGTTACAGCGTGAAAAGCTGCACCATGCTCGCGATGCAGGCCCAGGGCGGCAACGTCACCACGATCGAGGGTCTGGCGGCCGCGGACGGCACGCTGCACCCGATGCAGGAGATGTTTCGCGAACACCACGCGCTGCAATGCGGGTTCTGCACGCCGGGCATGGTGATGAGCGCGATCGACCTGGTGAACATGCATCCGC
>CAXTBW010000057.1:0-5661 GCA_964242925.1 uncultured Acetobacteraceae bacterium
TGCGGATGTGGCGGACGATGTTCTCGATCTCGACGATCGCGTCGTCCACCAGGATCCCCGTCACCAGGGTGATCGCCAGCAGGCTGACGAAGTTGAGCGAGAACCCCATCGCGTGCATGAAGAAGAACGCCGGCAACACCGACAGCGGCAGCGCGGCCGCGGCGAGCAGGGTGGCGCGCCAGTCCCGCAGGAAGATGAACACTACGATGGTGGCCAACACCGCGCCCTCGATCAACGAGTGCATGGCCGAGACGTAGCCGCCATAGGTGCCGCGCACGGAGTCGTCGATCAGCGTGGTGGCGACCTCGGGATGCGCCGCGCGCACCGCCTCCAGCTTCTTGCGCACCTGCTCGGCCACGGTCACGTCGCTGGCGCCCTTCGCGCGATACACCGCGAAGGCGACGACGGGGGTGGCGCCGTCCAGCCGGGCGAAGCGCCGCGGCTCCTCGTAGCCGTCGCTGACGGTGGCGACGTCGCTCAGCCGCGCCTCCCGCCCGCCGGGCAGCACGATGCGGCTGTCGGCCAGCGCCGCCACGCTGCCGGCGTTGGCCAGGGTGCGGATCGCCTGCTCGTGCCCGCCGACCTCGCCGCGGCCGCCCGCCAGGTCCACGTTGGTGGCGCGCACCTGGTCGTTCACCTGCCCGGCGGTCACGCCCAGCGCGGCCAGCCGGTCCGGGTCCAGGTTGACCTCGATCTCCCGCGACACGCCGCCGATCCGCTCCACCCGGCCCACGCCCGCCACGCCCTGCAGCGCCCGCAACACGGTGTCGTCGATGAACCACGACAGCTGCTCCGGCGTCATCCCGGGCGCCGCGGCGGCGTAGGTCTGGATCGCCTGGCCCACCACGTCGATGCGCTCGATCACCGGCTCGTCGATGGTGCGCGGCAGGTCGGTGCGGATCTTCGCCACGGCGTCGCGCACGTCGTTCAGCGCGCGGTCGCTGCTGACCTCCAGCCGCAGCTCCACCAGGGTGGTGGAGGCGCCGTCGGTGACGGAGGAGGTGATGTGCTTGACGCCGGACACGCTGGCGATCGAGTCCTCGATCTTGCGGGTGACCTGCGTCTCCAGCTCCGCCGGCGCCGCCCCCGCCTGCGTGACGGTGACCGACACGACGGGCACGTCCACGTTGGGCGCGCGGGTGATCGGGATGGCGCGGAACGAGACGATGCCGAGCGTCAGCAGCACGGCGAACAGCACCAGCGCCGGGATCGGCTTGCGGATCGACGCGCCGGAGATGCGGAATGCCATCGGGTCAGCCCCCTGCCGGCGCCGTAGATGGCGTCGCCGCCACGGGCGTCACCCGGTCGCCATCGCGCACGAACGTGCCGGACACGGACACCACCGTCTCCCCCGGCCGCACCCCCGCGCTCAGCAACGCCTGCGCGGCGGTGCGCAGGCCGAGCGTGACGGCGCGGGTCTGCACCACGCCCTGGCTGACCACCTGCACGTGCGCGCCGTCCGGGTCGAACAGCACCGCCGACAGCGGCACCACGACGCCGGTGGCCCGCGCGACCTCCACCGTAGCCCGCGCGAACGACCCGATCGCGCCGGGCGTGCCGTCCTCATCCGGGGCGATGCGGACGCGGCCCAGCCGGGTCGCTTGGCTGACCTCGGGCGACACCAGCCGCACGTGGGCCGGCAGCGCGGGGCCGGACGCGGCTAAACTGGCGGGCTGGCCGGGGCGCATCTGCGCCAGCCGCGTCTCGGGCACCCCCGCCTCCAGCTCCACCGCGCCGTTGGCGATCACGCGGAACAGCGGGTCGCCCGTCATGCCCACGACGGCGCCCAGCCGGGCGGTGCGGCGGCTGACCACGCCGGCCACGGGCGTGCGGATGGTGGTGCGGTCCAGCTTCACCTGCAGCTCCTGGCGCTGCGCCCTGGCCAGCGCGGCGTCGGCCTCCGCGGCGTGCAGCGCGTTCACCGACGACGTCAGCCGGGCGCCCGCGACCAGCGCCGCCTGCTGCCGCACGTCGTAGGTCTCACGCGAGGTGATCCCCGTGGCGACCAGGTCCTTGGCGCGGCCGAACGCGAGGTCCGCCTGCGAGTGCGTCGCCTGCGCCTCGGCGATGGCGTTCTGCGCCTGCGACACGGCGGCGTCGGCGCGCGCCTGCTGCGCGGTGTTCTGCGCCAGGCTGGCGTCCAGCGCGTCGTGCGACAGCCGGGCCAGCACCTGCCCGGCGGCGACGCGGTCGCCCTCCTCCGCCTCCATGGCCGTGATGGCGAGGCCGTCGATCTGCGGGCTGACCAGCACCTCGTCCCGCGCCACCAGCGTCCCCGTGACCAGGACGGTGGCGGCGAGCGTGCCTTGCATCGCCGGTAGGACGCTCACCGCGGGCGGCGTGGCCTCCGGCGCCGCAGCCAGCAGGAACAAGCATGGGGCGCCTAGAAGCAGGATGCGCCGGTTCATGGCTCCAATCACACCGGAGACCATGCCAATGCAAGTGTGGCGAGTATTGCACCTCGTAAGTCGTTGACGCGGCGCGGGCGGCCAAGCATCGTCCCACCATGCGCGCACGACTGAAGCCAAGCGTCCGGGCGGGCCTGATCGCGGCCGCGCTGCTGGCCTCGACGGCGGCGAAACCCCCGCCCCTGGAGTCCAATCCCGCCACCGACGTGCCCCGCGGCAAGCCCGCCCCGCTGCGGCCCGGCGAACGCGCCGGACGGGAGCGGCCGGACTCCACGGGCACCAGCTTCATCGCCGCGACCGGCCGGCTGCTGACCAACAACCACGTCGTCGAAGGCTGCGCCCGCATGGTCGCGCGCAACTTCACCGGCCAGGAGCAGGCGGCGCGGGTGCTCGCCACCGACCGCAAGCGGGACCTGGCGTTGCTGGAGGTGCCGCCCGCGTTCGGCCCGGCGCTCACCTTCCGCGCCGGCCCCGAGGTCAAGCGCGGCGAGTCGGTGGTGACCTACGGCTTTCCGCTGTTCGGTCTGCTGTCGGCCGGCCCGACGCTCACCACCGGCGATGTCAGCGCGCTCAGCGGGCTGCGCGACAACCAGAACGACTACCAGATCAGCGCGCCGGTGCAGCCGGGCAACTCCGGCGGCCCGCTGCTGGACCAGCAGGGCAACGTGATCGGCGTGGTGGTGGCCAAGCTGAATGCGGCGCGTATCGCGGAGATGACCGACGGGGACATCCCGCAGAACGTGAACTTCGCGGTGAAGGGCGGCCCGGCGGTGGACTTCCTGCGCGAGCAGGGCGTCGTGCCCAAGACGGCGGTGTCCGACGGGCCGGCGAAGGGCGCCGCCGTGGTGGGCGACATCGCCAACCCGTCGACGATGTTCCTCCAGTGCTTTCATTGACCCCGCGGTTGGCGCACCGATCATTCGCCGTAATGGCCGGACTTGATCCGGCCACCCACGCCGCGCCGCCCGCACCGTGATGCCAATATCCGGACCACCTTTTCGCGCGAACTGCGTGGGTGGCCGGATCAAGTCCGGCCATGACAGTTGCTTACGTCGGGCATTGACCGCAGTCACGGTCCGCGCCTAGGCCGCCGCATGGCCCGCGTTGCGCTTGCCGACCCGACCCGGCTGCAAGCCGCCGCGCCCCGTCGGCGGCGCCTGCGCTGGCGCATCGTCAGCTGGCTGCTGATCGCCGCGATCTGGGCCGTGCTGGCTTGCGGGCTGACCGTGATATGGTTCGCCCGCGACCTGCCGCGGCCCGAGGCCGCGCTGGACGCCTCGCGCCGGCCCGGCCTGACGCTGCAGGACCGCACCGGGCGCCCGTTCGCCACTTTCGGCGACATCGTGGGCGACTCGCTGCGCCTGACCGATCTGCCGGCCGCGCTGCCCGAGGCCGCCGTGTCCATCGAGGACCGGCGGTTCTGGAGCCATCCCGGGATCGACCTGCTGGGTATGGCGCGGGCGGTTTGGGTGAACCTGCGATCGCTCCAGTTGCGGCAAGGCGGGTCCACCATCACGCAGCAGGTCGCGAAAAACCTGTTCCTGACCAACGCGCGCACCTTCCGCCGCAAGGTGCAGGAGCTGATGCTCACCATCTGGCTCGAGCAGCACTTCACCAAGCGCGAGATCCTCGAGATCTGGCTCAACCGCGTCTACCTGGGCAGCGGCGCCTGGGGGGTCGACGCGGCGGCGCGGCTCTACTTCGGCGTCTCGGCCCGGCAACTGTCGTTGTGGCAATGCGCCGTGCTCGCCGGCATCCCCCGCGCGCCGTCGCGCCTGAACCCCCGCGCCGACCCGGCGGCCGCAGCGGCGCGCGCGCGAGACGTGCTGGCGGCGATGGCGCAGACCGGCGCCATCACGACGGCGCAGGCGCAGGCGGCGTCGGGCCAGATTGCGTTCCCGCCGCAGACCGGCCCCGCGGCGCCCTGGTTCGCCGCATGGGCGTCCGAGCAGGCGCAGGCCGCCCTGCCCCCTGATGTCGACGCGACCGTGCGCACCACGCTGGACCCCCGGCTGCAGGCAGTGGCGGAGTCGCGCCTGGCCGCGCTGCTGGCCGGGCCAGGCGTCGCGGCGAACGCCGGGCAAGGCGCGGTCGTGGTGCTGGATGCGGGCACGGGCGCCGTTCGCGCCATGGTCGGCGGCCGCGACTGGCGCACCGGCCCGTTCAACCACGCGGTGCTGGCCCGGCGGCAGCCCGGCTCGTCGTTCAAGATCTTCGTCTGGCTGGCCGCGCTGGAAAAGGGCGCCACCCCCGACGACATGGTCTCGGACGCGCCGATCCACCTCGGCGGCTACAGCCCGTCGAACTTCGAGCCCGGCTCCCGCGGCGAGGTCACCCTGGAGGAGGCGCTGGCCGAGTCGCTCAACACCGCGAGCGTGCGGTTGCTGCTGCAGGCGGGCGGCCCGCGCGTCGTGGCGGCGGTGGCCCGGCGGCTGGGCATCACCGACGCGTTGCCGGACAACGCCAGCCTGGCGCTGGGCACCGGCGAGGTGGGCCTGTTGGAAATGGCGGCCGCCTACGCCACCCTGTTCAATGGCGGCTACGCGGTCACGCCGAACGCGCTGGAGGCGGCGGAGTCGGGGCCCCGCCCGTTGCCGTTGTCGCACCCGGCGCCGGTCCGGGTGGTGGCGGCGGAGCAGGCTGGCATGATGGTGCGGATGCTGACGGCGGTGGTCGCGCGCGGCAGCGGCCGGGCGGCAGCGACGCCGGGCCATGTCGTGGCGGGCAAGACGGGGACGACGCAGGACTACAAGGATGCCTGGTTCATCGGCGCGGTGGGTCCGGACGTGATCGCGGTATGGCTCGGCAACGACGACAACCGCCCGATGCGCGGCGTCACCGGCGGCAGCCTGCCCGCGCGGTTGTTCCACGACATCGCGGTGGAGGTCCGATGAGGTCTGTCACCACAGTCCCAATGCCGCGTACAGCCGGGTGCTGGCCGGCCAGGCCTGCATGATGGGAAGGCGGAATGCGTATCCCGCCGCCAGCAGCGCCACGATCAGCGCCGCGCTGCCGGCCCAGGCCAGCGCCAGCGCGGTCCGCCCGGCTGCCATCCGTGCGACCGACAGCCGGGTGTCGGACGGGACGGCGAGGAACGACCGCGCGGATGCCGGCGCTTCGCCGACCTCCACCACCTGCCGCCTAGCCGTATCCGGCATGGCGGGCTCCGGCATCGCAGGCTGTGGCATGACAGGCGCTGGCATGACAGGCGCCGGCGGAACCGGCACTGGCGCCCATTGGTGGCCGCAGCGGG
>CAXTBW010000057.1:5761-27138 GCA_964242925.1 uncultured Acetobacteraceae bacterium
GGCATGACAGGCGCCGGCGGAACCGGCACTGGCGCCCATTGGTGGCCGCAGCGGGCGCATCGCACCACCCGGCCCTCCGCCAGGACGGCGCCGATGTCGTATTCAGCCGCGCAGGAAGGACAGGTGATCCGCATCGCGGGATTCTGCGTGCGCCGGGTGGACTTGGCAACGGCGTCGCAAGCCGCCGGCATTGGGCGATGCGGACGCTTCGCCGGCCATCCATCACCGTTTCGGCGACACGCGGCGTGACCGGGGAGCCGGTCATCCAGCTGGAGGGCGTCGGCCTGCGCTATGGCGCGGACCTGGTGCTGCGCGACGTCAGCTTCTCGGTCGGCGACGGCGGCTTCCGCTGGCTGCTCGGCCCGTCCGGCGCGGGCAAGTCCAGCCTGTTGCGCCTGTTGTACCTCGCCAGCCGGCCCAGCGTCGGGCGGCTTTTCCTGCTGGGCCAGGAGATCGGCGCCACCGCCCGGCGCGACCTGCCCGCGCTGCGCCTGCAGATCGGCGTCGTGTTCCAGGACTTCCGGCTGATGCCGCACCTCTCCGCCTTCGACAACGTCGCCCTGCCGCTGCGCCTGGCCGGCCGGCCCGAGGGGCAGATCCGCGCCGACGTCGACGAGATGATCCGCTGGGTCGGCCTGCAGCGCCGGGCGCACGCGCGGCCGGCCGAGCTGTCGGGCGGCGAGCAGCAGCGCGTCGCCATCGCCCGCGCGGTGATCGGCCGCCCGACCGTGCTGCTGGCCGACGAGCCGACAGGCAACCTGGACGACAAGCAGGCCGAGCGCCTGATGCAGCTGATGGGCGAGCTGAACCGGGTCGGCACCACGGTGCTGGTGGCCACCCACAATGACGGGCTGGTGAAACGCTATCCGGGCCGCGAACTGCGCCTGCTCGAAGGGCGGCTGGTCACCGATGCCTAGGCGCTGGCGCCTGCTTTCGCCGCAGCGCGCGCGCCTACGCCCGGCGAGGTTCGACGACCTCGGGCTGCGGCGCGCGCTGTCGGACCGGCTGCTGCCGGCGCTCGTTGGCGCGATGACGTTCCTGGCCGCGCTCACCGTCGCCGGGGTGCTGGCGGCGGCCGGCATCGCGGAGCACTGGCGGTCCGGCGCGGCCGCCGTGCTGACGGTGCAGGTGCCCCGCCCCACGGAAAAGGCGGGCGACGGGGATGACACGCGGCTGGACCGGGTGGTGGTCATGCTGCGCGGCTCGCCCGGGATCGCGGCCGCGCGGGTGCTGTCCACGGCGGAGTTGGCGGAGCTGCTGCGGCCGTGGCTGGGGACGGCGGCGCAGGCTAGCGCGTTGCCGTTGCCGGCGGTGATCGAGGTGCGCCTGGCGGCCGGCGAGCGCGCGCCGGACGACGGTCTGCAGGCGCGGCTGGCCGCCGCCGCGCCCGGCGTGTTCGTGGAGAGCCAAGGCGTCTGGCTGGACCGGCTGACCACGCTGGCGCGCAGCCTGCAGGCTTGCGCCGCGGCCGCGCTGCTGCTGGTGGCAGGCGTCGGCGCGGCGGTGATCGCCATCGCCACCCGCGCCGGCCTGTCCGCCCGGCGCGACGCGATCGAGATCGTGCACGGGCTGGGCGCCACCGACGGCTTCATCGCCGGACGGTTCGCCGGTCGCGCCACGATGCTCGCCGCGACCGGCTCGCTGCTGGGCGCGGTGGCGGCGCTGCCGGTGCTGCTGGGTCTCGCGGCCCTGGCGCAGCCCTTCGTCGACGTCGCGCCGGCCGCCTCCGGGGTTCCCAGCCTGCCGTTGCCGCTGTGGCTGTCGCTGCCGGCGCTGCCCATGGCGGCCGGGGCGATCGGCTGGCTGACGGCTCAGGCGACCGTGCGCCGGTGGCTGCGGCGGCTGCCCTGACCGGCCGGCGATCCGCCGCGCTCGCCGCCGGCGTTGCGCTGCTGCTGGCGCTAACGGGGCTGGGCGCCGGGTTTGCCGCCTTCGTCGCCGCCGCGGCCCGCCCCGCCGCCGCACCCAAGGCGGCGGACGGGATCGTGGCGCTGACCGGCGGCGCGGAACGGGTGGAGACCGCTCTGCGCCTGCTCGCCGCCGGGCACGCGCCGCTGCTGCTGGTGTCCGGCGTAGCGCATGGCCCGACCCTGGCCGAGCTGGCCCGGCTCGGCGAGGTGGACCCGGCGCCGCTGCACGGGCGCGTGACGCTGGGGCGGGCGGCCACGACGACGGCGGGCAACGCCGCGGAGACCGCCGCCTGGGCGCAGGCGAACGACATCCACACGCTGATCGTGGTCACCGCCGGCTATCACATGCCGCGCGCGTTGCTGGAGCTGCAGCGGGCGATGCCGGACACTCATCTGATCCCGTTCCCGGTGCGGCCGACAGGGCGGCAGGCGAAGGCCCGGCTGCGATTGCTGGCGGTCGAGTACGCCAAGCTGATCGGCGCCTGGCTAGGCCTGTCGCACCCTGTGGACAACTCTGTGGGCGGCTGAACGGCGCGCCTGCCGCCTTGGGCGAGCAAGACGCCGTATGCGGCTCATGAGACGCGTTTTTCGCACTGGTTGCTTACAGCTCGGTTATCCTTTCACCTAAGACAACTCGAAATATTCCGTCATAGCTCGTTGATTTTACTCGGTTCCGACATATCAGCGTCACGTTGAGGCCGAATCGCCGACAAAAACGGGGCTAACATTTGACAACGCTCTTCGGAGCTTGTGGATGACCGCTCATTTCATGCTTCGCCACCCACTCCTATAACGCGCCCATGCGCCCTGTCGCCCGCGCCGTAATCCGCCTCATTCCGATCCCTTTCACCCTGTTGCTGCTGGCCAGCGGCGTCGCCTGGTGGACGGCCACCGGCCGTTTGATCGCCGAGGCGGCGGCCTGGCGGCAGGCGCGCCTGGCGGAGGGCTACGTCGTTGCCGCGGGCGAGCCGCAGCGGGGCGGCTGGCCGTTGCGGGCCGTCGTCACGCTGCCGGCGGTCGTGGTCGCCACCGACAACCCCGGTCTTCCAGTCGCACTGACGTTGCGGGCCGACGCGGTGCGGCTGGTCTATGCGCCTTGGCGTCCCGGTGTGCTCGCACTGGTGCTGGACGGCGCGCTGAGCGTGCAGGCTGGCGCCGCGCAGCCGCTGGAGCTGACGGCCGGGCGGCTCGACGTGGACGTCAGGCTGCCCGGCTTCGCCGATGCGGGCACGCTGACGATAGCGGCGGCGGATCTCCGCCTGGCGGTGGAGGCGGGCACGGCGGAGGCGGTGGCGGCGGAGGCGGGGGCGGTCCGGTTGCGCCTGCGCGGCGCGGAGGCCGAGCTGGTGTTGTCGCGGCTGATGCTGCCGGGCCACGCGCTGCCCTTCGGCGAGGCGGTTTCGTGGTTGGAGCTGCATGCAAGCTCCACCGTGCCCATCCCGGCGCTGCGTGAACCGCGCGCCGCCCTGGCGGTCTGGCGCGACGCGGGTGGGGTTTTGCGGCTGGACGGCATGTCGCTGCGCTGGGGCAAGCTGGACATGACGGGCCGCGCTACGCTCGGGCTGGACGCCGCGTTGCAGCCGGAGGGCACGGGGACCATCCGCCTGACCGGGTTTGCGGACGTTGTCGGCGTGCTGGTGCAGTCGGGCGCCTTGACGCGCAACGACGGCCGGGTGGCCACCACGCTGCTGGCGCTGGTGTCCGGCCCGGCCAGCGACGCGCCGCCGCAGGCCGAGCTGCCGATGACGTTGCGCGACCGCGTACTGTCGGCCGGCGCTGTCCCGCTGCTGCGGCTGCCCATGCTGTCGCCACCCTGAGGGTGGCGGATGAGTGCGGCGGGGATGGCCAAACGGGTGCACTCCTGGTAGCTTGCGCGTCCATGGACGCTCCGTTCTGGACCACCAAGCGGCTCGCGCAGATGACGCCGGAGGAATGGGAGTCGCTGTGCGACGGATGCGGTCGTTGCTGCCTGCACAAGCTGCGGGACGATGCGACTGAAGCGCTGAGCTTCACCAAGGTGGCATGCAAGCTGCTCGACCTGCACGACTGCAACTGCACCGACTACGCGCGGCGGCAGGAGAAGGTGCCGGACTGCGTGGCGCTCACGCCCGACGCGCTGGACGACATCGACTGGCTGCCGCCAACCTGCGCCTATCGCCGGGTGCAGGAGGGCCGTGGGCTGGCTTGGTGGCACCCGCTGGTTTCCGGCGACCCGGACACGGTGCACCAAGCCGGCATTTCGGTGCGGGACCGGGTGATCAGCGAGGAGTTTTCCGGCCCGCTGGAGGTTCACGTGGTGGACTGGCCGGGCCGCCATCCCCGCCCTCGCCGGCCGGTGCGCAACGAGGGCGGTTAGCCTCCCCGTCCACGCCGGGGCTTGGAGACCGGTGCGGAGGCGGCCTACTTCTTGTGGCCGTCGACGTAGGCCTTCGTGTGATGGTGCACCGTGCCGTCCGCGTCGCGATACTCGCGCGCCTCGAGGTCGTTCGCGGGCTCGTCGCGCTTTGCAGAGGCCGGCTTCGCGGGCGCTTTCGCGGGGGCCGGATGGTGACGGCTGGCGTGTTCGCCGTGCTCCCGCTTCTCCGCCGTGTCGCGGCCGATGAACTTGTTGAACAGCGTCTTCTCGTCATACAGCAACGCCAGGCCGCCTGCCTCGAACTGCTCGAAGAACTCGTCCCAACTAATCTCCACCAGGGCCGAATGCTCGGATTGCGGGCTCTTGGGGAACATCAGGCGGATGATGCCGACATCCTCCTCGCTGTGGTGCGTGCGTTCGACGGCGGCGGGCTTGCCGCCCTTGCTTTCGGCCCATTCCCGGATGATGTCGTGGTCGGTGGTGGTTTCGGCCATCGCTGCTCTCCTTTGGGTGCTTTGGGCCGAAGCGAGCGAAACAGGCCGTCGTTCCGCGCTCGCGCCGTTGTGTCCAACGCATCCGGCAAGCTCGGCGTTGGAACCTGACAACGATGGGAGAACGCTTCATGCGATTCGCAGCTTTTGCCTCGACACTGACGATCGTCCTCGCGCCGTGCCTTGGCCACGCCCAGGCGCCGGCGCCATTGCCGCCGGACGCGCCGGCCGGGCAGGAGGCCATGCTGCAGATGATGCACTTGGCCGCGCACAATCAGTTGGGGGTGCTGCGCTACTGCCAGGACCAGGGAAGCGTCGGCGCGGACGTCGTGGCGTTGCAGGGGCGCATCATCGGCATGCTGCCGCCGGCCACCGTCGCCGGCGAGGACCAGGCGGAGGCGGACGGCAAGACGGGCGTCGTGGAGTTCGCCGGCAACAAGGTGGCGATGGCGGATGCAGCCAAGGCGCGCAACACCACGGTGGACGCCATGTGCAAGCAGATCGCCGGCATGCTGCAGGCGCAAGCGGCCAGTATGCCGAAATAGGCTGATGCGGCTCCGAGCCGTAGGGTGGGCTGCCGTTCGCAGCCCACCACTTCGGGTCTACGGCGCTCCGTGTCAGTCCATTGCCGGCAGCAGGGTCTGCTTCCACGGCGTGCCCGGCTGTCGCAACCGCCAGATATACGCGTCGAGCACATAGTGGGTGATCTGCGGCAAGGCCAGCAGCGGCACCAGCCAGACCAGCACGTCGCTGTCGTCGACCGACGGCAGGGCGGTGAACGCGGCGAACAGCCCGGGATGCTCCGACCATACGAAGCCGTCCCACAAGCCCTCCTCCAGGTAGGCGAGCAGCAAGGGCAAACCTACGAACAGCGGCAGGCAGGCGGCGGTGAACAATCGGGCGCGGGGCAGGCCGAATAGGCGCGCATGGGCGCCGACGCGGGCCTGGTTGCGGCCGTACAGCCAGACCAGCGCCACGTAGGGAATGCCGTGCGCGACGACGTTGACCGCGGTGAACGCCAGGTCGCTGTCCAGCGCGACGATGCCCACCCACCATGACAGCGCCGTGCCTGCCAGCAGCAGGTTGCGCGGCCAGTTGAACGACTCGCCGGCGCGGTGCAGCCAGAGCTCCTTGGCGCCGTACGCCAGCGCGATGGCGGCGTAGATCATCAGGCCGGCCTCCGCCAGCACCGGCTGCGACAGCGCCACGAAGTCGCCCGGCGTGAACCAGGAGAACTGCCGCGCATGGGTGTGCCACCATAGCAGCGGGTAGATCGTCGCGGCATAGATGGCGGCCTTGTCGATGACGCGGAAAGATCGCTCGCGCCGGCCATACAGCATCATGAAGCCGTATTGCTGGCGGACGAAATGGAACACCGCCAGATAGGCCAGCGCGCGCCAGAACACCATTGGCCCCAGACTGTAAAGCCCGGCGAAAGCGAGCCAGCCGAGCAACGGCGCCATTAGGTACAGCGTACGGCGTTGCTGGAACTCGGCGGGGTCGAGATAGGTGCGATACAACGTCGAGTAGACATGGCCGACATCGACGCCGACCACCAGCACGGCCCATAGCGCCGGCGTCACCTCGTGGCTGGTGAAGAAGCCGGGGAAGCACAGGACGGCCAAGGTCACCACGAAACCGGGCGCCAAGATGAACGCCCCGTCGAAACCGGGCGAGGCGAGCCAGGGTTGCCCCAGCTTGGAATGACGCCTCATCCGCGCAGGTGCTCGATGGCCGCGTCGGCCGCCATGACGCCGCGGTAGTTGGCTTCCTCGAAGATCGACACGCCGCTCATGTCGGAATGCGCGAAGAACACCGGCGGCGACTGTCGGCACGCAGCCGCCCGCGCCGGCCCCCAGATGTAGCCCGGCGTCGGGCGGATCATGCCGTGGCCCCACAACCAGACGTCCACGTTGCGGACGGCGCCCTCCAGCTCCGGATGCACCCGCAGCAGGTCGTCCAGCACCATCGCCTGCCAGTCGGCGAGGCTGCGGGCCTGCGCCGCGCGCCGCGCGTCCTCGGGCGGCAGGTCCGCCAGGGGCCAATAATGCGTGAGCACGGTGCGGCGCGGCGCGCGCTCCAGCGACTGGTGGGTGGCCACCACGTAGCCCAGCGAGCGGCTGTCGTGGAACACGTTGTCCCAGCACAGCGGGGCGCCGCGTCCGCCGGGCATGCGGTCGACGGTGACGTTGGCCACCATCCAGGGCGCGTGACTGTGCGCCGCATCGGGGGCGCGGCCCAGCAGGCGGTCGGCCACGAAATGCGGCACGGCAAGGATGGCGACGCCCGCGAGCACCCGGCGGGAGCGGCCCTGCGCCGGGTCGAAGACATCCACCGCCACGCCGTCCGGACGCTTCTGCACGCGCCACGCGAGCGCGCTGGTGACCAGGTGGTCGGTTAGGCGTTGCCTCATCTGGCCGACGATCCAGCCATTGCCCTCGGGCCAGGTCAGCACCGATTGGGTGTCGTCGTCGGCGCCCTTGCCGTCGCGTGCGGCGAAGTAGTGGATGCCGGCCCAGGCGGAGACGTTCGCCGCCACCGTGCCGTAATCGTCGCGTGTGCAGTAGTCGACATACCAGTGCAGCTTCTCGCTGTCCCAGCCGTGGGCGCGCATCCAGTCGGTCATGGTCTGGCTGTCCAGCGCGCGCAACGCCGGGTCGGCGGAGCTGGCGTCGAGCGGGATGGCGAACGCCTTTCGACCGTCGGCGCCGCGGGCTGTCCGGAACGCGGTCATGGCGGCGGCGAAACTCTCGTATTGGCGGCGGTCCTCGTCGCTGGCGCCCAATTGGGGCAGCAGGTCCTCTTGCCAGCGGCCGAGCGTGAACAGCCGCTCGCGCGGGTCGGCGCAGAGATAGAACTCGTTGTAGACGGGGTCGCCGTTCGGGGCGCGGCCGGTTATGATGCCCAGCGATTCGAACAACGCTTGCGCGTGGGTGGACTCGCGGGTCAGCAGCGGGACGTAGTGGGCGCCCCACGGGTAGGCGGACACGGCGTTGGCGCCGGACGCGGCGTTGCCGCCCACCTCGCGCTCCAACTCCAGCAGGGTGAAGTCCGCGCCCTGCGCTTTCAGCTGCCACGCAGCCGACAGCCCTGCGACGCCGCCGCCGACGATCGCAACGGCGGTGCGTGCTTCCGTATCGGGCTCGGGGAAGCCGCCCGTGCGCAACTGGTGGCCCAACGCCGCATCGGCGCCCATCATGCGGCCGGGCATCGCGGCGGCGCGCGCCTTGCCTGCCAGCCCGGCGACGGCAGCGCCCAGCAGGACCTCCCTGCGGCGCATCAGTTCACCCCGTATTCCGACCATTCCGCCTCGAAGTAGCGCACCAGCGCCTGGCTATCGAGCCGGTTGATCTCGGCCGGCACGCGGTCCATGTCGGGCGGGAAGCGCTGCATGTCCGCCACCGTCGCCGGCGTCACGTAGCGCAGCCCGGCAGGATAGGCTGCACCCATCGCCATAGGCTGGACCGACGCCATGACAAAGCCCCACTCGCCGAACGACGGCACATACAGGTGGTAGGGCGTGGTCGCCAATCCCGCCGCCTCCAGGGTGGCCACCACGCACCAGTAGGTCTGCCGCGCGACGAAGGGGGACGTGCTCTGCACCACCGCGGCGCCCCCCGGCGCCAGCACGGCGCGCAGCAGCTTGAAGAAAGTGAGCGAGTAGAGCTTGCCGATCGAGTAGTTGGACGGGTCGGGGAAGTCCACGATCACCACGTCGTACTGCGCGGCGCCCGCCTGGTCCTTCAACCACAGGAACGCGTCGGCGTTGACCACATGCAGCTTCGGCGAGGCGTAGGAGCCGCCATTGAGCGTGGCCAGCGGCGCCGCGGAGAACAGCCGCACCATGGCCGGGTCCAGCTCGATCTGGGTGATGCTTTCCACCTCCGGCCAGCGCAGCGCCTCGCGGGCGGCGAGGCCGTCGCCGCCGCCAAAGATCAGCACCCGGCGGGGATGCGCCACCGCAGCCATGGCCGGGTGCACCAGCGCCTCGTGGTAGCGATACTCGTCGCGCGAGCTGAATTGCAGGTTGCCGTTGAGGAACAGCCTAACGTCGTGGCGCGACGCGGTGAGCACGATGCGCTGGTAGGGGGTGGATTGCGCGTGGATCACCGGGTCGGCGTAGACTTGGCTTTCCGACGCCTCCATGATCCGGTCGGCGTACACGAAGCCGGCCACCAGCGCGGCGAGCGCAGCCAGGGCGGAGGCGCGGTGGGCGCGCACCCAGCGCACCTCGTCTCCCAGGCTGGTCAGCAGCCAGAGCGCCACGGCGACGTTCAGGATGCCGAACATGAACGCGGATCGCACCAGGCCCAAATGCGGCACCAGCACCAGCGGGAATAGCAGCGAGGCGAACAGCGCGCCGATGTAGTCGAAGCTGAACACGCGCGCGACCAAGTCCTTGAAGGCGAAGCGGCCCTGCAGGATGCGCAGCAACAGCGGGATCTCCACGCCAACCAGCACGCCGATCACGGCGACGATGGTGAAGAGCGGGATGCGGAACGACGACACTTCGCCAAACAGGAGGAACAGCGTCGCAGCGGAGAACCCGCCCACCAGGCCGATGAGTATCTCCACCCGGACGAACAGCGACAGCAGGTCCCGCTCCACCCGGCCGGACAGGAACGACCCCACGCCCATCGCCGACAGGTAGACGCCGATCACGATGGAGAACTGGGTGACGGAGTCGCCCAGCAGGTAGGAGGCGAGCGTGCCCGCGATCAGCTCGTACACCAGGCCGCAGGTCGCGATGACGAACACCGAGACCAGCAGCAGGCCGGGCCGCGCCTGGTTCACGAGTGGATGGCGGCGCTGATGATGATGGCGATGCCGAGCACGATGCTGCCGAGGAAGATGGCGAGCGCCACGTTGCCGCCCTCGTTGATCGAGCGCCAGAAATGCACCTGCGGCGTCAACCGGTCGAGCAGGATGAACCCGGCGATGTAGACGCCCAGGCCAATGAGCGAGAACACCAGCGCGCTGAGGATATTGTGCCAGATCGGGTCGAAATCCATGATCGTTATCTCCTGCTATTTGTGCATGCCGAGGAAGACGCCGCCGCCGTGACCGCCCGTCCCGCCGCTGCCGCCGCTGATTCCGGTGTTGCTGAAAAGCGCCAATCCCTCGACCTTCGCGACCGTGAAGGCGAGCAGCACCACCAGGCAGAACGCCGCGTAGATAGGCGGCGCCTTCATTTCTTCTTCGGCCGCGGCGGCAGCCGCCAGTCCATCGCCAACCGCCAGGCCGGGTAGGCCAGCAGCAGCACGCAGGCGAGATAAAACGTCGCCGCGCTGCGAACGTGGCGCCGCACGGTCAGGGTGAAACCTACGGGCGCCGGGTGCGGGTTCGCGAACGCGCCCGCATCGTACTCGATGACCAGGCGGTAGCTGCCGGGCGGGACGTTGGCGAACAGGGCGGCGCCCTGGCGCGCACCCTCGTCCCACGCGCCATCTGAATCGGTTCCGTAATAGTATTCGACCAGGATGTGCGATGGGAAGCTGCGGTTCGCCGCCTCGTCGACCAGGGTGACGCCCAGCTCCACCCAGCTATTGCTCACCGCCGAGGCCGCCTCGATCTGCAGGTCGCCGCGCGCATCCGGGACGGTGAATGACTGCGTGGTGACCGGCCGGGCCTTGTCGGCGGCCGCGACCGAGAAGCTCTGGGTGAACAGCTGCGCGTTCCGGTCGATGCCGAACGGGATGCCGTCGAGCAGCCATAGCGCCACGAACGCGACCAGCGCCGTCGCCAGCACCAAGCTTGTGACGGCGCGCTGCATCGCCGCCCTGTCGAGCTGCGTGGCGGGCGCCGCCGCCTCTGTCAGGCCGAACGCGGCGCGCACGGGCCCCGCCGGCAACTGCACCCCGCGTGACCAAATCACCTCCTGCGCGTTGCCCTCCCGCGACAGCAGGTAAGGGGATGCGGCGAACTCGGCCATGTCGACCTCGTCGCCGACGCGCACGCGCCAGTAGAACTCCCCCATCACATAGTCGGTGCGCACGCGGCCCTGGCTCAACGGCGCGTAGGTCCGCCCATCCCCGGCGTCCGCCCCCGAATCCCCGACAGCGACGTCGCGGCGCAGCATGGCGTACAGCGTCCAGTCCGCCTCGTCGTGCACCAGGAAGCGGAAGCCCAGGAACGGGTTGAACAGCAGGTATTCCTCCCAGGTCCAGCCCTCCGCCGGGTTGCTGCGCTCCTGGTGGCCGATCGCCTCCCACTGGGCGCCGACCAGGCTCCCGCGGGCGCCGATCGGGATGGTCGGCTGCTTCGTGCGGGCCACAGCGTCGGCGATCATGCGCAGCTCGCCGTTGGCGACGTCCAGCGTGGCGCCGCACGAGGCGCAAATCGCGGACACGGTGACCCCCGCCGCGCGGATGGCGACGCTGCCGCCGCAATTGGGGCAGGCGAGCACGTGCGGCGCGCCCGCCGCACGCGGGAGGGGCGTCTCGGTCACAGGAAGGCCGGGTCGTCCTGCCGACCCGCGACCGGCGGGGTCCAGCCGTCGAGCCGGCGCAGGTTGCGGAAGCGGAACGCGTCGAACGGCGCGTATTGGCCGAGATGGAAGCGCCGACCCTCCGCCGAGTCCTCCAGCCCGGCAAATCCCCCGCGCGCGCCGATCAGGTCGATATCGGTGAAGCCGCGGCCGCGCGGCGCCGCAAACGGCAGCTCCCCCTCGCTGCCGGCGCACATCGCCTGCTTGATGTCGGCGACCGTGAAGGCCTGACCGTTCAGGACGAACTGCGCGCCCAACGCAGGCAGCGCGCCCGCCAACTCCGCCGGAACGGGCGCCTCGAACGCGATGGACAGCGCTCCCTGCGCCTCCGCCAGCCACCCTTGCCGCTCCCCGGCGCTGACGAACCACTCGTTCCAGCCGCCATCCTCCCAGGCGACGCGGACGCGGCCGAGCACGGTATAGGTATGGCCGTCCCAGGTCAGCTCGGTCCCCAGCTGCAGCGGGCTGACGTCGTCCGGCAAGCTCGCCATGTGGCCGATCGCCGCCACCCCGGCATCGCTGCGCACCACGGTCGAGCCGCACGACCGGCATACCGCGTAGACGCTGACCGACGAACGGAACTCGATCGGCGCGCCGCATGACGGGCAGGTGAACGCGAGCATCAGCGAATTTGCGACAGCAGCTCCGCTTTCTTGGCGTCGAACTCGGCCTGCGTCAGCACGCCTTTGCTGAACAGCTCGCCCAGGCGCGCGATGGTGGCGATCGGGTCAGCCGCGGCTGCTGGGGGCGCAGCCACGGTTGACCCGATCGCCTGCGCCATCGCCAACCCGGCGCCCAACCCGGCCCCCGCGCCGGCGATCCCCCCGGGGTTGGCCGCGGCCACGCGCAGGCTCTCGGCCGCCTCGAACTGGGTGTACTGCCGCATGTCGCCCAGGACGCGCATGGAACTGGCGCGGTCCATGCGCTCCTGCACCTCCTCCGGCAGCGACAGGCTCTGCAGGTAGAAACTGTTCAGCTCGAGCCCGTACAGCGCGAAGGCGGGGGCGATCGCGTCCTGCAGCCGGGCGGACAGCGCGTCCTGGTTGGCCGCCATGTCGACGAAGGCGAGCTCGCTGCCGCCGATCGCGGTGGCCATGGCGGTGAGGATCGCCGCGCGCAGCTGCCCGGCCGCGTCGTCCACCGTGTAGGCGGGCACGGCGCCCACCAGCTTGGCCCAGAACACGCCCACGTCCGCGACCTTGTAGGAGTAGACGCCGTTCGCGCGGATGCGCAGCGGACCGTATTCCTTGTCGCGCACGGTGATCGGTTGCGCGGTGCCCCAGCGCTGGTCGGTCTGGTCGCGGGTGGCGAAGAAGTAGACGTCGGACTTGAACGGCGACTGGAACAGCTTGTCCCAGTTGCGCAGCGCGGTCAGCACGGGAAGGGTGCGGGTGGTCAGCTCGTAGGTGCCGGGGCCGAACACGTCGGCGACCTTCCCCTCGTTGAGGAACATCGCCCGCTGCGACTCGCGCACCACCAGCACGCCGCCGTTCTGGATTTCCGCCTCCGCCATCGGGTAGCGCCAGGCCAGCACGCCGGGCCCGTCCTCGGTCCATTGCAGGACATCGATGAACTGCCTGGTCAGGAAGCTGCGCAAGCTCATTGCCCCACCCGTTCGTTTAGTTGCCGAACCGTAGCGGTCCCATCCCCGAGCGGCAAGATGGCCGGGCAAGCTGACGCGCGTTGACCTGGCCCGGTGGTGATCTTACATCGCGGCGTGGACCGGCTCGCCGGCGCCTTGAAGACGGAGAGCACGATGCGCGCGCGTATATTCCAACGGCCCAAGACCGCGATGCAGTCGGGCCTGGCCGGCACCGAGAACTGGGTTCTGGAATGGGCGCCGTCGCTGCCCGAGATCAACGATCCGCTGATGGGCTGGTGGGGCCGCGGCGACACGCGCGGCCAAGTGAAGCTGCGGTTCGACTCGCAGGAGCAGGCGGTGGCGTATGCCGAGGCGAATGGGGTTGCTTACGATGTGGAAATCCCGCCCGCGACGGCCAAGTTGAAGCCGAAGGCGTATGCCGACAACTTCCGGTATGGTCGCGACGAGAACTGGACCCACTAGCGGCGCCCTTAGCTCAGCTGGATAGAGCAACGGACTTCTAATCCGAAGGTCGGTGGTTCGAATCCACCAGGGCGCGCCAGGTCAGCCGCCTCACCCCTGGGGGCGAGGCGGCTTGTTGCTGCCAGTTGGCTAGTAGGCCGAGCCCTGAGCGTTGTTGGAACGTTGCGTCGTGGCGCCGCCCGGCCCAGACGAGATGTCTGGCGTGCCGCCCAGCACCCGCTGGCCGCCGCCGTTCGACGACGTGATTCCGCTGTCCAACCTGGCCGAGGATACTGGGTCGCCACCGGGCCGCTCGCCCGCGCAAGCCGCGATCGCCAGACAAGCCCCAACCACAAGTAAAATTCGCTGCATCGCTACACCTCTTCTAAATCGGAAATACGCCGAGGCTAACTAAGGCGCTCCAAGGCGGTCCGACAATCACCGGAATCTACTCACGCGCCTCATAGTTCCGATGCGCCGTTTGCGCATCGGCCATGACCTTCAACCGCCCTTCAAGTCGGCCGGCACCTTGCCGCCGTTCTCCTCGAGCTTGGTCATCACCTGCTTATGCAGCCACATGTTCATCGCAGCGCTGTCGTCGGTGCTTCCCGTGTAGTGCAACTCGCCCGCCAGCGCCTTGCGGGCGGTCATGCTGCTGTCCAACCCGAGCAGCGTCAGCAGGTCCACGATCGAGACCTTGTAGTTCGACGGCTGACCTCGGGCGGCCGCCATCTGCGCCAGCACAGCGCCCACGTCGACCGCTTGCGCCGCCGGGGCAGGCGCCGCAGTGGCGTCCGCCGCGGCCATCGGTTGCTGAACGGTGGTGTCGGTGGCCACCGGCGCGGGCGCGGCGGATGCCTCGGCCGGCGCGGCCGAGGGGTGTCCGAAAATCTTGGACATGATCGAGCCGAACATACTCATTGTCGCTACTCCCTTACGGAGCGCGAAACGTCCCGTGCGGCCTGGGAGTTCACCCGGAAGATGCCAAGCCGGCGCAGATCGCTCTCACCAAACGCCAGGCGGCGGCGGTTCGGCCGACACGCCACCCTCGTACAGCGAGGTGGATTCTACGAACTCGCGTGCCGCATGCGGGTAGAACGACGGCGCCGCCAAGGCGCTGGGCTGCTCGCGACCCTTCAGGGTTTCCGCTGCCGGTTCGTTGGTTTCGGCTTGCGCTTGCCCTGCTCGCTCGCGGCTTGCGACGTTGTCATTCGAGTGCGACATCTCATCCCCTCCGACCGGCAGGCCACGTCATGCGGCCCTATGAGGCAGAACACTGCCTCCGGTCCCGTCTGGCGGGAAGGATCGGAAAGTACTTATACCGCGCGCCAAGCCGGGTCGAGCCGTGGCAGCCCGGTTGAGAGACGGCTTCCATTCAGCGCGGCGTACCCGGGCAAGCGTTAGGCCTTGCGCAGATTGTAGAACAGCGGCGCGCCGATCAGCATGTCCGTGAGGGTGTTGCGGTAGGCGGTGACGTCCTTCCAGCGGCCGGTCGGGATGAAGGGAACGTCCTGCCACGCCTGCAACTGGATGCTGCGGCACACCGCCTTGCGCGCCGCCTCGTCGGGCGCAGCCAGCCAGTCGTTGCGCAGCGCCTCCAGCTTGGGCGCGGTCGGCCAGCCGGGCCAAGCGGCCAGGCCGTTGCCGCGCAGGCCGAGATGCGCCGCCGGATCCCACAGATCGAGCCCGGGCAGCAGCGAGTCGGTGACGCTCCAGCCGCCCTTGTCGGCGGGGCCCTGGTTGGCGCGGCGCTGCAGCCAGGTCCCGAAATCGACCGAGACCACGTCCACGTTCATGCCGGCGCGCTTCATCTGGTCGGCGCCGACCACGTCCTGCTGCGCCATGGTGAAAAAGTTGGCGGCCGACAGGTACGTCACCTTCTCCCCGTTGTAGCCCGCCGCCGCCAAGTCGCGCTTGACTTTCGCGTAGTCGCGCGGGCCGGCCAGCGCCTCGATCCCGGCGTCGGACGCCATCGGCGAGTCGGGGCAGAACACCCCCACCCGGTCGTTCCACAGACTGTTGTCGGCGCCCGCGACGGCGGACATGATCTCGTCCTGGTCGATGGCGCCCAGGATGGCGCGGCGGATGGCGCCATTGTCGAACGGCGGCTGCAACTGGTTGAAGCGCATCACGCCCATGTTGCCGGCCGGGTTGACGCTGGTGACCACCACCTTCGGCTCGCGCTGCAGCATCGGCATCAGGTCGAGCAGCACGTCCTCGTACCAGTCGATCTCGCCGTTGATCAGCGCGGCCGCGGCGGTCGGCGCGTCGGGGATGACGACCCACTCGATGCGGTCCAGCCGCGGGATCTTCGGCCCGGAAGTGAACGCCGGCTTGCCGTCCGGCCGCGGGACGTAGCCGTCGAACTTGGCCCAGGCGGACCGCGCGCCCACCACCCGCTCGCCCGGCAAGTAGCGGTAGGGGCCGCTGCCCACCACCTCCAACACCTGCTTGGACGGGTCCGCGATCAGCCGCTCCGGCATGATGACGGGGACGTAGCTGGTGCTCTTCGCCAGCGCGTTGGGCAGCAGCGGGAACGGGCGTTTCAGGCGGAACACGACCGCGGTGTCGGACGGCGCGCTCAGCTCGTCCGTCGCGGCCATCAGCGCCTGGCCGAAGCCGTCCTTGGCGCCCCAGCGCTTGATGCTCGCCACCACGTCGCGCGCCAGCACGGGCGTGTCGTCGTGGAACCGCAGCCCATCGCGCAGGGTGATGCGCCACAGCTTGCCATCGTCCTCCACCACGTGCCCGGCGGCCATCTGCGGGCTGGGGTTGAGCGCGTTGTCCACGCCATACAGCGTGTCGTAGCTCATCAGCGCGAGGTAGCGGGTGCTGAACGCGGTGGTCCAGCCCGGGTCGAGGATGGTGAGATCCGCGTTCGGCTTGAAGCGCAGCGTGCTCGCCCCCTGCGCCCTTCCCAGGCGCGGCGCGGCCAACACGGCCAGGCCAGCGGAGGCTTTCAGCACGTCGCGTCGGCGTAGACTCATGTGGTCATCCCGTCCTCGACATCCCGGTCCAGCAGCGCCTGGGAACGCAGCGCCGGGTCGCCGTAGCCGCCGCCGCCGCCGAGCCGGATGGTGACGATGTCGCCCCGGCGCAGCGCAACGCTGTCCTTGGAGCGCACCGCGATGACCTCGCCGTTGCGCAGCACGTCGCACGACCCGGTGGTCCCGTCGCCGCCGCCGAGCAGGCCCGGCGGCGGCAGCGCGAACCGATCGCTGTAGAGCGACAGGCGCGTGCCGTCGGCGAGGATCTCGTAGCCGCGCTCGAACCCGGCGCCGCCGCGATGTTCGCCCAGCCCGCCGCTGTCGGCGCGCAGGCGGTAGTGCAGGATGCGGAAGAACGGGAAGTCCTGGTCAGTGGCCTCGACGGGCGTGTTGGCGCAGTTGGACAGCGGGTTGTCGACCGCGTCGCAGCCATCGTTGCCCGCGCCGGCGCCGTAGCCGCCACCAAAGATCTCGAGGTAGACCGACCAGCCGCCTTCGCCCAGGTGCGACAGGCAGAACGAGGTGGTGGTGTCGAACCCGTAGGCCGTCACGCGGCCGGGCGCCGCGTGCGACATCGCCTGCATCACCGCTTCCCATGCGCGCGAGCAGCTGATCATGCGCGCGCGCACCGGCGCCGGGTGGTGCGGGTTCAACAGGCTGCCCTTCGGCGCGCGCACGCTCACCGGGCGCATCAGGCCGTCGTTGAACGGGATGTCCGGGCTGGTCAAAGCGGACTTCAGGCTGGTCACGGCGGCGGACACGACGGAGGCGAACGGCGCGTTCAGGTTGATGCCGACCTGGCCCGCGGTCCCAGTAAAGTCCACGTCGATGCTGTCGCCGGCCACCGTCACGGCGGCGCGCACCACCAGCGGCGGGCTGCCCTGCCCGTCATCGTCGATGGTCGCCTCGCCGTGGTAGACGCCGTCCGGCACGGCGCGGATCGCGGCGCGCATGCGGGTTTCCGAGTAGTCCTGCAGCGCCGCCATGGTGGCCGTCAGCTTCTCCACCCCGTAGCGCCGCGCCAGTTCCTGCACCCGCAGCACGCCGACGTTGTTGGCGGCGATCTGGGCGTCGAAGTCGCCCATGGTCTGCGCCGGCACCCGCACGTTGGCGCGCAGCAGGCGCTGGAAGCCGCCGCCGTTCCAGTCGCGCTCGGTGCTGATCTTCATCGGCGGGATGATCAGCCCTTCGGCGTAGACGTCCGCCGCGAACGGGTTCAGCCCGGGGCTGCCGCCACCCAGATCCAGATGGTGCGCGACCGAGGCGGCGAAGGCGATCACCGCGCCGTCGTGGAACACCGGGTGGAAGAAGAACACGTCCTGCAGGTGCTGGCCGCCGGAATACGGGTCGTTGATGGCGAGGAAGTCCCCCGGGACCAGCGTGTCGGGCGGGAACATCGCGGCGCAGGGCTGGAAGATGTGGCCGATGCTGCCGAGCTGCATCGGGATCAGCTCCGCCTGCGCGACGGTGCGGCCCTGCACGTCCAGCAGCGCCGCCGAGCCGTCGCGCGCCTCGCGCAGGATGGTGGAGTAGGCGGAGCGGATCAGCTTGGCGCCCATCTCCCGCGCCGCTGCGATCAGCGATTGGCTGAGAATGGCGTACTCGACCGGGTCAAGCTCGGACATCAGGCGCTCCGCTGCATCAGCATGTTGCCCGCGGCGTCGCGCGCAGCGGTCCAGCCCGGCGGCGCCCAGGTGGTGGAGGAATAGCCCTCGATCAGCGCCGGGCCATGCACGGGGTCGTTCGCGCCGAGCGTCGCCGCGTCCACCAGCCGTGCGGCCACGGTCCGGCCGCCGACCACGACGGGGGCGCTGGACGGACGCTCCACCGTAGCCGCCCGCTCGCGCACTTCCGGCAGCGCGTCCAGCCGGCGGCGGGCGCCGAAGCGCAGGCCGACCAACTCGACGATGCGGCCGGGCTCGCCGCCGTGCAGGTAGACCCGGCGGTGCTCCGCGGCGAAGCGCTCCGCCAAGTCGGCCGCACGCAACCGGGCCAGGCCGGCCGTCTCGATCGCGACCGGTATCTCGAACGCCTGGCCGACGAAGCGCATGTCCACCTCCAGCGTGTGCTCCAAGTCGCCCTCGAGCCCCAGCTGCGCGAACTCCGCGGCTGCGGCGGCGGCGAACCTCGCATGCTCCTCGGCCAGCATGGCTGGCGCCGTCTCGTCCAGCCGCATGCGCCTTGTGATGCCGTAGACCTTCACGTAGTCCGCCGACAGCAGCCCGAGCGCCGAGATCACCCCGGGGTTCGGCGGCACGAGTATCTCGCGGATGCCGATCTCCTCGGCGATCTCGGCGGCCAGCAGCGGGCCGGCGCCGCCGAACGGCAGCAGCGCGTAGTCCCGCGGGTCCCGACCTCGCTCGGTCGACACCAGCTGGATGGCGCGCACGATGTTGGCGACCGCGAGGCGAATGGCGGCCGCCGCGGCGCCCCCGGCATCCGTGCCCAGGAACGCGGCGATCGGCGCGAACGCCCGGTGCGCCGCGTCCGCATCCAGCGTCATGCCGCCGCCGAGGAACGCGTCGGGCCGGATCGTGCCGCGCACCACATGCGCGTCGGTGATGGTCGGCTGCATGCCGCCGCGCCCATAGCAGGCGGGCCCCGGGTCGGCGCCGGCGCTGCGCGGGCCCACCCGCAGCATGCCGCCGTCGTCGATCCACACCAGGCTGCCGCCGCCGGCGCCGACGGTCACGATGTCCAGCACGGGGGTGCGGATCGGCAGGCCGTCGATCTCGGTCTCCGGCGTCAGCGACGCCTCGCCGCGCTGCACCAGCGAGACGTCGGTCGAGGTGCCGCCCATGTCGAAGGTGATCAGATCGCCGCGCCCCGAGCGACGCGCCTGGCGGATGGCGCCGACCACGCCGGCCGCCGGGCCGCTGAGCAGCGCGCTGATGGCGTTGCGGCGCATGGCGGCGGCCGGCATGCGCCCGCCATTGGACTGCATGACGCTGAAGTGGCCGCGGAACCCGGCCTCGGCGAGCGTCGCCTCGAAGCGGTCCAGGTAGCCGTCGATCACCGGCTGCACGTAGGCCGACAGCGCGGTGGTGGAGGCGCGCTCGAACTCGCGGAACTCCCGCGCAACCTCGTGGCTGCACGCGATGCGCAGGCCGGGCAGCGCGGCGGCGATCAGGGCGGCCACGCGCGCCTCGTGCGCCGGCGCGGCGTACGCCGACAGCAGGCAGATCGCCACCGCCTCGTAGCCGCCGGCCGCCAGCGCGGGGATCAAGTCGCGGGTGAGCGCCGCCTCGTCCAGCGGCAAGATGACGGCGCCCGCGGCGTCCACCCGCTCGGTCACCTCGAAGCAGTCGCGCCGGCGCACGGGGGGCGCGGGCTTGGCGTAGTGCAGGTCGTAGATGGTGCGGCGGTCGTGGCGCTGCATGAACAGGATGTCGCGGAACCCGGCCGTCGCCACGAAGGCGATCTTGGCGCCGCGCCGCTCCAGGATGGCGTTCGTGGCGACGGTGGACCCGTGCACCAGGTCGCTCACCGCGGACGGCGCGATCCCGGCCGCGCCGAGGGCGGCGAACGCGCCCACGTCGGGGCTGCGCGGGGTGCTGGGCACCTTCACCACGGTGACGTCGCCGCCATCGACCGCGACCAGGTCCGTGAACGTGCCGCCAACCTCGATCCCGACCCGCATGATGTCTCCTTCGCGGCTTTACCGAGCAAGCCTCGTGCCGCAACGTGCGCCCATGCCCGACCATCTCGTCTGCCTCACCTTCGACCACGACAACGCCTCGTCGATGATCTCGCGCAAGCTCACCTCGCCCACGATGATCTCGCGCGGCGATTTCGGCATCGTCGCCGTTCCGCGCATCCTGGAGCTGCTGCGGCTGCACGCGATCCCGACGACCTGGTTCATCCCCGGCCACACGATCGAGAGCTACCCGTCCTGCGTGCGCGCCGTGGCGGAGGCCGGGCACGAGATCGGCAACCACGGCTGGACGCATCGCATCCCGGCGACGCTGGGCCGCGACGGCGAGGAAGAGGAGCTGGTGCGCGGCAACGCGGCCATCGTCGCGCTGACCGGGCGGGCGCCGCGGGGTTACCGCTCGCCGTCGTGGGACCTCAGCCCGCACAGCGTCGAGCTGCTGCTGAAGCACGGCTTCGTCTACGACAGCTCGATGATGGGGCACGACATCCTGCCCTACCAGGCGCGGCTGGGCGACGAGACGGAGCTGCTGACGCCGATGCGGTTCGGCGCGGACACGGCGCTGGTGGAGATGCCGATCAGCTGGTCGCTGGACGACTACCCGCACTTCGAGTTCCTGCGCACCGAGCAGACCATCCTCCCCGGCCTGATGAACGCGCGCGCCGTGTTCCAGAACTGGGTGGACGAGTTCGCCTACATGAAGCAGCACGCGGATTGGGGCGTGCTGACCTACACTTTCCACCCGCACGTGATCGGCCGCGGCTACCGGATGCTGGCGCTGGAGGGGTTCATCGCGACGCTGAAGGAGCAGGGCGCGCAGTTCGCAACCATGGAGGACGCGGTCGCGCGCTACCGCGAGCGCTTCCCCGGCGGCAACAGCCTGCGGTCGTGATTGCGTTGCGGGGCTTTTCCGCAGCCGTTAGAGTCCGGTCAGCCTGAACGGAGTTTCGCGTGACCGACAGTCAATCCATGCTGGTTACTCTGGAGCGGCAGACGGAGGAGCGGCAGGCGGCGCAACAGCGCGAGATCGGCCTGCTGCGGGCAGGGACGATCCGGGTGCTGGAAACCGGCGAGGGCGGCGAGCGCGACGTGACGGCCGGTTGGCTCGCCCGGCTGGAGGAGTGGGCTCTCGCCGACGAAGCATTGCTCGCCCGGTTGCGCAAGCCCTGAGCCCGGCAGCCCGCCTGGCCGCCCTGCTCACGGCCGCCCTGGCATGCGGCTGCGTCGGCAAGGGCGGCAGCAAGCTCGACGTGAAGCGAATCGACGGCAATACGTTCGAGGTCACCGCCCACACCCTGGTCAGCCTGTCCGGAGCGGCCTCGCTGCAGGCGCAGAACGAGCAGGTGGCGACGGCGTACTGCGCGGAAAAGAACAAGCCGATGACGGTGGTCGACCGCCACGGCTACGGCGGGATCGCCCCGCAGGACATCCTGACGTTCCGCTGCGGCGG
>CAXTBW010000058.1:0-26962 GCA_964242925.1 uncultured Acetobacteraceae bacterium
CCTCCATCTCCGCCTTCCGCGCCACCAAGCGCAACCCGCCCTACGGCGCCATCAAGGCCGCAGTCGCCCACTACACAGCCAGCCAAGCGCGCACCTTGGCGGCCGACGGCGTGCGCGCCAACTGCGTCGCCCCCGGCTCGATCGAATTCCCGGGCGGCACGTGGGAGCACCGCCGGACCGCGGACCCGGCGCTGTACCAGGGCACGCTTGCGCAGATCCCGTTCGGCCGCATGGGCACGCCGGAGGAGGTGGCGGAGGTCGCGCTGTTCCTTGCCTCCGACCGCGCGCGCTGGGTCACCGGGCAAACCATCGTGGTGGACGGGGGCCAACTGCTTGGCCCGTGACCGGAGCGCGATCACTTGCGTTATCGGCGGTGTCGAAGGCGGATCGATCCGCTTGCAATCAGAAGCGGGCGGCATGGCCGGACATGGCTGGTCCGCCGTGCCGAGCACGGCAATCAGAAGCGGACGTTCGTATGCATCGCCTGCCTGATCTATATCCGTGACGGCCGGATTCCTTTAAAGGAACGTCTTACCGCCTCGGAACTAGGAGAATGTCTTATGGCCAAATCACCTGGCCCGCCCAAAGCCAAGTCGGCGGCCCCAGCGCAATTCGACATGAACAGCCGCGAGCGGAAAGGCGGCAAGGGCGGCCCTGGTGGTCCAGGCCGCGGTCGTGACGACAAGCGCCCGCCCAGCCGCATTGTGAACCTGCCGCCCACTTTGGTTGATCGCGGCGAGGGGTGGATCATCCGAAAGGTCGGCAAGATCGACCAGGCCTCCCACGTCGCCGTGGGCGCTGAATACCACCTGATCTTCGAAGACCGCGATCCGCTGGTGTTCGATCATCTTGGCGCCGCCAGAGACCGCGCCAAAGAGGCTCCCCCGGAGATTGCGCTGGTCGCGGAGGCGCCGGCCGAGCCGGCCGAGGAAGCCTTTGCCGAAGAAGCGCCGGCCGAAGGACTCTAGGCCAGCGGGCCCCATGCCGCGTGCACGCCGCAATCGGCCCGGTCGGCGCTCCCACCTCCGCCGCTGGCTTGCTGCGGGACTGGACAGTGGTAGCCGCCAGTCAGTTTAGGCTTGCCGGACCCGCCACAAAGCGCGCGCCGTTCAGGCCGTGGCGGCGGACCGCGTCCTCGGTGCGCGGCATCGCATGGCCGGCCGCCGTCACCACCGTCATAAGCCGCCCTGCCCGGTCGCTGCCGATGGCGGCCCAGCGCCGATCGACCAGGCGCCCCAGCAGGCCGGTGGCGTCCGCCTCTCGGTGCGCACTCTCCAACGCGAGGACATCCAGCAGGAGGTGCTCGTCGGCGCTCACCTCGTCATTGCACACGCAGTTCACCTCCAGGGTGCGGCTGGCGCCGTGGCAAAGCGCGCGCATGAACTCGTCCAGCGCCGCCACCCCCGCCGGCGCATGCAAGCTGTTGAACAGTCCGGCAAGGCGACGCCCGGCTACGTCGGCCCGCGTCGGGTCGGCATGACCCAGGGCCCAGGCGCGCATCGCCCAAAGCATGGCGGCTTCCAGCAGCGGCAGATCATCGGGCGCGGCATGTCCTGCGCGCGCATGCTGGTGGGCTGGCCCGGCGTGACGGACGAAGTTCATCGGCTGCTCCTCGTTTGCGGCGGACCCTAGTTGCGAATGACTTGCGATTGCAAGTGAGCTGTTGTCCGCCAAGATGAATTCTCGACGAGCTTGGCGAAGCGCGCGCCTGCCTTGCACGCCGCACCCCTCGCCTGGTCGCCAGGGATGGTGGGCTGCGCCGCATTGCCGTTGATCGCGCAAGCGCAGGAGCATGCCGCAAGGGCGTTGCTGCCGGCGGACTTGTCGCCCTGGGGCATGATCACCAACGCCGGCTGGGTGGTGCGCTGGTCCGCGCGGCGCGGGCGGAGGTGACGGCCTCCTCCCGCACGGGCGCGGACGGGATCAAGGAGCGCAGCGGCTGGAAGCTCGAGCGGATGGCGGGCGCCGCGGCGCGCGACATGGGCCGGGCGACCGGCATCCTCGCCACCATCGCCGCCCACGGGACCGTTCGTCGGCTGTTCGGCACGGTGTGGGGGATCATGAACAGCTTCGTCGGCATCTCGCTCGCAGACCACGAACCTGGCGGTCGTGGCGCCTGGCATCGCGGAGGCGTTGCTGGCCACCGCCGTTGGCGCCGCGGCCGCCTATTGTTCACCGGCCGCAGCCGCAAGCCGCTATGCCCCGCCCGGCGGCGCCGCCGGCTCCCACCTCCGCGCCATACGCCGCCGCCCTGCCGCAGGCCGCCGCTTCGGCCCGGCCCGCATCGGCCGCCCCCTCGCCGCCCTCGGACGCAGTCCCGACGTGGCGGAGCGAGTGGTGCGTCGGCTGCAGCAGGCCAAGGGCTATCCGCAGGATGCGCGGAGCCGGGGCGATCAGGGCGTGGCGCTCGTCACCTTCACGATCGATCGGAACGGGCGCGTGCTGTCCGCGGCTTTGGCCCGCAGCTCGAGGTCGGCCACGCTGGACGAGGAGGCCGTCGCCATGATCCACCGCGCCGACCCGCTGCCGGCCATGCCGGCCGAGATGCAGGGCAGTTCGGCGACGCTGACGGTTCCGGCCAACTTCACATTGCGCTGACAGCGCGGGCCGGCCAAGCCTTATCGAGAGGGCGGCAACCCGCCAAGCAAGCCGGCAAGGTGGGTCGCCAGCGCCTCGCACTGACGGCGCAGATCCGGCACGGCCGTCATCTCCCAGAACATCGCCTTGGTGATTGGCCCAACCGCGAACAGCTGACGCGACACCGCCCCGGACGCCTCGCGCAGGGCGCAGGCGCCAGTCACGTCGAGCCCGAGGCGCAGCGGGTCGGGCCGCGCCAGGCCCGTGTCCAGCAAGGCCCGCAACAACGAATCGCTGGTGCGCTGGTAGTCGCACGACGGCCCGGAGCAGTTGATGACCCGGCCCGCTGTCAGCGTGTCCTCCCCGCCGCCATCCCTGGACCGTAGGCGGAACCTTATCTCCACACCGCCGGCGCCATCGGGCCGATAAGCCTGGATGCGGCCGGCGCGAACGCGAAGCTGACCGGATGCCTGCGCGGCTGCGATCCGGTCCGCTACGGCTGGCGCCATGCGATGGCGGTGCACGTCCCACCACGGGCGCAGGTGGCGCAGGAAGGCCGCCCGATCGCGCGACGACATGGACTGCCAGATGTCTTGGGTGAAGGGACGGAGCGCGTCCACGGTGCTCTGCCACGGGCCGCCCTGCGAGACCGCCTGCCGCGCCGCAGCGCGCATGAACCGCAGCAGCGCGATGGCGCTGGTTGGGAAGGACGGAACGGAGTCGCGCGGCAACGCCGGCCCGTCGGCATGGCGCAGCGGCAACAGGCCACGCCGGGACAGCGCGGTGATCGGGCCGACATGCCCGCGGTCGAGCAGCGAGATCACGGTGTCGATGGTGGTCAGCCCGGTGCCGACCAGCAAAACCGGCGCCGCCGGGTCGAGCCCGTCCAAGGCGCCGGGCTCCCAAGGGTCGGCGCGGTACAGCGCGCCGTCGTAGAATCGCGGGTCATCGACACGGGGTGGCTCGGGCGGGAAATTACCGGTGGCGAGCACCGCGATGTCGGCGGACACAAGCCGTTCACGGTCGAGTTGCAGAGCGAGTTCCGCGCCATGCGGCCGGATGCATTGCACCTCCCCGCGCACGAGCAGCAGGCGGTTGGTGATGTCGGGACGCCGCAACTCGGTTTTCAGCAGGTCTCGCATGTAAGCGCCAAACGCATGCCGTGGGACGAAGCACTGACCGGTGCTGTCCTGCCAGGCCGGATGCTTGTGCAGCCATTGCAGGAAATCGGCCGGACGATTCTGGAACGCGCTCATTCGCGCCGCCGGCACGTTCAGCAGGTGATTGGGGTTGCCGCTCCCATAGGCGAGACCGTGGCCGAAGCGGCGCGAGCGCTCGATCAGCAGCACCCTCGTGCCGGACGGCGCCCGGCGCAGCGCATGCAAGGCGAGCAGCGTCCCGCTGAACCCTGCGCCCACGATGGCGAGTGTGCGGCTCAACCAGGCATCTCGCGCGCGCGCGCCAGGGCGCGATCGGCAGGGGGCGCAGAGATGAGCCCGACGATCACGACCTGCCCCGGCTCCGTGAACAGCCGCGCCACCGCGGCTGTTCGGCGTCTGTTTTCGCTCCGGCCGCTCTCGCTGAAGCCCAGGTCACGATTCAGCCCCGCCCTCACTGTGTCCCCGTCAAGCACGACACCGTCGATGCCGCGATCGAACAGAGCCTGCCCCGCGGCCCAGGCCGACGCGCCTTTACCGGAACCCGGCAGTTCCGTCGGCAGGCCGCTCTCGCTCGCTGTCGATATGGTCGAGGACGGAGGCAAGGTCGCTATGCATTGGCGTCTTCCACATCGTGCAGTTGCAACAGCCAAGTCTGATGGATCGCGAACCTTGGTGTTAGGGCAATCCTGTCGATCCTGCCAGCCGAATGATCTGCTTATGTCCGATATTGATGTTGCCGCGTCGCGCGGGATCGGGGCTTCAATCGGTCTCTCGTAACGCCTGGACGAAGGCCGCGCCGCGGGCGCCGACGTCGTTCGCCGTGAAATTAGGTTTGTATAGCGCGGACCCTAGGCCAAAACCGGCCGCGCCAGCGGCGACATAGCTTGCCATGACGTCCGGCGTTATCCCGCCGACTGGCAAGAAAGCCGTGTCTTTCGGGAATACGCTGCGCCAGGCCTTCAGGATCGCCGGGGATATGGTTTCGGCGGGGAACAGCTTCAGCGCGTCTGCGCCATTGCGCAATGCGGCAAAGCCTTCCGTTGGCGTGGAGACCCCGGGCGTGCACGCGAGCCCTTGGTCCTTGGCCGCCCGCACCACTGCCGGGTCGCTATGCGGCATGACGATCAAGCGGCCGCCGGCAGCCGCCACCTCCGTCACCTGGCTTGGTTCGGTGACGGTGCCGGCGCCGATCAGGATGTCGGGACCGGCGAACGCTGCAAGACGGCGGATGCTCTCCATCGGATCGGGCGAGTTCAGCGGGACCTCTATGATCGCGAAACCCACCTCCACAAGCGCGGCGCCGACCGATACGACCTCTCCGGGGGTGACGCCGCGGAGAATCGCGATCAGCGGCAAGCGGGCGAGATAGGGACGAAGCATCAGGCGTTTTCCTTGGACATGCCCACCAATCCGGCAGAGCAGGCGATCTGCCAGAGCCCGGCCTCGGTCGCGCCTGCGACGGTGAGCGTGTCCACGACGCCAAACAACGCCACGGCACGCTGGTAGCGCTCGCATAGCGACGGCTCGCCGATGAACGCCAGGCGACCCGACCCTTGCTGCAGGGCGCAGCGGACCTCGTCGCCGATAAGCAAGCCGGACAAGTATTCCAAGCTGTCGGCAGCCGCAAGCCTGCCGGACAGCACCAACGTGCGCGCGGAGAACAACAACGGCGCAACCCCACCCGCGCTGTCCCGCGCGACGGCGACGCCCTGGGCGAAGGCGCCCGTTGACTCGGATGTGGGCGCGCCAGCCTCGGCAGCCGGGCGACCCAGGATCGAATGCGCCTGCAAGACCGCGAACAACTCCCCGGTCATGAACGTCTGGAAGCTCGCAATGCCGCCATCCCGCACCGATACCCATTTGCAATGAGTGCCCGGCATGACCAAACGCGCGTTCTGCCGAAGGTCAGGATACAGGAGCAGGGCGCCGAAGATCTGGGTTTCTTCCCCGCGCATGACCTCGGGCCGGGTTGAGTCCATCGCAACGCCGGGCACGATGTGCAGCGTGGCGCCCGAGCCAGCCGGTATGGCGAGGAGGCCAGTTGCGACCGATTGCAAACCGGCGGGCGCCTGGCAGTACGGCGCCTGTCGCCAGCCTTGCGCGCTGCCGATCATGCCGCAGGCAAGCGCCGGCAGGCCGGGCGCGGCCTGCAGCCACTCCCCCGTGACGGCGGCGAACACGTCGGGGAAGCCACCCTGCGCGATCTGCATGATGCCAAGCGGCTTGGCCTGCCGAGCCAGCACGACGCCGCCGTCGCCGAGCAAGAAGGCGCGCAAGGACGAAGTGCCCCAATCGAGTGCGATCAGCCGCGGGGTCCGACTTGCAGGTGCTCCAGCTGGCGCCATGCTACGCTGGCGCGGATTGGATGAGCTCGGCGGTCGGCTTGGCGGCTATGTGCGCCTCGAAGGATGCGCCAGTTTGGGGCGCCGCAAACCCGGCGCTTTCCTCGACCGACGGACGCCTAGCAAGGGCCAATGGCATGCGCGTCGTCCCCACGGCAGAAGTTCGGATCGCTGGTCGTTCGGGGAGGATGTTATTAGGCCATGCGACGAGTCAATCGCGTTGGCTTTCGCCGGATGGTCGCGCGCTGGCGGCTGGCCTGCCATCGCCCAACTAGACAATCCTTCGTGCCGGACGACACGGCTACCGCGCGAGCGTGTAGCGAACGGGCAGAGTGATGGAGAGGTGACCCGGCGTCGGCGCAGGCGGCGGGGAGAGATGGGCGCCACGCAACAACGCCTGGGCTGCCTCGTCCAGAACGACCAAACCAGAACTGCCGACCAACGCCACCGCGGTCACCACCCCGCCCCCATCAATCGTTGTTCAACGGCGTGTCGCAAACGGCGGCGCGTTCGGTGCTCTCGACCGGGGAGCAGACCGATGCGAGCTGGCGGGTGAACGGGCAACACACCGTGCGCAGCGGGTTCCAGGCGCTCGGCGAGCGCAACGTGTCGAGAACGGACTCGCTGGTCGTGTCGACGCTGGGCACGCCGGATGGCAGTTCCGTTTCGGACACGCCGTTCAACATCCACGAGGGGACCGGGAGACCGGCACGCTCCTCGGGGTCTACGCGCAGGACGAGTGGCGCGTCACGCCGAAGCTGACCATCAACTACGGCCTGCGGTTCGACCAGGTCGACGAGTATACCCACGAGAACCAAGTCAGCCCACGCATCAATACGGTGTGGCGGCCGTTCGAGGGGACCAGCGTGCATGGCGGCTGCTCCCGCTTTTTCACGCCACCGCCGTTCGAACTGGTGTCCAGCAACAGCATCGCCCAGTTCGCCAGCACGTCCGTCGCGGCCGAGGTCACGCAGAACAGCACGGTGAAGGCCGAGCGCGACAACTATTTCGACGCCGGCATCGACCAGATCATGCTGCCTGGCCTGAGCGTGGGCGTGGATGCGTGTTGCCCTGCCATACATCAGCAGGCGTTGGATGCCTCTCGATCACGACCAGCGCTGGACCGGGTCGAGCGGCGCCGCGTACGCCTTGTTCGAAGGCATGCGCGCCGGCGCGTTTGTCGGCGAATTTGTTGGTCGGCAGTGGATTGCGCGCCGACTACAGCTCCGTCAACGGGGACGTGCCGAACGGGCGGGCGCTGCCGGGCTACTACACGGTCAACCTATCGGCGGTGCAAACCATCAAGACCGGCTATGTCGGGCAGACGCAGCTCCGTCTGGATGTCGTCAACCTGATGGATCGAAAATACGAGATCCGCGATGGGACCGGCGTCGGCGTCGGCGCACCGCAGTTTAGGTTGCGCCGGACGATGCTCGCCGGGATCGCTCAGCCGTTCTGAGTCGAGTTGTGCTTGGCCGCCTCCTGGCGCCACGCCGTTGACGTCGGGTTAACCACTCCCGTGCCCTCATGCAGCACTGCATTCGACCAAAAAGGTCAGCAGGCGACCGGCCTTCACCGGTTGCAGCGTGTGCTCAGAAGGGGCTCAAGCGGTGTCCAACCGCAAGCCAAACAACGGCGGGCCGACAAGGGTCGGTTTGGTCACCGAGGAACTGGCTGGCGGCGGCGCCAGCGGTGGCATCGGCAGCGCGTTCCACGAGCTCGCCCTGGCCCTCGCCCGGGCCGGCCTGGCGGTTGATGTCACCTACATGCCCATCCGGCCGAACGTGGACGAGTTGGGCGTGCTCACCGCTTACTAAGCCGCCCACGGGATTGCGTGGTGACCGTCTGCATGGCGGACCGTGCGTGGGAAACGGGCGCGTGCGAAGCGCGGTCCTACACGCCGCTGCACCATCTGCGCCAACAGGCGACGAGCTACGACATCCTGCACGTCCACGAATGCAAAGGCCTGGGCTTCTTCCCCATCCGGGCCCGGCAGCAGGCGCTCGCCTTGGCGAACACCACCATCATCGTGCAATGCCACGGTCCGACGGGCTGGGCGCTGGAGGTCAACGGCCACCGATTCTCGCACGAGGACCAGCTTCAAGATCGATGTGGTGGAGCAGGGCTCCGTCGCCGGCGCGGACATCGTCGTGAGCCCGAGCCGATACCTGCTCGACTTGGTTTGAGTCCAAGGGCTGGCGCACGCCGCCGCCGCGCATGCACGTCATCCAGCACGTCTGCACGGGGCTGCTGCAGGCCAATCAGGCCCATGCCAACGCCGGCGCCGGTCCGGTCGAGATCGTGTTCTTTGGCCGGCACGAGCAGCGCAAGGGCATCGCGCCGTTCTGCGATGCGTTGGACCGCATGGCGGACCGGCTGCGCGTGGGCGATGTCCGCGTCAGCTTCGTGGCCGTTTCGGCGCCATCAACGGCCAGCCATCCGCGCTCTATCTTGCGGACCGCGCGAAACGGCGGGACTTCCCGATCGAGGTCATGCCGGATATGGACCGGGCCGCCTCGACCAGCCACCTGGCAGCCAATCCGCGCTCGCTGATGGTGATCCCGTCGCCGGTCGACTCGCGCGGCGCTGCCGGACCCGGAGCAATACCGCCAGAGGGTCAGCCACCTGCCGCTTGGCGGCCCGCTCTCGCTGGCGCCGCTGCAAAACGTGTTCGACTCCGCAACATCGCTCATACGTCGCAGCGCCTTCGTCGCGATCGCGGTTGCACCGAGCAGTTCGGCGTCGGACACGAGGACTACGAGCTCTACGTCCGGATGCTGCAGGCTGGCTTCCGCACGGATGTCTGCCCGCTGCAGCTCTACCTGCACGAGACGGGCCGACCGAGCATGATCACGCGCAGGTCGCGTCAACGAAATTTCGACCGGGTCGCAAGCGCGGTGGAAATGGCACGCTCGCCAAGCGCAAGGGCGGACTTGATTTCGCTCTGCGCGGGCCGGCGCGTTCAGGAGCACGCGGACAACTACAAGGCGTTCGTGCTGCAACCCCGACACGATGGTGAACCGTCTAGACGAGGTGGACAGCAAGGAGGTGGAAGCCGGGCAGTTTGCCCGGCCGGTCGCGGCGCCCTGCTAGACGGCCACCATCACGTCGGAGGATTTGATCACCGCCATCGCGTCGTCGCCGACCTTCAGCCCCAAATCGTCGATCGCCTCGTTGGTGATCGACGAGTGGACGGTGACGCCATTGCCGATGTCGATGTGCACATGGCCGGTCGTCTGACCCTTCACCACGGAGGTGATCTTGCCTTTGATCTGGTTGCGCGCGCTGAGCTTCATTGGGACGTCCTTCTGTTCGCGCGCCATGTAGCACAGCTCAGCCGCGATTGCGCATCAGCCGCGCCTTGTCGCGCGCCCAATCCTTCGCCGCCACCGCCTGCCGCTTGTCCGCCTTCTGCTTGCCCTGCCCCAACCCGAGCAGCACCTTGGCCAGGCCGCGCTCGTTGAAATGGATGTCCAGCGGCACGATCGACACGCCGTCCTTGCTGACCGCGCCCAGCAACCCGTCGCGCTGCTTCTTCTTCACCAGCAGCTTGCGCGGCGCGCGCGGCTCGAACTTGGACAGCACGCCGCCCTGGTATTCCGGGATGTAGCAGTTGAACAGCCACAGCTCGCCGTCGCGCTCGCCGGCCCAGGCCTCGGTGATGGTCGCCCGGCCATACCGCAAGCTTTTCACCTCGGCGCCCTTCAGCACGATGCCCGCCTCGACCGTCTGCTTGATCGTGTAGTCGTAGCGCGCCTTGCGGTTCTGCGAGGCGAGCCCGTGGCTGATCAGCCCGCCCTTCTTCCGGTCCGCCATACGGGCTAGTTCAGCAACCCGGCATGGGTGAGCGCCGCGCGCACCCGGCCCTGCGTCGCTTCGGCCACCGGCGCCAGAGGCAGGCGGCAATGCGCGGTGCAGTAGCCCAGCAGGCTGGCGGCGAACTTGACCGGGCCGGGGCTGGTTTCCGCGAACATCGCGTCATGCACCGGCAACAGCCGCTGCTGGATCGCCATCGCCTCCGCGACCCGGCCATCCACCCACGCGGCGTGCATGGCGCTGCACAGCGCGGGCGCCACATTCGCCGTCACGCTGATGCAGCCCTGCCCGCCCGCAGCCAGGAAGGCGAGCGCGGTGTGGTCCTCGCCGGACAACTGGACGAAGCTCGTGCCGCAGGTGGCGGTGGTGTGCAGCGGCCGGGCCAGGTTCGCCGTGGCATCCTTGACGCCGACGATGTTCCGGTGCTGCGCCAGCCGCGCCATGGTGTCGACGCTCATGTCGACCACCGACCGGGACGGGATGTTGTAGATGATCACCGGCAGGTCCACCGCGTCGGCGATGGCCGTGTAGTGCAGGAACAGGCCCTCCTGCGTCGGCTTGTTGTAGTACGGCGTCACCACCAGCGCGGCGTCGGCGCCGGCCTCCTTGGCATGCCGGGTCAGCTCGATCGCCTCCGCCGTGCTGTTCGACCCGGCGCCCGCGATCACCGGCGCCCGCCCGGCGGCCACTTCGACGGCGATCTCCACCACCCGGCGGTGCTCGTCATGCGACAGCGTCGGGCTTTCCCCCGTGGTGCCGACCGGCACCAGCCCCTGCGTGCCCTGGGCGATCTGCCACTCGACGAAGTTGGCGAACGCGTTCTCGTCCACGCCGCCGTCGGGCCGCATGGGGGTGATGAGCGCGACGAGCGAGCCGGTGAACATGGCGGGGCCAATCCGATAGGAGGGTCAGCAACCTAGGCACGGGCCGGACCGGCTGCAAGCGCGACCGGCTGGCACAACCATTGCTTGCCATGGCCGGAAACGATTTAAGACGGAGACGGACGATGCGCTTGACCAAGCTCCTCCCGGCATTGGCCCTGGGCCTTTGCGCCGCCATGACCACTTCGGCCCGCGTCGACGCGAAGGACTGGCCCACCATCCGCATCGGCATGGACGCGAGCTACGCGCCGTTCGAGAGCGTCGACCAGTCCGGCAAGATCGTCGGCTTCGAGGTCGACTACGCCAACGCCATCTGCGCCAAGATCCACGCCACCTGCTCGTTCCAGAACCAGGATTGGGACGGCGTCATCCCCGCGCTGCTGTCCGGCAAGTTCGACGTCATCTTCTCGTCGATGAACATCACCGATGCCCGCAAACAGAAAGTGATCTTCACCCAGGTCTACTACGCGACCCCGCCCGTCTTCGTCGGCCAGGCCAACAACCCGAGCAACGACGTCTCCCCCGCGGCGCTCAAGGGCAAGACGATCGGCACGCAGTCCTCGACCGTCCACTCCGCCTTCCTCGAGCGCCTGTACCCGGGCTCCGAGGTCAAGCTGTATCCGACGCAGGATGAGCCCAATCTCGACCTGGCGAACGGCCGGCTGGACTACGTTGTAGGCGACGGCCTGGTCGAGGCCGATTTTATCGAGAAGAAGGGCAATGGCTGCTGCCGGGTGATCTCCGAAATCCAGCGCGTGCAAGGAATCCACGGTCCTGGCGTGGGCGCCGCCTTCCGCCCCGAAGACACCGACCTGCGCGACGCGTTCAACAAGGCGATCGACGACCTGGACGCGGACGGCACCTACAAGAAGCTTGAGGCGCGCTACTTCAAGGTCGACATCCGCGGCAAGACCAGCTGACGCCCTGCCCGTAGGATGACGTCGTTCGGCCTCCTGTTCGGACCGGCCGGCTGGGCGCCGCTGCTGCTGCAGGGGGCGGTCGTCACCATCCTGCTCGCCTTGGCGTCCGTGCCGCTCGGCTTCGGCGCCGGGCTGGCGCTCGCGCTGATCCGCCTGTCCGGCTCCCGCATCGCGCGGATGCTCGGCGAGGCGTACGCCACCTTCTTTCGCGGCATTCCCGACCTGCTGGCATTGTTCATCGTGTATTTCGGCCTGCAGGCGCTGCTCGACCGGTTGGGCCACCTGGTCGGCCTGACGGGACGGCTGGAGCTGAACGCTTTCCTGGCGGGCGTGATCGCGCTGTCGGTCGTGGTGTCCGCCTATTCCAGCGAGATCTGGATCGCCTCGCTCAGCGCCGTCCCGAAAGGCCAAGGCGAGGCCGCCCGCTCGCTCGGGCTGACCCGGGTGCAGGGTTTCCGCCTGGTCACCTTGCCGCAACTGATTCGTGTCGCGCTGCCGGGCATGGCGAACATCTGGGCAGTGCTGGTCAAAGACACGTCGCTGATCTCCACCCTCGCGGTGATGGACCTGCTGCGCGCCGCCTCCGAGGCGGCGAAGAACACCCGCGACCCGATCCTGTTCTACACCGCGGCGGGCGCCGTCTACCTGGTCATCAGCATCGCCAGCATGGCGGGCCAGGCGGTGCTGGAGCGGCGCTTCTCCCGTGGTTACGCCCGATGAACGATCTGGTCGGCTTCATCGTCAACCTGCCGTTGTTGCAGGAACACGGTTGGCGGCTGCTGGCGGGGTTGCAGATCACGGTCGAGACGGTCGGGATCTCGGTCGTGCTGGGCTTCCTGCTTGCCATCCCGCTCTGTCGCGCGCGCATGTCGCGCAACCCTCTGCTGGCCTGGCCGGCGCTGGCCTATGTCGCCGTCTTCCGCGGCACGCCGCTGCTCTGCCAGCTCTACCTCGTCTACTACGGCGCGGGGGAGATACGGCCAGCGTTGCAATCGGTCGGCCTGTGGACCGTGTTCCGCGAGGCGTTCTTCTGTTGCATCTTCGCGTTTGCGCTGAACACCGCCGCCTACCAGGCGGAAATCTTTCGCGGCGCGCTGCTCTCCGTGGCGAAAGGGCAGATTGAGGCCGCGCACGCCCTGGGCCTTTCCCGCTACCGCACCATGCGCAGCGTCATCCTGCCGCAGGCCTTCCTGGTGGCGCTGCGCCCACTCGGCAACGAGCTGGTGAGCATGATCAAGGCTAGCGCGCTGGCTGCCATCGTGACGCTGCTGGACCTCATGGGGCAAACCCGGCTGGTGTTTGCGCGAACGTTCGACTTCTCGATCTACCTGTATGCCGCGCTGATCTACCTTGCCATGACGGAGACGATCCGCCGCGTGTGGGGCTGGGTGGAACGCCGGGCGACCGGGCACCTGGTCGAGGCGAGGGACATTTTGCCGGCAACGGAGCAGGGCCGGGGGTCGATGCGACCAGCCATGGACGCGACCGCACCGATCTGAACCGTCACGTCCGGGCGTTCCAGCATCACCACCCTTCGGCTTGGCGGTGCTGCCTAACCTCGTAGCCGTCACGTGTGATGACGCTCCTGACCCCCGGGTCTCATAGGCAAGGGCCGGGTCCCCCCAAGTTGGCGCCCCGTCCTGGGAGGTCGACAGCAGTTCAGCAAGCGCACAGAGCTCGGTTGCAACACGCGATGCGCGAGTTTTCGCTGCTTCCTTGCAAATTTTGGTTGAAGATGCCACACAAATACTCGGCTTAGACGTATCTGCCAAAGCGAGGAGAAGCTCGGCGCATGGTCGTCCGCAATAGCTTGATCTACATCATGGCCCGGTTGATCCCTGGCCTTCTCGGCGTGATGACCACCTCCATCCTGACCCGCTTGTTGCCGCCGTCGTCCTACGGCCTGTACGGCCTTACGCAGATCATCATGAGCTTCGGCTCCACCATTGCGTTCGAGTGGCTGGGCTTGTCCTTCATGCGGTTCTACGAGAGCCGGCGACACGACGCGCGGACGATACCGACCTTCATCGCGCTCTATGGAGCCATGATGGTGGTCACGGCAGTGGTCATGGGCGCCGTATGGCTGGTCGGCTGGGTGCCGCCCGCCGAGGCTCCGCTGTTCGGCATCGGGTTGTGCATGGCCTACGCCTTCGCGTTCTTCGAACTTATCGCACGGTTCGAGGTCGCCGCGTTCCGGCCGATGCGTTATCTCGCGCTGAACCTTAACCGCGCCTGGCTGCTGGCGGCGTTCACGCTCGGCGCCGCCGCGCTCACGCACGACCCGTTGTACACGGCGGTTGCAACCTGCGCGGCGCTCTGCCTGGCGCTGATACCGACCGGACGGCGCCATCTGATTGTCCGGCGTGGCCGATTCGACCGCGCGCTCGCGTGGCAGGCGATGGCGTTCGGAGCCCCGTTCGCGGTCAGCATGCTGCTGCTGAGCGTGTTCACCAGCGGCGTGCGCGGCTTGGTCGGTATCCTGACCAGCGCGCACGAGCTCGGCCTGTACGCCGCGGCGTACGCGCTGTCGCAGAACGTGCTGACGGTGGTGGTGTCCGCCATCGGCTCGGCCACGTATCCGTCCGCGGTTCGCGCCTGGGAACAAGGAGACGGCGTTGCGCTGCGGCGGCAACTCGAGCAGAACTTCGCAGTGGTGCTGGGCGCGCTTGCACCCGCCTCGCTCGGCATGGCGCTGACTGCGCAAGACCTGGCGCAACTTCTGGTCGCGCCCGAGTACCGGGCGACGGTGGCGCTGCTGACGCCATGGATGGCGCTGACCGCGCTGCTCGGCGGCTTTCGCGGCGTCTACCTGGACCAGGCCTTCCAACTGGGAAAGAAGCCCAACCAACAAGTGGTCGTAGCGACGGTCGCAACGGTCATCGCCGTCGTTGGCACGCTGGCGCTGGTTCCCATGCTGGGTCTGGTCGGCGCGCCAATCGCGACATCGATCGCAGTCGGACTGTCCTGCGCGCACGCCGCCTGGCTAGGCCGCAGCGCGCAGCCGATGCCCTTGCCCCTGGCCGTGATCGCCAAGGTTGGACTAGCCGCAGCCGCCATGACGGTCGTCGTCCTGATGGTTCCTGCCGGTATGCCGCTTAGCCTGGCCGAGCGGATGCTGGCTGGCGCCTTGACCTATTCCGCCGTCTGCGTGGCGCTGAACCTGCTTGGCCTGCGAGAGAGCGCATTGACGCTGTTCGCTGCCTGCCGACGTTTCCTGGCAGGCCTGCGCGGGAGCCGCGCCGCCGGCAAGGCTGTCGAGCGCTCCGGTCAAGCGTTCGGCCGCGGGGCGAGGCTTGCACCCGTGGACCGCATCGAGGAAGGAGAGGAGGATCGGCTGCCGTGAGGGAAGCCGCGAGGAGTTGGCCTGCCGCTGTCATCGAACGCCGTCCCGTGTTGCGGTCCGCGCGCATCGCCGCCAGGCTTCGAATTTCGGACGCAAGGCCACGCTGACCGCACGATGGTGGACCAGCCGGTTCAGGTCGCCGCGCGGTAGAGCGCGACCATGTCGTCCAGGTCGCGGCGATCGCCGAACGCCGCGACCGCGCGGCGGCGCAGGCTGCGTTCGCGCATGATGTAAAACAGCGTCCAGCCCAACGTCCGGACGCTGATGCCTCGCAGCAAAGCCGGATTTCTACCCCTTACAGCCCGCCGGAGCAGCACCGAGCACCGGCATTGAACAAGCGCGTCGATGGTTTGCCGTAGCGGCAACCCTGGATCGGTCCTCCGCATATCGTCGCAGAACCGCTGCGTCTCGATTATCTGGTCCTTGATCAGACCTTTATTGGTCCTGGAGGTCTCCGAACTCTGCTTCGTAGTGGTGGACACCGCCATTGTGTAGAAATAGGTGGGATCGTGCGACAGAACGAACTTCGCCCCTGCTTGAAGACAGTGCAGCATCAGCATGGAATCCTCGCCGCACCGGAGGGCCTCATTGTAGCGAAGCCCCGTGCGCTCCAGGAATGACCGTCGGATGGCCGGCTTGAGGATACCCAGGTCCCTGTAGATGCGTCCCCACATGATCCGACGCAGGTATTCACCCAAGTCCAGGACCTCGCCGTCCACATAGGCCGGGTCGGGCGCGAAGACAGTGGAGCTGGACGTGAAGGTCGCCGGGTCGACCAGGACGGCGTTGTCAAGCACGACGTCCGCGTTGCTGTTGCAGCCAATTCTCAGCAGCGTTTCGAGGCGGGCCGGGTGCATGAAGTCGTCGCAATCGAGCACGATCAGCCATTCACCCCTTGCCGCTGCAATCGCGCGATTACGGGCCCCACCAGGTCCGGTGTTGATTGCCGCGCGAACGAGGCGAACCCGTGGATCCCTTGCGATGAGCTGTTCCGCGCATCTCACAGTCTCGTCGGTGGATAGGTCGTCGGCGACGATGACCTCGAAATCCTGGACGGTTTGCGCACAGATCGCGGCATATGCATGCGGCAGAAAGCTGTATGCATTATAGGCTGCCATGATGATCGAAATGCGTGGCGTTGTCGGCTGTGACGCTGCTCCTGGCAATCTTAATAGGTCACTCACCAGAGCCATTTCTGATACCCCGTGTCGTCTGCAGCGATCTTGACGTCGTTTTGACCCTGCGCTTGCCAGATATATGGTCCGCCATAGCACCGGCTATCGCCTTTTCAGCCCGCCGTGCTCTCTGCAACGTCGGCGCCCGGGATAGTGTGCCGCCCTACTGACCAGAGGTTAAAGCCATAGTATATGGGCTGCAATCCAGTCCCGATTCTGTAATCTCGATACTTGTGATCATTGGTGACTTTATTGATTTTTGTAGCTGTTGGATAGATAGAGAGAGAGATCAATCACCGGGTCAAGCCCTGGCATGACGGGTCGGAACTAGCTTCGTTAAGCGAGGTCGCTACGACCGACCCTATGCCGGACAGCATGGGCCCTATTCGGGCGCCCACGCGGCGCCAAGCCGTCAGCCAGTCAGGTTACGGCAACTAGCTGGCGCCTATTCGTTTCAGGCTGCCCAACGCAACGGGCGCCGCGTGGGACCGAGTCGCCAGCATGCCGTCGATCAGCGCCAACGCCTCCGCCCGGCCGCTGTTGGCCGCCTGCTCGAAGGGCGTCCAGGTCTGCGAGAAGTCCAGCGCCGCGAACACCGCCCGGTAACGGCGCAACTCCGCCGGCGTGAGCGGCACGCCGCGCACGAACGCCTTGTGCGCGGAGATGGTCAACGCCGCGCGCGGGTTGCTCGGCGCCATCTCGAATTTCAGCGCGTCGCCGCAGAACAAGATGCGCCGCGCGCGGTCGAACAACACCGTGTGCCCGGCGAAGTGCCCGGCCGTCAGATGCAGCTCCAGACCCGGCATCGGCTCCAGCGCGTCATCGAAAGGCCATGTGACGCGCAGCGCGGACGACCACTCGAGGTCGCCAGGGTGCAGCGCCAGTTCCGGATCGAAGCGGTCCTGCAACTGCCACAGCGCGCCGTAGGCATGCGGGTGCGACGCGGACAGCACCGCGAGTCCGCCGAGCGCCGCGATGTGGTCCAGCGCCGCTTCGCTGAACACCGGGCAACCCTCGAAGCCCATGTTGCCCGCCGGCGTCTGGATCAGGTAGCCGCTCGGCCCGATGCCGCCGACCGGCTCGTTCCAGAACCGCCAAACGCCGGGCTCGAGCTCCGCCCAATGGCACGGGAAGCGCTGTTGCGCTTCCGACAGGGTCCAGAACCGCCAGCCGTCCTGCGGCACGACGTGGCGCGCATCGAGGCACATCGGGCACGACGGGGGTGTGGCGAAATGCCGCTGCCAATAACCGCAATTGTCGCACAGGAACGCCGGCAGCTCGAGCGCGCCCGCGAACGGCAGGTAACCCGGACTCATGGCGCGCCGCCCTGCCGGGAAATCTCGCTCCCTATAGGAGAGGGCGAAGATGCAGCCTGGCGCAGGAGTTCGAAGGCGCGTGCGACGGTCGCGGCCCGCACCGCCGCGCGGTCGCCGGGGAACACCCGCCGCTCCGTCAGCGGCGCGCCACCCCGCCGCGCATACCCGAACCACACCAGCCCGACCGGTTTGTCGGCGCTGCCGCCGCCCGGTCCGGCCACCCCCGTCACCGCCACCGACACATCCGCCGCCGAACGCGCCAGCGCCCCCGCCGCCATCATCGCCGCCACCGGCTCGCTGACGGCGCCGTGCGCGGCGATCACGGCCGGGTCCACGCCCAGCATCTCCGCCTTCGCCGCGTTGGAATAGGTGACGAACCCGCGCTCCACGACGTCCGACGACCCCGGCACATGCGTCAGCGCAGCCGCGATCAGCCCGCCAGTGCAACTTTCCGCCGTGGCGGCCATCAGCCCCGCCGCCCGCAGGTGATCGAGCAGCTCGGCCGCCGCCACCAGGATCGTTTCGTCCAGCATCATGCCCGCACCACCCATAGCACCCCAGCCGCCAACGCGCCGGCCGCGAGGTCGTCTCCCATCACCCCAACCCGGCCGGGAACGCGGTCGAGCCTGGCGATCGGTCCCGGTTTGACGATGTCGAACAGGCGGAACAGCGCGAACGCCGCCAGCACGGGCGCCGGCGACGGGCGGGATAGCGGCAGCATCGCGACCCACATCCCCGCGACCTCGTCGATCACCACCCAGCCCGGGTCGGCCTGCCCGCCCGCGCGCGGGATCGCCCACAGCCCGGCGCCGGTCGCCAGCGCCGCACCCGCAGCCAACGCGGATCGCCCGCCCAGCGCCAGCAACCCGCACCCGCCGAGCAAGGCGACCAGCGACCCCCAGGTGCCCGGCGCGCGCGGCAGAAAGCCTGCCCCGCCGCCGCTCGCCACCAGCCGCGCGACGCTCATCCCTGCCAACGCGCCAACGGATGCGGCAGCGCCGTGCCGGAGAGCGCGCGATACACCACCAGGTTCTCCACCACCCGCTGCACGTAGTTGCGGGTCTCGCTGAACGGGATGAGCTCGATCCAGTCGACCATGTCCAGCCCCGCCGCCCCTGGCTCCCCGTTGGTCGACAGCCAGTCGGCGACCCGGCTCGGCCCGGCGTTGTAGCCGGCCACCGCGTACGGCACCGTCCCGTGGTACTGCTCCATCAGCACACCCAGGAAGGTCGTGCCTAGGCGCATGTTGTAGGCCGGGTCGCTGGCCAGCGCCGCCAGGTTCAAGGCGCCGCCGTCCAGCCGCTTCGCCATCGCCTGCGCGGTCGCCGGCATGAGCTGCATCAACCCGCGCGCGCCGGCCGGGCTCAGCGCCTCGGTGTTGAAGTTGCTCTCCTGCCGGATCAGCGCCAACGCCAGCGCCGGCTCCACGGCGCCCGCCGGGGGCGTCACCGCCATGGGCCAGCCCGCCTCCGTCATTGTCACCCCGTCCCGGCCGGCGCGCCGCGCGATCGCAACGGCCAAGTCCGGCATGCCGAACCCGACCGCGAGCCGCGCCGCCAACGTGCGGTCCGTGCCATCCACCGCCAGCGCGTCCAGCCGCAGCACGAAGGCGCGGGCGCGGCCAACCTCCCCCCACTCGACCAGCAGCGCCGCGGCGCGGGTGTTCTCCAACCCGATGAAGTCCAGCGCGCGCGCCGGGGTCCAGCCGGGGTCGCGGGAGGCGCGGATGCGGGCGGCGAGGGTCGCGTCGTCCTCCCCCATCGCCCGTGCGGCGAGCTGCCCGTAGAACGTGGCCGGCCACGCCGCCGCCGCCGTGTAGGCCGCGCGGGCGGCGGCGGCGTCGTGCCGCGCCTCCGCAGTGCGGCCAAGCCAGTACCAGGCCCGGCCCTGGGTGATCGCGGCGTGGCTTAGCCCGGCCAGCGCGCGGAAGTGCCGTTCGGCGGCGTCGGTGTCGCCGCGGCGGCGCAAGGCGATGAAACCGGCCAGGAACTCGGCATCGCCCGCCTGTTCGGGCGCCAGTTCCAAGGCGCCGTCCGCCAGGCCGTAGGCGCCGGCCGCGTCCCCCGTGCGCAGGCGCCGGCGGGCGAGCAGGTTGCGCTCGTCCCAGAACGCCGGCCGCCGCTCGGCCGTCACGGCGTGCTCCGCCGCGGCGCCCATGGCGAGCCACAGCTTCAGCGCGTCATCGTCCTGCCCGGCGCGGCGCAGCCATTTAGCCAAGTCCAGCATCAGCCCCGGGTCGACCGCCGCCCCGCCGGGCAGCGCGGCCACCAGCGCGCGCGCGGACGCGTCGTCGCGCTTGAGCGCCAGCCGCGCCTCCGCCACCGGCCGCGTGGCCGCATCCAGCCGCGCCATCTGCCGCCAGGCCGGCCCGCCGACCGCGCCGTTGTCGCCCCAGGCCAGCCGGTCGAAGCGGCGCCACTGGTCGGCCGGGGTCAGCGTCCGGCCCCACTGGCGCATGAAGGCGGTTTCCGCCCCTGCATCGGTGACGCCGCCGATCCAGGCCTGCCGCGCCGCCTCCGCCGCATCGGGCGCGCGGCCGGCATTGGCGTCGGCGGTGGCGCAGCGCAGCATCGAGGGCGTCTCGCGCGCCGCTAGCCGTTGGCACAAGTCGAGCACGGCGTGATCGTCCGGCTCCGCCGCCATCGCGTCCGCCAAGCGATGGGTCATCAGCGCCTGGTTGGGCCAGGCCGGGTTCTCCGCCATGAACGCCGCGATCTCGCCGGGGTGGGCCGCGCCGGGCGTCAGGACGCGGACGTATTGCACCAGCTTGCGCGCGACCGGGTCGGGATATTGCGCCGCCAGCGCGTCCGCGTCGGCCCACCGCGCATCCCGCAGCGCGGACGCGACGTCATCCGCCCGCGCCGGGGCGGTCACGGCCAGCAAGGCGAGCAGGGCGAGAGTGCGTCGCACGGGGAGGATGGTAGCCGATTTCCACGTCCGCTTCAAAAGCCCTCTACCGCGAGCGGGAGAGGAAGAAGCCAAGTTACCGGACGAACAGCAGCGGCGCCTGCTCGGCCGGGGAACCGCGTGGGAAACTCGTCTCCCATCCGCCGCCGAGCGCCTTGTAAAGCTGCACCAGGTTGGTCGACACGGTCGTCGTGCTGTCGGCGTATTGCTGCTCGGCGGTGAACACCGTGCGTTGCGCCGTCAGCACGTCCAGGAAGCTCGCCAGCCCTTGCGTGTATTGCTGCCGCGCCAGGGATAGCGCGATGCGCGCCTGCGTCACGGCGGCGGCGAGTTGCGTCCGGCGCAACTGCTCGGCGCTGTAGTTGGTCAGCGCGTTGTCCACATCGTGGAACGCCTGCAGCACCACCTGCTGGTAGGTGACCGCGGCCTCCTGCTGCTGCGCCTTGCGCAGGTCGAGCGTATATTTCAGCCGGCCGCCCTCGAAGATCGGGATCGTGACGGACGGCCCTCCGGAATACTGCAGCGCCCCGTAGGCGCCGAAATTGCCCAGATCCTTGAACCGCAGCGACTGCACCCCGATGCTGCCGGACAGCGTCACCTTCGGGAAGAAGTCCGCCTCCGCCGTGCCGATGTCCGCAGTGGCGGCGTGCAACTGCGCCTCAGCCCGGCGGATGTCCGGCCGCCGCCGCGCCAGCTCCGACGGCAGGCCGACCGGCACGGCGGGCGGGACCGGCGGCACCGCCTGCGCGGGGGACAGCCGCGCGCTCAGCGCTCCCGGCGTCTCGCCCAGCAGCAGCGCGATCGCGTTCATCGTGGTGGCGGCCGTCGCCTCCAACTGCGGGATCTGCGCCGCGGTGGTGGAAACCTGCGCCGACGCGTTGGCCACGTCCAACCCGGTGGTCAGCCCGCCCTGCTGCCGCTGCTGCGTCAGCCGCAGGCTCTGCCGGTCGCTCTCCAGCGTGGCGTTGGCGATCTGCAGGTCCCGCTGCTGCCCGCGCAGCTGCAGGTAGTCGCGCGCCAGTTCCGACAGCACGGTGACGAGCGAGTCCCGCCGCGTCTCGGCGGAGGCCTCGATGGTGGCGTCGGCCGACTCCACCTGGCGGCGCACGCGGCCCCAGAAGTCGATCTCCCACGTGGAATCAAAGCCGCTTTGGAACAGGTTGAACGCGCCGATGTGCGAACCGCTGCTGGCGTTGCCGCTGCTGCTGCCGCCGGTCGGTATGCCGCTCTGCGTCCCGCCCAGGCCGTTGGAACTGGTCTGCGTGCTCGTGCCGGAGCCGCCGCTGCTCGAGCTGCCGCCGCCGATAAGGCCCAGCACGCCGCGCGGGCTGACCTTCTCCCGCGTGTAGGAGCCGTTCGCCTCCGCGCTCGGATACTCCTGCGCCGCCGTCACGCCGCGCTGCAGTCGGCTCTCCTGCAACCGGACGGTCGCCAGGCGGACGTCGAGATTCGAGCGGGCGGCCTGCTCTTCCAGTCCCGTCAGGATCGGGTCGTTGAAGGCGCGCCACCACGCCGGGTCGATCGGCTCGGCCACCACGACGCTGGGGGTGGTCGGCGCCGGGGGACGGCTGGCGAACCAGGAGGACGGCGCGAACAGGCGCGGCCCCTGGAAATCGGGGCCGACCGTGCACCCGGCCAACAGGCAGGCGGCTGTGACAGCAGGCAGAGTTAGCTTCAAGGGCTGAGCGCGCCTTCCGGGTGGAGGGTCGACCGACCCCCGGGCTGACCGATCGGTCACCGGCTTTGACAACAAGCGTGGTTCGGGCCGAAGGTCAACCCGACTAGGAGTGACGATGTCGGACGCCGATGCCCTCTCGCCGGAAAAACACCGCCTGATCCTGGCGGGCGCTGCAACCGTGTTCGCGCAGGACGGCTACGAAGGCGCCAGCATGGCCCGCATCGCCTCCCAGGCCGGCGTCTCGAAAGGCACGCTCTACAATTATTTCGCCGGCAAGGCGGAAATGTTCTCCGCCCTGATCGCCATGGAGTGCGAACGCAAGCTGGCGCAGGCCTTCGACATCACCGAACCCGACGGCGACCCGGCCGCCGCGTTGCAGGTGATCGGCGAGCGGATGCTGGAGCTGATGATCTCAGACATCGGCCTGACGATGCACCGGTTGGTGGTCGCCGAGGCCCACAAATTCCCTGACCTGGCCCGCGCCTTCTTCGATGCGGGACCGACGCAGGCCACCTCGTTTATGGCGGACTGGCTGCAGCGGGAAGTCCTGACGGGGCGCCTCGTCGTCGCGGACCCGCGCTTTGCTGCCGAGCAGTTCTTCGCGCTCTGCCAAACCCGCATCGCCATGCAACGCCGGCTTGGCATGCCGAGCGACATCGACGCCAGCCTCGTGGTGCGGGCTGCGGTGACCATGTTCCTCAACACCTATGGAGCAAAGACATGAGCTTGCAGGCCGCGCTGGAACACGTGGAGGCTGGGTTGGACGCATCGCGCGCCCGCTGGTTCGACCTGCTGCGCATCCCGAGCGTGAGCGCGCAGCCCGTCCATGCGGCCGATTGCGTCACCGCGGCGGAGTGGCTGCGAGCCCAGTTGGAAGCGATCGGGTTCGACGCGCAGGTGTTACCGACCGGCGGCCATCCCGTGGTGCTGGCCCACCATCCCGGCACGGCGCCCGGCCCGCGTCTGCTGTATTATGGCCACTACGACGTGCAACCCGCTGAGCCGCTGGACTTGTGGGCCACCCCGCCTTTCGAGCCGGTTGTTTCCGAGGGGCCACACGGCCCACGCGTGACCGCCCGCGGCGCCGTGGACGACAAGGGCCAGGTCATGATGTGGCTGGAAGCCCTGCGCGCCTGGCAGGCGGTCGCCGGCGGGCCGCCCTGCCCGGTGAGCGTGCTGATCGAAGGCGAAGAGGAGGTCGGCAGCCCCAACCTGGAACCGTTCCTGACCGAGCACCGCGACGCGCTCGCCGCCGACATCGCCATCATCAGCGACACGGGGATGTGGGATGTCGACACCCCCGCCATCACCACCCGGCTGCGCGGGCTGGTCTACGTGGAGCTGACCTTGCGCGCCGCCGAGCGGGATCTGCACTCCGGCCTGTTCGGCGGGTCCGCGCTCAACCCCATCAACGCGCTGACCCGCATTCTTGGCGCCCTGCATGATGCGGATGGCCGCATCCAGCTGCCCGGTTTCTACGACGGCGTGGCCGAGACGCCAGCCGCGCAAGCCGCCGAATGGCAGGCGCTCGGCTTCGACGAGGCGTTGTTCCTGGGCGGGATTGGTCTATCGGTCCCCGTTGGGGAGCGTGGCCGCCCGCCGCTGGAGCGGATGTGGGCGCGGCCCACCGCGGACATCAACGGCATCTGGGGCGGCTATGCCGGCGCTGGCAGCAAGACGGTGATCGCCGCGGAGGCCGCAGCCAAGGTGTCGTTCCGCCTGGTCCCGGGCCAGGACCCGGCCGCGATCTATGCCGCGTTCAAGCAGTTCGTCACCGAACGCGCGCCCGCGGACGCACGGGTCAGCTTCGAGCTGTTCGGGACTGCGCCCGGCGTCGAGATACCGTCCGACAGCCGGTGGGTGCAGGCTGCCCGCACGGCGCTCGCCGACGAGTATGGCCGCCCGGCTGTCCTGATGGGATCCGGCGGTTCAATCCCCGTGGTAGAGAGCATGCGCCGGCTGCTGGGGGTGGATTCGTTGCTGATGGGCTTCGGCCTGGCGGACGATCAGGTGCACAGCCCCAACGAGAAGTTCGAGTGGCGCTGCTTCCACCACGGCCTGCGCAGCCATGTGCGGCTGTTGGGCCAGTTGCAGGAGGCGCCGGCGGCATGATGCGGTGAACTTCTGCGCCGCCGCGGCTTTGTTGCCCCAACCAATCAGGAGTCGACTGCCATGAACCGTCTCGTTCGCCCCGCCACCGCTCTGCGCGTTTTGGCCCTGTGCGCACCCACGCTGCTCGGGCTGGCCGGCTGCATCGGCGCGCCGGCGCCCGGCCCCGTCGCCTACGCGCCCGGCCAGCAGGTTCCCTACGGCGCGCAGTGCTTCGCGGGCGTCTACACGTGCAACCTGCCGCAGGCGCTGCCGGTCGGTTCGCAATGCGCGTGTCCGGGCCTGGGCGCACCGTCCTACGGCGCCGTGCGCTAGGCTGACCGGCGCGGCGGGCAACCCAGCCCGCCGCCTGGGTTGCTGGCTGGGCGCGGCCGGAAAGTGCTACGGCGACCCTCAATTCGGCAGAGAAACCGCATGATCGCCTTCTTCCCGGCCGCAGCGCTGGCGCCCGAACAGACCAGCCCGCTGGTGCTGGCCCTGCCGAAGGGCCGCATCCTGAGCGAATGCGGCGCCCTGCTCGCTCGTGTAGGCATCCACCCCGCCGCAGACTTCCTGGACGAGGACTCACGTCGCCTTCGCTTCCCGACACAGGACCCGGCGTTGGACGTGGTGCGCGTGCGCCCGTTCGACGTGGCGACCTTCGTGGCGTTCGGCGGCGCCCAGATCGGCATTTGCGGCGCGGACGTGCTGATGGAGTTCGACTACCCCGAGCTGTATGCGCCGTTGGACCTGGGCATCGGCCACTGCCGGGTCAGCGTCGCCGGACCGGACGACTGGGTGGACACCGTGGAGACGCGGAAATGGTCCCGCGTGAGGGTAGCGACCAAGTACCCCAATATCACCCGCCGCCACTTCGCGGCCCGTGGGATCCACGCCGACATCGTGCACCTGAACGGCGCGATGGAGCTGGCGCCCGGCCTTGGCCTGTCCAAGCTGATCGTGGATTTGGTTCAGACCGGCTCCACCCTGGCCGCCAACGGCCTGCGTGAGAGCGAGGTGATCGCCCACGTCTCGAGCCGCCTCGTGGTGAACCGCACCGCGCTGAAAACCCAGCCGGAAGCCGTCGGCGCCTGGATCGAACGGTTCCGCGCCGCCCTCGCCGCGCCGCTCGCGGCATGAAGCGGCTGAACACGGCCGACGCGGACTTCCCCGCCGCCTTCGCCGCCCTGCTGGACGATGCGCGCGCCACCACCGCCCGGGTTGACGCGCCGGTCGGCGCCATCATCGCCGCCGTGCGCGAGCGGGGCGACGACGCGCTGTGCGACTTCACCGAGCAGTTCGATCACCACGCCCTCACCGCCGGCCAGCTGCGCATCGGCGCCGACGAGATCGACGCCGCCGCCAACGCCATTCCCGCCGAGTTGTCCGCCGCGCTGGACCTGGCCGCGACCCGGATCGAGGCGTTCCACCGTCTGCAGCTGCCGGCCGACATCGACACCACGGACGCGACCGGCCTGCGCATGGGCATGCGGTGGACCCCGCTTGACGCTGTCGGGCTGTACGTGCCGGGGGGCAAGGCCGCCTACCCGTCCTCCGTGCTGATGAACGCCATTCCCGCTCGCGTCGCCGGCGTGGGCCGGCTGGCCATGTGCGTGCCGACGCCCAGCGGCGCGCTGAACCCGCTGGTGCTGGCCGCCGCCCGCCGCGCCGGCGTGTCCGAGATCTACCGCGTCGGCGGCGCGCAGGCAGTGGCGGCGCTGGCTTATGGCACCGCGACCATCGCGCCGGTGGACCGCATCGTTGGCCCGGGCAACGCCTACGTCGCGGAGGCCAAGCGCCAGGTGTTCGGCCGCGTCGGCATCGATGGCATCGCCGGGCCGTCCGAGGTGGTGGTCCTGGCCGACCACACCGCCGTTCCCCGCCGCGTCGCGATCGACCTGCTGGCGCAGGCGGAGCACGACGAGAGCGCGCAGGCCATCCTCATCACCGACGATCCGGCCCTGGCCGACGCCGTTGCCCACGCCGTGATGGCCGAGCTGCACAGCCTGACCCGCCCGGAAGCCGCCGAGTCGTGGCGCGACCACGGCTGCATTGTCGTCGTGCGCGACTGGACGGAGGGCGCCGCGCTCACCGACCGCCTGGCGCCGGAGCACCTGCAGCTTATGGTCGCCGATCCTGCCGCCCTGTTCGCGGGCATCCGCCACTGCGGCGCCGCTTTTCTGGGCCACGACTGCCCGGAGGCGCTGGGGGACTACGTGGCCGGGCCCAACCACGTGCTGCCGACCGGCCGCACCGCCCGGTTCGCCTCGGGGCTGTCGGTGTTCGACTTCCTCAAGCGCACCACCTGGGTGCAGGCCGACGCCGGCTCGCTCGCCCAGATTGGACCGGTCGCAGTGGCGCTGGCGGAGGCGGAAGGGCTGCAGGCGCACGCGCGCAGTGTTGCGATGCGGCTGGGGCAAACGTCCAAAGCTTGACCCGGCGGGTCTGCAACATCATGTTCCGCCCCGTCACAGAAGCAGGTCGTTGCAGGGCTATGAATGTCTAAAGAGGATATGATCGAATTCAGCGGCACCGTGCTGGAGCTGCTGCCCAATGCGATGTTTCGCGTGAAATTGGACAACGAGCACAGCATCCTCGCCCACACATCCGGAAAAATGCGCAAGAACCGCATCCGTGTGCTGGCCGGCGACCGGGTCAACGTTGAGATGACTCCGTATGACCTTTCCAAGGGCCGGATCACCTTCCGTTTCAAGTAAGCTGGCCGTTTCAAGTAAGCTGGCCGTTTCAAGTAAGCTGGC
>CAXTBW010000059.1:0-26776 GCA_964242925.1 uncultured Acetobacteraceae bacterium
TCGCCACGTGCCGACACGCGCACCGGGCGCATGCGCAGCCCGGGCACGGCGACGGGGGCGATCATGGATGACGCTTCCCGAAAGCCTTTACGTGCAGCTTCTGAAGACGCTCGCCCATGGCAGCGAACTCGCGCCGCTGCGCCGGCCAGTCGCGATAGTCGCGGCGCAGCTGATCAATCCAAGGAGCGATGGCGGCCGGGTTACGCAGAATTTCAGCGTCCGACAGCGGACGGTGAATGCTGCCCTCAAGCACCCGGCGGTCGTAAGCGGATTTGCGCGCTATGTGGGCCATCGGTCAGGCCGCCACCGCCGGAGCGAACGCCAGCATGGCGGCCTCTGCGGCCACCAGCGCCTTGCGGGCGGCCCGCAGCTCGGCGCGGTGGGCGTTGATGGCGCGAAACGCCTTGGCCTGCCAGTGGCGACGCATCGGGCCGCGCACCTTGTTGGCCTGGCCAAGCACGCTGTAGCGATAGGAGGTGGCTTTCTCGAGGATCGCGACATCACGGCGGGCGATCTGCAACGCCCAATCGGCTGCGAACGCGTTGGACGGGCCGAACACCTCATGAATCGAGCGGATCATTGGGATGCTGCGGAAAGGGTTCGTCTCGGAAGCGCGGGTGCCGACGTAGCGCATGATGACCTGTCGGCCTCCAGAAGGTCGGCATCGCCACAGATCTGAAGCAACGCTTGGCCACGCTGCAGACGGCGTGCCCGTTCGACCTGTTCCTGCACCTAGCTGTCGCGGTGCCGTTCGGCGAGGCGCACACGATCGAGCGCCGAGCGCATCGCATCCTCGCTCGCTCATGCGTTCGCAATGAGTGGTTCGAGACGACGGCGAAGGAAGCGACTCAAGCTGTGCAGGCAGCGGCAGCGCCTCGTCCCCTGGTGAAGCAGAAGCCTCCGGCCGAATGGCAGATCACGCGTGGGGGACGCACCGCCAGCAAGCCGCCCGATGTCGGCCCGCTCTTGGCATATGGGCGTCAGTTCCGGCCGGGAGCTCCTTTCCACAAGCCTCCGATCCCGTTGCCGCTGTTCGATTTCGCGAGGCCGGCAGAAGCAGACGGGCAGTCGATGGTGGATCAGGCTATGGCTGCGCTGGTGAAGCGGATGGGTGGTTAGGGCTAAAGGCGGTGGCGTGCGGATTCCACCCGCTTGGACATGGCCCGCACAAGCGCCCGGTCAGCCTGATCCGGGCCGCGTTCGGCCATGATTGCCGTCGCGATGGCCTTCGCTGCCATCGGCTTCCCAGCCCGCCGCAGAGTGTCCAGTACGGCCCGGCTGCGCGGGACCGTGCCATTGAGCCGGTGGCGGGCCATAAGCGACAATCGCACTGCCGTTACAGATAACAAGCCATTGTGTGTAGCCGGGCCGGCCTCCCTGGTGAGCCTGACGCTCTCGAAAACGAAACGGCCAAGCAGCAGCCGGAGAAAGCAGGACCACGGCGGCAGGTTGCGCCTCGTCATGCCAACTTGGCCGACACCCTACGCTACCATGCACCGGGCTGAAGCCCCATTGAAGCCCCGCAATCTCGGCGAACAAGCCGCGGCGGAGCCAGAGACAGAGTAACCGCCTGTAAGGCAATGGTGGGTGATGTTGGGTTCGAACCAACGACCCGCTGATTAAGAGTCAGCTGCTCTACCAACTGAGCTAATCACCCGCCGGTCGGCTTATAAGGTCAGGGCTCGCGGAAGGGAAGCCCCGATCCCGGCCGATCAGGCGCTTCGCCGCCGGCTGCCGGGCTGGAACGGAGAAAAATATAACCGTCTTCACGACGGCTGGCCGACTTCCCGCAGGCAAGCATAACCGACATTGTTTCTATATGCGCAAGAGCGAAATCTAGGGGCGAACAGGATCAGGAGCACTCAAGTGCCTGCCCGAACTTCGCCCGTATTCCCTCCCCTGCGCCTGGTCGAGCCGTCGCCGCTCGGCGAAGCCGACGCCAACGCGGCCTTCCTGGACTTCGTCGGCCCGCTCGAGGGCTTGCATGCCCTAATTATCGGCTCGGGCCAGGCCGATCTGATGTGTCAGCTCGCGCGGCGCGGCTGCGCCGGGGTGACCGCGATCCGGCCGGCCTGCCACCTGCACGCCGACCCGGCCGACCTCGTGATCGTCAACGTCGGCTCGGCGGCGCAGGCCGCTCAGGCGATCGGGCTGGCAAGCCGCGCGCTGACCCCGGCCGCGACGCTGCTGCTGCGGTTTCACGCGGACGCCACGGCCACGCTGGTCCGGCAGACGCGCCGGTTGCTGGGCGCGGCCGGGTTCAGCGCCGGGCCTGCGCGCGGTCTGCGCGGTGGATTGGTCGTCGCGGCGGAACAAGGCCGGCCCGCTATCCGCCGTGTTGGCTGAGGGAGACGGACGATGAGTGCGAACCATGCCTTCAAGCGCCCGGCCGGCAGCCTGGCCGGGCTCGGCGGATCCCTGGTGGCGCTTGCCACGCCGTTCGCCGGCGGCGAGGTCGACCTGGACGCGGTGGAGCGGCTGTGCGACCGCCAAGCCCGGCGCGGCACGAGCGCCATCGTGGTGTGCGGCAGCACCGGCGAGGGCGCGTCGCTGACCGATGCCGAGCATGGCGCTGTGGTGGCCGCGGCCGTGCATGGGGCCGGGCGGATCCCGATCATCGCCAGTTGCGGCGGCAGTTGCACGGGCAAGTCCATCGCGCTGGCCGAGACGGCCGTGCGGGCTGGCGCCTCCGCGCTGATGTGCGCGCCGCCGCCCTACGTGAAGCCGACGCAGGACGGGATCGCGGCGCACGTGCAGGCGATCGCCCAAGCCGCGGCGCTGCCGATCGTGCTGTACGACGTGCCCGGGCGCGCCAGCGTCGCGATCGCGGACACGACGGTCGCGCGGCTGTTCGAGGCCGGGTTGATCGTCGCGCTGAAGGACGCCGCGAGCGACGCCGCGCGGCCGGTGCGGTTGCGCGGCCTGTGCGGGCCGGGGCTGCTGCAGTTCTCGGGCGACGACGCGACGGCCGGCGCGCACCGCTCGATGGGCGGGCACGGCTGCATCTCGGTGACGGCGAATCTTGTCCCGTCGCTGTGCGCGCGTCTGCACCGGGCGTGGGACGCCGGCGACCTGGCGACGGCCGCCCGCGTGAACGAGATGCTGATGCCGCTGCACGACGCGCTGTTCGCCGAGAGCAACCCGATCCCGCTGAAGGCCGCACTGACGGCGTTGCGACTGTGCGGCAGCGAAGTGCGGCTGCCGCTCACCCGCGCGACCCGGCCCACGCGGGACCGGCTCGCGACCGTGCTGGCGAGGCTGATGGAGGCTGAGGAGGAGGCGCATGGCCGCCCGCAACTCGCCCTGGTTCAGTAGGCGAGGCATGACCGATGCGCTGAGCCGGGCGGTAGTTTGCCTCGCCGTGGCGATGGTGCTGTCGCTGGTGGTGCGCGGCGTGACGGCCAGCGCCAACCAGACGCTCGGCCGGGTGTGGCCGTTCTCGCTGACCTACTGCCAGCCCACGTCCACGCCGGGCTGCGCGGCGGCGGACCAGGTGATGGCGTCTTCGGAGCGCTAGGCTGCTCCACCGCGGGTGGTGTGCTGCGAGCAGCCCACCCTACTTTCGCCCGGCCAGCAGGCGGGAGAAGCTGGCGACTCCTGCCCCGCCCGCGAAGCAGGCGCCCAGCGTCAAGGCCAGCGCGGGGCCGTGCACGGCGGAGATGCCGAAGCACACGGCGACCAGGGCCGCGCCCACCGACTGGCCGACCAGGCGGGAGGTGGCCACGATGCCGCTGGCGCCGCCGCTGCGTTCGCGCGGCGCCGCGGACATGATCGCGCGCAGATTCGGGGACTGGAAGAAGCCGAACCCGGCGCCGCAGATCATCATCCGCCACACGATGTCGCCCGTGCCGGGATGCGCCCCGATCGTCGCCATCAGGCTCAACCCGAGGCAGAGCGTCATCATGCCGATCCCGCCGAGGATGGCCGGCGGGTAGCGGTCCGACAGCGGCCCGGCGACCGGCGCCATCAACGCCGTGACCACCGGCCAGGGCGTCAGCAGCAGCCCCGTCTCCACCGGCGTGCGGCCGAGCGTCGCCTGGAAGAAGAACGGCAGCGAGACGAACGACAGCCCCTGCGCGGCGAACGAGCACATGGACGTCACCGACGACAGCGCGAACATCGGCCGGCGATACAGGTCGACCGGCAGCATGGGCGCCGACAACCCCAATTGCCGCCTCACCAGCAGCGTGCCCAGCACCGCCGCGCCGCCCAGCACCACCAGCGTGGTCGCCAGGGATGCGCTGTGCGCCGCCTCGCCGATGCCGAAAATCAGCAAGCCGAACGTGCCCGCGTTCAGCACGGCGCTCTGCACGTCGAACCGGTGGCTGCCCCGGGGCGTGAGCGGCAGCGCCCGCAGCGCCAGCGCCAGCGCGGCCAACCCGAGCGGCACGTTGATGGCGAACAGCCACGGCCACGACGCGACCGAAAGGACGCCGGACGCCACCGTCGGGCCGAGGGCGGTCCCGGTGCCGACCACCATCGCGTTCACCCCGACGCCGAGGCCCAGCTTGTTGCTCGGGTAGATGAACCGGATCAGCGCCGTGTTCACGCTCATCAACCCGGCCGCGCCCACGCCCTGCAGCACCCGCGCCGCGGTCAGCGAGCCGAGCGACCAACTGAGCGCGCAGATCAGCGACGCGCCGGTGAACATCGCCAGCCCATACACGTAGACCCGGCGGTAACCGAAGATCTCCCCCAGCGAGGCGAACGGCAGCAGGCAGGCCACCAGCGCCAGCTGATACGCGTTCACCACCCAGATCGAATCCGCCGGCGTCGCGTGCACGTCGACTGCGATGGTTGGCAGCACCGCGTTGGCGATCGAGGTGTCCATCGCCGCCATGCCGATCGCCAGCACCAGCGTCGCCACGGCCCGGCGGCGGCGTGCGAGGGGCAGGCCGTCGAGCGGGATGGTTTCATTCATTGCCGGGCATACTCCGCGCCCGGCCGCGCGCCGTCCAGGGCCGCCCTGCTCGCGGGATCGTGAACAGCGCCGCGGTGTTGCACGCGTTCCGCGGGGCGGAGATTGCCGCATGTCGTCCACCGTCGTTCCGGCCACGCCCGCCGCCGAACCCAGCGCGCGCGCGCTGTTCTTCACCGTTTTCCCGTCGATCATGTTGCCGATGTTCATGGCCGCGCTGGACCAGACCATCGTCGCCACCGCCCTACCCGCCATTGCCGGCAGCCTCGGCGACGTGGAACGGGTGTCATGGGTGGTGGTGTCGTACCTGGTCGCAACCACCATCGCCGCGCCCGTCTACGGCCGCCTGGGCGACGTGCTGGGCCGCCGCCGCATGCTGTTCACCGCGCTGGCGATCTTCCTGGTCGCCTCGCTGGCCTGCGCGGTGGCGCCCACCGTCCTGGCGCTAACCGCGGCGCGCGTGCTGCAGGGCTTCGGCGGCGGCGGCATCATGACAACCTGCCAGGCGCTGGTCGGCGAGGTGGTGCCCCCGCGGGAGCGTGGGCGCTACCAGGGCTACCTCGCGTCGATCTTCGTCGCGTCGGCCACCTTCGGCCCGGTGGCGGGCGGCTGGCTGACGCAGGCGTTCGGCTGGCCCTCGGTGTTCCTGGTCAACCTGCCGCTGGGCGCCATAGCGGCCTTGCTGGCGCTGCGGCTGAAGCGGCGGCCCGGCATTGGCGGGCGGATGCAGTTCGACCTGCTGGGCACGCTGCTGTTCGCCGGGTTCATCACGCCGCTCCTGGTGGCGCTGGAGCGGCTGCAGCGCTTCGACCCGGCGACGCTGCCGCTGGCGGCGGCGCTTGTGGCCGTGTCCATCATCTGCCTGCTCCTGCTGCTGCGGCAGGAACGCCGGGCGGCCAGCCCGTTGCTGCCGCTCGGCCTGTTGCGCCAGTCGGCAATCTGGCGGCCGGACCTGATGGCGGCCTGCGTCGGCGCCACCGTGGTCGGCATGGTGACCTTCGTGCCGATCTGGTTGCAGGTGGTGCGCGGCATCGGGCCTGGCCAGGTCGGGCTGATGCTGCTGCCGATGACGGCGGGCATCGCGTTCGGCTCGATGTTCACCGGCCGCATGATGGCGCGCACCGGCCGCACGGCGATCTTCCCGTCGATCGGGCTGGTGGTGACGATCAGCACCCTGCTGACGCTCGCTTTCGCCGCGCCGCTGCTGTCCAACGTGGCGGTCCCCGTGCTGTTCGCGGTGTATGCGACGAGCCTGGGCACGGCGATGCCCGTGGTGCAGCTGACGGTGCAGCTGGTGGCGGGCCGGGCCAACCTGGGCGCGGCGGCGGCGTCCGTGCAGTTCAGCCGCTCCGTCGGCGCCGCATTCGGCACCGCGATCGTCGGCGCGGTGCTGTTCGCCGCGCTGGCCGCCACCGACCGCGGCACGGCCACGCTGTTCGCCGACATGGTGGAGCGCGGCCCGGTCGCCATGGCGGGCCTGGACGCGGCGCGGCAAGCGGTGGTGTCGGCGGAGATCCGCGACGCGTTCCGCTCGGCGTTTTTGACCATCGCCGGGTTCGGCGCGCTGGGTCTGACGATGGCCTGGACGATGCCGGTGCGGCGCATGTAATGGCACGGGCTTTGCTCTCCGCTGCGTAATGACTGCCACCGAACCCGTCGACGGCCGCTCTCTCCTGCTCGACCGCATCACCCACCGCTACGCCGGGCAGGTCGCGGTCGGCGACGTCACCCTCGACATCGGCGGGGGCGAGCTGGTGGCGCTGCTCGGCCCGTCCGGTTGCGGCAAGACGACGCTGCTGCGGATCGTCGCCGGCTTCGTGCGGCAGGCGGCCGGGAGCGTGGTGGTGGACGGCGCGCCAATCGACCACCTGCCGCCGAACAAGCGCGCGGTGGGCATCGTGTTCCAGAACTACGCGCTGTTCCCGCACATGACCGTGGCGGACAACGTCGCCTACGGCCTGGCGGCGCGCGGCATGGACCGCGCGACGCAACGGGCGGAGGCGGCGCGGATGCTGGACCTGGTGCAGCTCGGCCACTTGGCTGGCCGCCTGCCCCGGGCGCTGTCCGGCGGGCAGCAGCAGCGGGTGGCGCTCGCGCGGGCGTTGGCGGTCAAGCCGGCGATCCTGCTGCTGGACGAGCCGTTCTCCGCGCTGGACAAGAACCTGCGGCTCGACATGCAGATCGAGGTCAAGCGGCTGCAGCGGCTGTCCGGCGTCACGACCGTGCTGGTGACGCACGACCAGGAGGAGGCGCTGTCGATGGCGGACCGCGTCGCCGTGCTGTCGGCCGGGCGGCTCGAGCAGTTCGCGCCGCCGACGGAGGTGTACGACGCGCCGGCCAGCCTGTTCGTCAACGGCTTCGTCGGCCAGGCCAACATGATGCCGGGCACGGTCATGTCGCCGACAGCCGTGCGGCTGGATCTCGGCGGCACGGTCCCCGTGCGGTCCTGCGCGGCGGGCCAGGGCGCCAGGGTGACCGTGTGCATCCGGCCCGAGCACATGCGGCTGGACGGCGCCGACGACGCCATCCCCGCCACGGTCGGGCTCGGCCTGCCGCTGGGCCCGACCATTGTGCACGAGGTGCGCTTCGCCGACGGCAGCACCGCCAAGATCACCGAGCCGCGCGGCCCCGGCATCGCGCCGCGCCAGGCCGGCGCGCCGGTGCGGGTGAGCGTGCCGCCCGGCCTCGCCAACGCCTTCCCGATCCCCTGACCCTGGAGCGTAAATGCACCGCCGCACCTTGCTGACCTCGGCGCTCACTCTGGCCGCCATGCGCGCCTTTCCCGGCATCTCGTATGCGCAGGCGCGGCCGCTGGTGTTCGCCACCTTCACCGGCAGCTGGGAGGAGGCGCACAAGGCCGTGCTGGTCCCTGCGTTCCGCAAGGCGAACAACAACGCGGCGATCGTGCTGGACCCGATGCTGTCGGTCGACCAGATCGCCAAGGTGTCCGCCGCGCGGGCCAACCCGCCGATCGACGTCCAATTGCACGACCCGGGCCCGGGCCTGCTCGCCATCGCCCAGGGCCTGGTGGAGCCGTACCCGGTCGACCGCAGCCAATACTACAAGGACCTGCTGCCCGTCGCGCAGGAGCCGATGGGCCCGGCCGCGTTCTTCCAGGTCGTCGGCCTGACCTACAACCCCGAGACGATCAAGACGCCGCCGACCTCGTGGGCCGACCTGTGGAGCCCGTCGAACAAGGGCAAGGTGGGCATCACCAACCTCGCCTCCACGCTCGGCACCGGGTTCCTGGTGGAGATCGCGCGGATGAACGGCGGCAGCGAGGCGGACGTGGAGCCCGGGTTCGCCGCCCTGGCCAAGCTGAAGCCGAACCTGTCGGCGGTGGCGGCCAACCCGGGGGCGCTGGCCTCGCTGTTCCAGCAGGGCCAGGTGGACATCTCGCCGGGCAACTACAACGCGATCCAGATCCTCAAGGCGCAGGGCGTGCCGGTCGAGTGGGTGGCGCCGAAGGAGGGCGCGATCGCTTTCCGCACCACCATGCACATCACCAAGAACTCGCCGAACCAGGAGCTGGCGTTCAAGCTGATCGAGGCGGCGCTGTCGCCCGAGGTGCAGACCGCGCTGATGCAGGCGCCCTACCTGGTCACGCCGACCAACAGCCGCGTGACGATCTCGGGCGCGGTCGCGAAGGACCTGGCGCCCACCGCGGACGCGATGAAGCAGCGGTTCAAGTTCCAGGACTGGGCCAAGATCAACGAGCAGCGCGCCGCCTGGATCGACCGGTTCAACCGCGAGATGCGCGGCTGATGGCGGCGGCCGAACCGTCGGCATTCGACCCGCGACTGGCCTGGCCGCTCGGCAGCTTCCTGGCGTTGCTGTTCGCGCTGCCGCTGTGCCTGCTGCTGGCGATCAGCCTGCGCACCGGCGACGGGCTCGGCCTCGGCCAGTATGCGCGGTTCCTCGGCGACTGGTTCAGCCTGAGCGTGCTGGGCGCCACGCTGCGGCTGGGCGTGGAGGTGACGATCGCCTGCCTGATGCTCGGTTTCCCGCTGGCGTGGCTGCATGCGCGCTCGCCGGGTTGGGCGCGCTCGGCCATCACGCTGGTGGTGCTGTTGCCGCTGCTCACCAGCGTGGTGGTGCGCACCTTCGCCTGGATCGTGATCCTCGGGCGCCAGGGGATCGTGAACAACGCGTTGACCGGCATGGGCCTGGTCGAGACGCCGCTGCGGCTTCTGTACACCGAGGGCGGCGTGGTGGCCGCGCTGGCGCAGGTGCAGATGCCGCTGATGGTGCTGCCGCTGGTGGCCGCGTTGGGCCGGGCGGACCCGAACCTGCCGGACGCGGCGCAGATCCTGGGCGCCGGCGCCTGGCGGGCGTTCCGCACGGTCATCGTGCCGCTGGCGATGCCCGGCATCATCGCCGGGTGCCTGCTGACCTTCACCGCGTCCGTCACCGCGTTCATCACGCAGAGCCTGGTCGGCGGCGGACAGATGCTGTTCATGCCCGCCTACGTGCTGCAGCAGGCGATCGCGCTGGGCGACCTGCCGTTCGCCGCGGCGATCTCGGTGATCTTCCTGGTGTGCGTGCTGGCGGTGGTGGCCGCGCTGACCTTGCTGGGCCGGACGTCGCGCTCCCATGCCTGACCCGGTTCCCGCCGCGCGCCAGGCGGACTGGGAGGCGCTCAGCTTCCGCATCGTCATGGGCGGCCTGGCGCTGGTGGCGCTGCTGCTGTTGCTGGCGCCGACCATCGTGGTGCTGGTGATCTCGTTCACCTCGGGGCTGTCGCTGCGGTTCCCGCCGCCGGGCTTCTCGCTGCGCTGGTACGCGGCGCTGTGGGACGCGGACCAGCTGCAGTTCGCGGCCTGGAACAGCCTGAAGGTCGCAGTCTGGACCACGGCGCTGGCGCTGCTGCTGGGGGTCGCCGCCGCGATGGGCATCGCACGCTCCCGCCGACTGTCGGCGCGGCTGCTGGACAGCCTGTTCATGGCGCCGCTTGTGCTGCCCGCCTTGGCGTTCGGGCTGTCGGCGCTGATGCTGTTCTCCGCCATCGGCCTGCCCGTGTCGCCGCTGACGCTGACCCTGGGCCATACGGTGGTGTGCGTGCCCTACGTCGTGCGCAACACCGTCGCCAGCCTGACGCAGCTGCAGCCGGAGCTGCTGGAGGGCTCGGCCAGCCTTGGCGCCGGGCGCTGGATGACGTGGCGGCGCGTGGTGCTGCCGCTGATCCGGCCCGGCATCATCGCGGGCGGTTTCATCTGCTTCATGGCGTCGTTCGACAACATCCCCGTCTCGCTGTTCCTGCGCGACGCGGCGACGGACATGCTGCCGATCCGCATGTGGCAGGATCTGGAGGGCAAGCTGGACGTGACCATCGCGGCGCTGTCGGGCGTGCTGATCGTGTTCACGGTGACGCTGATGCTGGTCATGGAGCGCCTGGCAGGCCTCTCGCGGCGGCTGGCCTGACGCCCGGGTTCGGTGTAGGCGGCTCGCGTGAAGCGCCTCCGATCCTGGCTGTTGTGCTGCCTGTTGCTTCCCGCCGCCGCCCATGCGGCGGATACGGATTGGACGGTGGCGCAGGCCGGCCAGTGCGAGGCCGCCATTGCCGCCGCGGAGACCAAGTACGACCTGCCGCACGGCCTGCTGGGCAGCATCGCCAAGACGGAGAGCGGACGGCCCATCACCGCCATGCGCGACGTGCGGGCGTGGCCGTGGACGATCAACGCGGACGGGCGCGGCCTATTCCTGGACAGCAAGGCCGCCGCTGTCGCCTGGGTGCAGCAGGCGCAGACGCACGGATCGAAGTTCATCGATGTAGGCTGCATGCAAGTGGATTTGCCGATGCACCCCGGCGCGTTCCGCTCGCTGGACGAGGCGTTCGACCCCGGCGCCAACGCCGACTACGCGGCGCGCTACCTGCGCTCGCTGGGGGCGGAGGCGCATGGCGACTGGAACGTCGCGGTCGGCCTGTATCACTCCCACACGCCGGAGCTGGCGGCGGAGTACCGCAACCGGGTGGCGGCGGTGGGCGCGGGGATCATCAGCGGCATCGGCGGGCCGGAGCCGCTGTACTCCCGCGCGCTGCGGGCCGGCACGCTGCATCTGGCGCTGGCGGGCGGCGGGATGCTGATGATCAACATCCGCCGCCAGCCCTCCGCCCGGCCGCAGCACGTGTCGCGTTGCAAGCTGGCCGCCGTGCTGGGGCCGCTGCTGGTCCGCGGCATCAGGGGCTGCGGCGCGGCCGGGTAAGCGAGGCCGGCATGACGGCTGCGCGCCGCGTCTGCTAGCGTTGCGCGGCACGGGAGAGTCGCCATCATGACCGAGATCAACCGCCAGATCCTGCTCGCCAGCCGCCCGACGGGCGCGGCAAGCGCCGACAATTTCCGCCTGGTCGAAGCGGCCCTGGCGCCCCTTGCCGAGGGCGAAGTGCGGGTGCGCAACCACTACCTCTCGCTCGACCCGTACATGCGCGGACGAATGAACGAGAACAAATCCTACGCAGCCCCCCAGGCGCTCGGCGCCGTGATGCAGGGCGGCACGGTGGGCGAGGTGGTGGAAAGCCGCAACGACCGCTGGACGCCGGGCGACAAGGTGCTGGCCGGGTTCGGCTGGCAGGAATTCGGCACCTCCAACGGGAGGGGCATGCAGAAGCTGGACGACAGCCGCGTCCCCCTGCCAGCCTATCTTGGCGCGGTGGGCATGCCCGGCGTCACCGGATGGTACGGGCTGAACCGCATCTGCGCGCCCAAGCCGGGCGAGACGGTGGCGGTCAGCGCGGCGAGCGGCGCGGTTGGGACCGTGGTGGGCCAGTTGGCCAAGGCGCATGGCTGCCGCGTGGTGGGCATCGCGGGCGGGGCGGAGAAGTGCGGCTTCGTGGTGGAGGAGCTCGGGTTCGACGCCTGCGTGGACTACAAGGCCGGCCGGCTGGCGGAGGACCTGGCAGCGGCGGCGCCCGGCGGCATCGACGGGTATTTCGACAATGTCGGCGGCGTGGTGCTGGACGCGGTCATGGCGCGGATGAACGCGTTCGGCCGCATCGCTGTGTGCGGCGCGATCAGCGGCTACGACGGCAAGCCGATGATCATGGCGGAGCCGCGGCTAATCCTGATCTCTCGCCTGCGCATCGAGGGCTTCATCGTCAGCGAGCACATGGAGGACTGGCCCGCCGCGCTGGCGGAGCTGGGCGGCATGGTGGCGGCCGGAAAGCTGAAATATCGCGAGTCGGTGGCGCACGGGCTGGCGAGCGCGCCGGAGGCGTTCCTCGGTTTGTTGCAGGGGCGCAACTTCGGCAAGCAACTGGTGAAGCTGGTCTAGGCGTGCCTTCCGCAACCCCGCCACCACCGTTCCTATTGTCCCTACTGTCATGGCCGGACTTGATCCGGCCACCCACGCGGCGCCAACGACGCTGGCATCCCGTGCAGGGTCCGGACGCCGCCCAAAACGCACTCACGGCTTATGCGGCGCCCCGTGGATGCCAGGGTCAGGCCCTGGCATGACGGACTCGGGGTGGCCGACGCTGCTGGACGTCGATTTGGGCGCCATCGTCGCTAATTGGCGGGCCTTGCGGCGCGGGCCGACCGCGGCGGTGATGAAGGCGGACGCCTACGGGCTGGGCGCCCGGGCAGTGGCGCCGGCGCTGCACGCGGCCGGCTGCCGGCACTTCTTCACCGCGCACCCGGGCGAGGCTCTGGCGATCCGCGACAGCCTGCCGGGCGCCATGCTGGCCGTGCTGAACGGGTTGTGGCCGGGGCTGGAGGCCGACTTCGCAGCGCACGACCTCACCCCGGTGCTGGGCACGCTGGACGAGGTTGACCGCTGGACCGCCCAGGCGCGGGCGGCCGGGCGGCTGCTGCCGGCGATCCTGCACGTGGACACGGGAATGAATCGATTGGGCCTAGACGCGGCGGCGCTGGATGCGCTGGCCGCCGACCACGGGCGCCTCCGCGGCCTGGACTTGCGCTACGTGATGACGCACCTGGCCAGCGCCGAGTGTCCGGACGACCCGCAGAACGAGTGGCAGCGCCGACGTTTCGCCGCCGCCTGCGAGCGCCTGCCGACTGCGCCGCGTTCGCTGGCGAACTCCTCCGGGCTGTTCCTGGGCCCCGGCTTCGGGTCGGACCTGGCCCGGCCCGGCGCGGCGCTGTACGGGGTCAACCCCACGCCGGGCCACCCCAATCCGCAGCGCCCGGTGGTTCGCCTGCGCGCCCGCGTGCTGCAGGTCCGCGACGTGCCGGCAGGCGCCGGCGTGGGCTACAACGCGCAATGGACGGCGTCCGGACCCAGCCGGATCGCGACCGTGTCGGTCGGTTACGCGGACGGCTTCCTGCGCGCGCTGACCAACCGGGCGGTGGCGTATTTTGACGGACGGCCCGTGCCGCTGGTAGGTCGCGTGTCCATGGACCTAACAACGTTTGATGTCACCACGGAGCCGAGCCTGCGACAGGGCGACTGGCTCGACCTGATCGGCCCCGGCGGGGTGGACGCGCTGGCGGAGCTGGCCGGGACCAACGGCTACGAGATCCTCACCTCGCTCGGCCCGCGCTACGTCAGACGCTATCTGTGAGGCCGCTCAACGGGATCGCGTGGCTGGGGCGACTGGCCCTGGATGGCTGCGGCGCGGCAGGCGCGGTGGCGATCTTCGCCTTGACGGGACTGTCGCACGTGGTGCGGCCGCCGGTCTATGGCCGCATGTTCGTGCGCGCCTTCATAGACTTCGCGTATTTCAGCCTCCCCGTGGTGGCGCTGACGGCGATCTTCTCCGGCATGGTGATCGCGCTGCAATCGTTCACCGGATTCTCCCGCTTCAACGCCGAGAGCGCGGTGTCGTCCATCGTTGTGCTGTCGGTGGTGCGCGAGCTGGGCCCCGTGCTGGCCGGGCTGATGGTGGCCGGGCGCGTCGGCGCCGCGATGGCGGCCGAGATCGGCACGATGCGCGTGACCGACCAGATCGACGCGCTGGGCACGCTGTCCACCAACCCGATGAAGTACCTGGTCGCGCCGCGCCTGCTGGCCGGGATTCTGGCGTTGCCGCTGCTGGTCGTGGTGGCGGACGTGCTCGGCGTGATGGGCGGCTACATCATCGCCGTGTTCAAGATCGGGCTGAACCCGCGCGGTTATCTTGAGAGCACGTTCGAGTTCGTGACCACGACCGACGTGGTGAGCGGCCTGGCCAAGGCCGCAGTGTTCGGCTTCCTAGTGGCGTTGATGGGCTGCTACCACGGCTACAACAGCCGCGGCGGCGCCGAGGGGGTGGGCGCGGCGACCACGTCTGCGGTGGTGGCGGCGTCGATCCTGATCCTCTCCAGCGACTACGTTTTGACGGAACTGTTCTTTGCCCGCTGAACCTAAAATCCGCATTCGCGGGCTGCGCAAGCGGTTCGGCGACAAGCAGGTGCTGGACGGCGTTGACCTGGACGTCATGCCCGGCACCTCGATGGTGGTGATCGGCGGGTCCGGCACGGGCAAGTCCGTACTGCTGAAGTCCATCCTGGGCCTGGTCACGCCAGACGAGGGCAGCATCGCCATCGACGGGCGCGACGTGCTGCGCATGAGCCGGCGGGAGCGCGAGGCGGTCAACCGCGACATCGGCATGCTGTTCCAGGGCGGCGCGCTGTTCGACAGCCTCCCGGTCTGGGAGAACGTGGCGTTCGGCCTGCTGGCGCAGAACAAGATGGGCCGGCCCGAGGCGCGGGAGCGCGCCGGGCAGGTGTTGTCCTTGGTGGGGCTGGCCGCCAGCGTGGGCGACCTCTCGCCCAGCGAGCTGTCCGGCGGCATGCAGAAGCGCGTGGGCCTGGCGCGGGCGATCGCGGCCCAGCCGAGCATCCTGTTCTTCGACGAGCCGACCACGGGGCTGGACCCGATCATGGGCGCGGTGATCGACGGGTTGATCGTGGACTGCGTGAAGCGGCTCGGTTCGACCGCGATGGCGATCACCCACGACATGGCCTCCGCAACGCGGATTGGCGACCGGGCGGCGATGCTGTATCGCGGGCGCATCGTGTGGGAGGGCGCCGCCGCGGCGCTGCTGGAGAGCGGCAACCCGGTGGTCGAGCAGTTCACCCACGGCCGCCGCGAGGGGCCGATCCAGATGGAGCTGCGGAAGTAACCCCGGCGACCCATCTCCAAATGCCACTGTCGCCATTGCGAGGCGCGCTTGCGACGCGGCAATCCAGCCGCCAGCACCGTAGGCGCCGCCCTGGATCGCCGCGCTCCCAAGCGCCGGCTCGCGATGACGGATGGCTGTTGGGCCGCTGATGGTGGAACGGAATTCCTGACCAGACAGCCGTAGAATGACGGGTTCCGGTGCTGCGCTAGTCGAACACCGAGGCGAGCTGGCCTGGCAGTGCGCCTTCCTTGGTGCGGCGCAGCTCGGTGTAGATGGCGGCCACGCCGGACGTGCTGATCGCGGCCAGGATGGTCGACGAGATCACCTGGATCACCATCGTCAGCGGATCGTACGTGGCGAGCCGCACCGCATACTCCGCGTAGCCGCCGTCCGCGACCATGAACCCGAACGTGAAGACGCCCGCCAGAACAGCGTAGCACACCACTAACCCGAATATCGGCCAGCGACGCCCCTTGGACAGTTCGCGGCTCCGCGCCAGGGCCTTGATGACGCCCGGCCCTTCGACGACGCGAACGGGAACCGCCACGATCCACCAGGTCAGCAGCATAAGGCCGGGAACGATGAACAGAATCATCGCGAAGCAGATGCCGAACGCGGTGATGAGGTTGATCCCCAGCACCGGCAGGATCAGCCGCAAGCCGACCGAGAACGCCCAGCTGAACGGCGCGCGGCGGTCGTTCAGGTCGTTGACAGCGATGGCGGTGACGCAACCGAGCAATACTGCATGGGTTGCAAAATTTACGATCGAACCGACGATGCTGTTGACGCCGGTCTGCCACTCCGACGTCAGGCCGGCCGCGACGTAGTGCACGAGGGCGCCCAGCAACACGCCGGTCAGGGTGAGCGCGAAGCACACGATGAAGATGCTGACCGCATTGCGCCCGATCACGCCGAAGGTCTGGTTGATCACGCGCCCGATCTCGAACCGGTTGGCGGTAGGCGCCACGTAGTAGTCGGACACGTTCTCTGCTCCCTGCTAGGGTTTGGCCGGCGTGGCGCGAATGTCGGTTCCGGTCGCGTCCGGCGTGAACCGCATCTCGACAACGGCGCGCTTGGCGCAGGCCTGCAAGGTCCAGATCTCCGTCCAGGGCCGCACCGGGCCGTTCGCCGGTGGCACGGCGCCCGGCGGCTGCCCCTCCTGGCCGACGAAGCGCGTATCGAGCACGCCGCCCTGGTCGCAGCCCGTCGGCATCGCGCCCATCGCGCCCGCGGCGTATTTCACGCTGTCCCGCTGCAGTTGCGGGTCGGCGATGGTGCTGCCGGGCAGCAACGGCCGGGTGTCCAGGGCGCCGTTCGGCCCAGCGGTCGTGATCGTGTTCAGCACGCGGTCGGCGTTGCAACCGCTCTCCCGCACCTGCTCCCGCCACGTTCCGGCAACCACCTTGCCTGCCGCGTCGGTCTGCACCGGCGCCACGATGACGATGCTGTCGCCCACCGTGTAGTTGGCCGCCGTGCACCCTTGCACGCCGGGGCCGTTCACGGCGCGGGCCGCGGCGAGCAGGGCGGCGCGGTGCTCCGGCCCGGTCAGCAGGCTCACCAACGCGGGCGGCAAGGCCGGCTCGTCCGCCGCGCGCGCAGCCGGAGGCGTCAGGGCGACGGCGAGCCAAACCAGGATGTGCGCGCCCCGCATTGCCGCTTGCCCCCTACTGCCCGGTCACCAGCGTCCGCGCTTCGTCGTGCAGCGCCGTGCGCGATGCATCACGCGTGTAGAACATATGACCGCCCTCGTGCAGCAACAGACGAATACGGCGCGCGCTGTCGTCGTCCGCCACCTGGGCCAGCAGCAGTTTGGTCAGTAGATAGGGCGTCACCAGATCATCGATGCCGTGCCCGATCAGCACGCGGAACTGCGGATCGACCGCCAGCGCGGTGCGCAGCGCCGACAGAGACTCCGGCCGGCTCCGGCGGCTGCCCCATACCCACGACCGGAACGCCTGGTCGCCGGACAGGAGGTATTGCCCATCCGGATGCCAGTTCAGCCGTCCGGCGACCAGGCCGACGATGGCGGCCGTCACCGGCGGCGCCAGCTGCGCGAAGGTCGGGTCCGGCGCGCGTGGTTCGGCCTCCTCCGGGAACGGCTGGCGCATGGTCATGGTGGCGTCGTAGCGGCTGGGCGTTTGGGCCGGGTCGTGCTCGCGCAGGAACAGGTCGGCGTCCACCCGGCCGCGGTGGCGGCGGACCAGGGCCGGCTCCAGCCCGGTGAATGCGGCGACGCGGGCGCTCAGCCGGTCCAGCACGGCCGGGTCGCGTTCGCCGCGCAGCAGATCCTGCAGGTAGTCGCCGGTGGCGTAGGCCTCGACGTCGCCCATCTGGTCGGGCGCCAGATGGTGCGCGACCGCCGCCATGGGCGGCAGGTGGACGGCAAGGTCGAGCGCAGGGAGCGCGTCGTCGCTGAACCCGGCATCCATGTAGGGGGAGATCAGGATCAACCCGGCCAGCGCGACGCCCTGGTCGTTCGCCAGGTTGCGCGCCAGCAGGGGGCCGCGCAGCCCGGAGTAGCTCTCGCCGGCGAAGAACTTCGGCGAGGCGACGCGGCCCGACTGCAACAGCCAGCGCCGGATCGCGTCGCCCAGCACCGCCACGTCGCCATCCACCGACCACACGTGGCGGCGCAGCCCCTCCGACTCGTCAGCAAGGCGGCTATAACCGGAACCGGGCGGGTCGAGGAACACCAGGTCGGTGAAGTCCAGCCAGGTCTGCGCGTTGTCGACCAGCGCCGGCGCCGCCGAGGGCGCGCGGGCGGCGCCCTCCAGCGGCAGCCGCCACGGCCCGAGCGCGCCCAGTTGCAGCCAGGCGGAGGCGGACCCGGGGCCGCCGTTGGTTACGAACGTGACCGGCCGGGTGAGCGGGTCGGCGCCATCCAGCGTGTAGGCGATGAAGCTCAGTTGCGCCTGCACCGCGCCGCCGGCGTCGGTGGGCCGCAGCGTTCCGGCGACCGCGGTGAAGCGCAGGTTGCCGCCGGGCAGCTCCAGCACGTGCTGCGTGACGGCGTCCGAGGGCAGGCGGTGCTCGGTCCGTGGCGGCGTTGGCCCAGATGACGGGGAAGGAGACGGGGTTTGCGCCTGCGCGAAAGATGCGGCCAGCAACGCGGCGCCGAAGCAGGCGGCGATGCGACGCATGGCTGGCACGGGGACGGCGCCGCCTAGACCGGCTCCGCAACCTCCTCCGGCGCGAGGCACAGCGTGTCCGTCAATCCCTGCAGGGCCGACCGCAACGCGGCCAGTTGGTTGTCGTCCAGCCCGGTCCGGCAGATCACCTGCGCTTGCGCCTCGAGCATACGGTCACGCAGCGCCAGCCCCGCTTCGGTCAACTGGTTGTCGATCACCCGCTCGTCCTCGATGCGGCGGGTCCGCTCGATCAGGCCCGCGGCGGCCAGGCGCTTCAGCATCGGCGTGAGCGTTCCGGCGTCCAGGCGCAACGCCCGGGCCAGGTCGCCCGAGTTCATGCTCGGCTTCTCCAGCAGCTTCACCATCACGAGATACTGCGGGTAGGTCAGCCCGAGGGGTCCGAGCACGCCGCGGTAGCTGCGCGTGACAGCGTTGGTCGCGGCGTAGAGCGCGAAACACAGCTGGTTATCGAGCCAGAGTGATTCGTAGCCCGACATGCCGTTGGTCCTTTGCCTTCGAACCGATCGTAATCATCGGACGATAAGGCCGCAACTATCGTTCGCAATCGGGGCTGATCGGCAGAAACGCCTCGGCAGCCGGGATCGTCTGCACCGCCTGGTAGTAGTCCCACGGCGCATGGCTCTCGGCCGGGCGCTTCACCCGATAGAGCGTCACGTCGTCCATCAGCCGGCCATCGGCCCGCAGCGTCGCCGGGTGGCCGAAATAGTCCACCGGGGCGGCGCGCATCGCGCGATTGACGGCGACGGCCTCGGTGGTTCCCGCCTGCTTCGCCGCCTGCAGGTAGTGCAGCACGGCCGTGTAGACGGCGGCGTGGTCCTTGCCGGGCATCATGTGGATTTGCGACATGAACCGCTTGGCGAAGGCGCGCGAGGCGTCGGACTGGTCCCAGTAGAATCCGGCGGTGAGGTTGAGGCCCTGCGCGCTCGCGAGCCCGAGCGCGTTGATGTCGGAGATGTAGATCAGGAACCCGCCCAGCGTCTGCTTGCCGTCGGCGCCCAGGCCGAACTCGTGCGCCTGCTTGACGAGGTTCACCAGGTCGTTGCCGACGGAGGCGAAGGCGACCACGTCGGCGCCCGAGGCCTGCGCTTGCAGCAGTTGCGAGGCGTAGTCGGTGGCGCCGATGGCGTGCTTGCTGTCGCCCAGCACCCGTCCGCCGCCGGCTGCCACGACCGCGGTGGCGTCCCGCTGCAGCGCGGCGCCGAACGCCATGTCCACGGTGATGAAATACCAGGTCTTGCCGCCCTGCCGCAGCAGGGCCCGCGCCGTGCCCGTGGTCAGCGCGTGGGTGTCGTCGGCCCAATGCGTGCTGACCGGGGAGCAGAGTTTCGAGGTGAACTCGCTGATCGCCGCGGCGGTGATCATGACGGTGCGGTTCTTCTCGCGGGCGAGCTGCTGCACGGCGAGGGCCACGGGCGTGACCGGCAGGTCCACGACGGCCACGACTCCCTGCTCGTCGAACCAGCGGCGCGCGATGGTGGACGCGACGTCCGGCTTGTTCTGGGTGTCGGCGTGGACGATCTCTATCGGATGGCCGTCGATGGCGCCGCCGAAATCGGCCGCCGCCATGCGCGCTGCCGCGATCGAGCCGGGGCCGCCGGTGTCGGCGTAGGGCCCGCTCTCGTCGGTCAGCACGCCGATGCGGATCGTGTCCGGGAACTGCGCCCGCGCCGGCGCCACTGCGGCCAGCAGGGCGCATGCGAGCAGGAGGGTTTTCATGGCGCGTTCCCGATTGTTGCCGCCTGCGTAACCAGTGCGGCGCCCGCGCGCAACGGCCGCACGCCGAAACGTTTCAGTTGCCCCGACATCGTGTGGTGGCTAGATGCGCGTCTACCCGCAGCAACGGAGCGCCCCCATGAGCGAGACGCCGACCCGGCCCTTCACCACCGAGCTCGCGACGCCGCCCGCGCCGTACGTGGCGCCGGGGCCGGACTACCGCACGCTCGCCTACGTGGTGCACGGGTTGTATGCGGCCAGTTTCATCACCGGGTTCACCGCCATCGTCGGCGTCGTGATCGCCTACATGAAGCGCGCCGAGGCGGCTGGGACGATCTACGAGAGCCACTTCGCCTACGCGATCCGCACCTTCTGGATCGGGCTGGCGATGTCGCTGGCCGGCTTCGTGCTGTGCTTCCTGCTGATCGGCTTCCTGGTGCTGGCACTGGTTGCGGTCTGGTTCATCGTACGGATCGTCCGGCCCATCCTGGCCCTGTCGGAAGACAGGCCGGTGAACAACCCGACCGGGTTCTTCTAGGGACAGCCCATGCCAGCCGCCGACAGCAATCAACCGTCATTGCCGGACTTGAGGCCGAGCGTGACGTTCTCGGGCGGCAGTTAGGCCAGCGCACCCTCCAGCGCAGCCAGGCCCGCGGGGAAGCTGGCGCGGCCGAAGCCGAGCCGGAAGCGGTCCGTCGGCAAGGGCATCAGTTCGGAGCGGAACACGCTGGCCGGCAACAGCAGCACGCCGGCCCGCTGCGCCATGTCGGCCACGAAGGCGTCGACCCCGCCCGGGCCCGTGTAGCGCGGGTAGCACACCATGCCGCCCTGTGGCGCCATGCAGTCGAACAGGTCGTCGTGGCGGAGCAGGAATCCCTGCAACAGCAACAAGTTCGCGTCCGCCAAAGCCAGGTTGCGGCCGATGATGCGCCGCCGCGACTTCAGCGCGATGCACGCCAGCACCTCGCTTGGCCCGGCGCTGCAGGCCGACAAGTATTGCCGGATCGTCGCCACGCGGTCCAGCAACGCCGCGTCCTGGCACGCCACCCAGCCGATGCGCAGACCGGGGAGACCGTACGCCTTGGACAGCACGCCGAGCGACACGCCCCGCTCGTAGGCGTCGGCGGCTTGCCGCAACCGGGCTTGCTCGTCCCGCTCGGTGAGGCGATACACCTCGTCGCTGATCAGCCAAATGCCGTGAAGCCGGCACAAGGCCACCAGGGCGGCGTAGCGGTCGTGCTCCAACTGCTTGCCGGTCGGGTTGTTGGGAAAGCTGATCGCGACCACCCGCGTCGTGGGCCGGATCGCCGCCGCCACCGCGCCGATATCGAGCGACCAGCCGTCCGCGGCGTCCAGCGCCACACCCGACACCTCGCACAGGCCCATCGCGATCGTCTCGATCGATTGGTAGCTCGGCACCACCACGATGGCGTGGTCGCCGGGCGACAGCAGGGCGTGCATGGCGGCGTACAGCGCCTCCTGCGCGCCGGCGAAACAGACGATGTTGTCCAAGCCAAGCCGCTCGCACCCCGCGGCAGCCGCGGCGCGCAGCCACGACGCGCCGATCGGGTCGGTGTAGCCCAGCTTGAGCGTGGCCCACCGCTCGGCGTCCTCGGCATCGGCCATCGCCAGCAGCTCGGCCAGTCCGAGCGTCTCGCATTCCGACGCGCTCAGGTGGTGGGTGGTGCGGTCGTGCAGCTGCGCCATGTAGGTGGCCAGCTCCAGGTCCCGCACCGGATACGAGGCGTGGCGCAGAGCTGGCGGTTCGTGCGGAAGATGGGTCATGGTCCGGCTACGTCGTTCGAGACCTTCAGGATGCGCGTGCATTAAGTCGACTAGGAGGCACTAGCAGGGCGCGCCGACTAGATTTGGTGCAGCGCATCAGGCCCTCCTTAGAATGTGATGCAGCGCCGGCAGTTTCGGCTGCAGCGCCGCGTTCCACTCGCTTGCCGGCAGGCGCGCCGGCCAGGAGAACCTCTGCATGAGCATCCTTTCCGCCTTGGGCCTCGGCAAGAAGATACGCTACGCCATGGTGGCGCTAGGGGACATCACGCAAGAGGCGCTGTTGCCGGGGGTGGCCCACACCGGCAACTCCGAAGTGACCGCGCTCGTCACCGGGGACCCCGAGAAGGCGCGCAGCGTGGGCGAGCAGTATGGCGTGACCGCGACCTACGGCTACGACCAGTTCGACGCCATGCTGCGCTCCGGCGGGGTGGACGCGATCTATCTGGCGACGCCGAACTGGATGCATGCCGAGTTCGTCATCGCCGCGCTGAAGGCCGGTATCCACGTGCTGGTCGAGAAGCCGCTCGAGATCTCCACCGTCAAGTGCCGCGAGATCATGGACGTGGCGAAGACGTCCAAGGCGAAGTTGATGGTCGCCTACCGCCTGCACTTCGAGCCGGGCACGCTGGACGCGATCGAGACGGCGCGGTCGGGCAAGCTGGGCGATCTGCTGCTGTTCAGCTCCACGTTCACCCAAATGGTGTCACCGGAAAATCACCGTGCGGTTAACGGCGACCTGGCGGGCCCGGTGCTGGACATGGGTCCCTACCCGGTCAACGCCGCACGCTACCTGTTCGGCGACGAACCGACGGAGGTCGTCTCCGCCGTCGGCAGCCGCCACCCGGAGTCGGGGCTGGGCGACTTCGACGACACGGTGGCCGTCACCCTGCGCTTCCCGCGCAACCGCATCGCGCAGTTCATGGTCTCCTATTACGGCAATGCGTTCGACAGCTACGTCCTGCTCGGGACCAAGGGGAGCGTGCAGATGAGCCCCGCCTACATGTACGGGAAGCCACTCGCGCAGCAGTTGACCGTGGGCGAGACGAAGAGCGAGCAGACCTTCAAGAACGTCGACCAGTTCGGCGGCGAGTTGAAGTATTTCTCCGACTGCATTCTCAACGACACGCATCCGGAGCCGGACGTCGAGGAGGGCTACGCCGATGTCCGCGTGCTGGAGGGCGTCCTGAAGGCGCTGAAATCCGGCAAGTCGGAGCCGTTGGAGCCGTTCACCCGCACGCGACGGATCGACCCGGCGGCGCAACTGCAGACGCTGTCCCCCAAGCGCGCGCCCGAGTTGGTCAACGCGTCCAACCCAGGTAAGGACAAGGACAAGATTCCGGTGAACTGACCTGGCGATTCTCATCGACCGCATCGGCGCCGACGGCGACGGCGTCGCTACCCTGACCGACGGCGCCTTCGCCTACCTGCCCGGCACACTGCCCAACGAAACGGTCACCATCGACGGCCTGACCCGGCGCGGCGATGGCTGGACCGGGTCGGCCGGCATCGTCGCGCCCTCGCCCGAGCGGCAAATCGCGCCCTGTCCGCACTTCGGCGCATGTGGCGGCTGCACGTTGCAACATTGGCAGGACGCGCCCTACGCCGCATGGAAGGTTGGGCAGGTGCAGGCGGCGCTGCGTCGCGCCGGGTTCGATGCCGTGCCCACCGACCCGATCGCCCGCACGCCCCCCGGCGTGCGGCGCCGCGTGGACCTGGCGCTGCAACGGGCCGGGGCCGCGGTCCATGTCGGCCTGCATCGGCATCGCGCGGCGGAGGTGGTGGCTCTGCACGTTTGCCTCGTGCTCGACCCGGCGCTCGTGCGGCTGCTGGACGGGCTGCGCGCGTTGCTCCCCGGGCTTGCCGCGTTTCGCCGCACCGGGTCGGCCGAGGCGAACCTGCTGGACAGCGGCATCGACCTGGTGCTGCGGACCGATGGGCCGCTGAGCGCGCCCGACCGGACCGCGCTCGCCGCCTTCGCCGCCACCGTCGGCGCGTGCCGGGTCAGTTGGGGGGCGCTGGGCCGCGGGCCGGTGGAACTCGCGTGCCAGCTTACGCCGCCGCTGCTCACGCTTGGGGGCGCCACGGTCGCGCCACCGCCCGGCGCGTTCCTGCAGGCGTCGCCGCAGGGCGAGGCGGCCATTCGCGCCGCCGTGCTCGCCGGTCTGCCGCCGCCCTCGCGCCGGCCGGTGGTGGAATTGTTCGCCGGCATCGGCACGCTCACCTTTGCGCTGGCGGCGCGCGCCCGCGTGGTCGCGTACGAGGGAGATGCCGCCGCGCACGCCGCCCTGCGCCGAGCGGCGGCGGGTCGCAACGTCTCCGCCGTGCACCGCGATCTCGCCCGCCAGCCGCTTGGCCCCAAGGAGCTGGCGGGTGTGGCCGCCATCGTGCTGGACCCGCCTTTTGGCGGCGCGGCGGCGCAGATGCCCGGTATTGCCGCCTCGGGGGTTGGGTCTGTGATCTACGTCAGTTGCAACCCGGCCGCCCTCGCCCGCGATGCGCGTCTGCTTGCAGCGGCGGGATATCAAGCGCGACGGTGCACGCCGGTCGACCAGTTTCTCTGGTCCTCGGCGGTGGAGAGCGTGACGGTGTTCCAGCGACGGACTTCTTCCTCCGGGAAAGGGTCGGGGTGAGGGGCTTATACCAGCGGCCGGAAACGCTGACTTTTTCGCCGCGCCACTATCACCGAGCAGGGGCACTGGATGGTCCCGGAGGGCGGCAAAGAACGTCTCGTCCAGCGTCACGGTATCGTCAAACAACGCTCCCTGGTCGTCAGCCTCTTCGCGAAGAAGAGGCCATCACGCACGATCGACCCGTTGCTAAGACCGTCCCCGCGGCGGCCGTCGCCGTCCAGCGTCGACCAAAAAAAGTCGGATGCGGCATGCAGAGATCCGTCGAGCTTGATCTCGTAGCGCTCGAGCTGTCTCCCCACCCACGGCGAGACCCATTCGGCCCATCCAGTCACGCATGGAGCGACCAAGCTGGAACTCTCGACTGCCGTTCGGATCAATTGCGTTTGCAGGTAGGTCATGATGATCCGAGCACGAGCACCGAATGGCACTCCAATCAGCTGAGACGAACCTGGCCCTGTCTTCAGCCTACCGGGTTCGACGAGCAGGGTCACATTGTGCCCGTTCCTTTCCCAGGCGGTATCATCGGCAAGCTTCTTGTGCGGGAAACCTGTTAAGCAGAAGCCTAAGTAGGTAATTCTCATCCTCTGGGCTTCGTCGGCAAGCATTTCCGAGGCGATCTCAACCAACCGGTGTTGGCTGGGCTCGACCATCTCCCGCGCAGCCTGCTTTCCGTGCACTAAAAGTAGTTGGTGAATGTCGCCATCATTCTAAGCCCCAGACTATGTCGGATCATGGGCAAAATGATCAACACGGGTCAATGTGGGTTTTACTGACAAAGCTACTGGAAAGATACTGGGGTCTTTAGTAGTTCTGACTCAGTAAAAGTCACGGGGCGACTCGCTTTTCGTGGGCAGACCCAGGAATCCGTCAGTAAACCTCACGGGATAAATGGTAAGCCCTGTGGAAAAAGACGTCGCTGTTAATCGTTAGTCAACCCCACACTAATCCCGAGTCGTTGCGTGCGGTTGGCTGTGAGGAGTGATAAACCAAGAAACGGTAGCCCACGCCGAGGTGCGGGAGGGAAAATGTCGGAACGACACTACATGATCGGCGGCGGAAGCGGTTTCATCGGCAACGCCCTGACAGCCGCGTTGCGCCAACGCGGCGACCGCGTGACCTGGATCTCACGCGCAGCCGGTCCCGAGCGGATCACCTGGGCCGATCTTGCTGGGCGGGGATTGCCCGACTGCCACGGCGTCGTGAATCTCGCGGGAGTGCACATTCTCAATCCCGCGCGTCGCTGGAATGCGTCATACCGAGCCGAAGTGATCAGTTCGCGCGTCGAGACAACACGCGTCCTGGTTGCTGCCATCAATGCCGCCGAGCGGCCGCCCAAGGTCTTTGTCTCGACCGCCGGCAAATGCTTCTACGGCACGCAGGAACTGACAGCGGCGAGCGAGCCTCCTGAACTGGACGAAGACAGCGCGCCCCAGGGCATGGATTTCCCCGCCGAACTCGTCGCGCTCTGGGAACGCGCGGCGGAAGGCGTGGACACGACCCGGATCCGACATGTGCGGCTGCGGATCGGCGTCGTGTTGGGCGCGGTCGACCGACCAAGCCGCCTGGGGAAACTCTGGCGGATCGGCCGTTCTCGCGGGTTTTTGCCGATCGTCCGGTTGCCGTTCTGCCTGGGCATGGGCGCAGTAATCGGCACCGGCCGGCAGATGTTCCCTTGGGTCCACATCGCCGACATGACGGGGATCCTGCTGCACACCCTCGACCGCGAGGACACCAGCGGGCGCTACAACGCGGTCTCTCCCGGCATCGTCACGAACCGCGACTTCATCCTCGCCTTCGCAAGCCAGTTAGGGCGTCGCGTGGTGTGGAGCGTGCCGGAATGGCTGGTGCGGCGCTTGGTGGGCGACGAACGGTCCTCGATCCTATTGCGCGGTCAACTGGTCCGACCAAAACGAACGCTCGAAAGCGGATACATCTTCCGATTTCCGACCATCGAAGGAGCGATGGCGGACTTGGTTAAGAGGACGATTTAGCCGCCGCGTGCTACGCTTATGAGTGGCAATACAGTCGCTCGGCGTGGACTTGGCTGACAACCTCTCTCGGCAAACGGCATCCAGCACTCCAACAGCTTGCCGCGCAGCAGGGCGTAGTCGATTTACCGCGCGGCGCCTCGTAACCACTTCCCGAGCGCCGGGTCACAGCAGGCGCGCGCCGATACCCCAGCCGGTATGGACTAGGCTCTCGGCAGGCATCAGCCCGAAATAGACGTCGAACTGTCAAACAGCATCGGATATTGACCCCGCCGGCTGCCAAAAGTGACCCCCTTCCGGTTGCCCTTTTGTGGCGTGCGAGGCGCTAGTTGCGGTTCCTGAACCGCCGGCTGTCGTTGCCGGTCTCGATGATGTCGCAGTGGTGGCGTGCCGGAAAAGTCGAACTCCGCGACCTCTTTGATGAGCGGCAGCTTGGCGGCTGCCACTTGGTGGCGGATCGAGCGTGCCTGCTTCTCTGCGATCTCGGCTTGCAACAGGTTGCCGATGATCTGCTGGGCAGGATGTTGGCGCTT
>CAXTBW010000060.1:0-15183 GCA_964242925.1 uncultured Acetobacteraceae bacterium
CCTTGTTCAGCGGCGCGGTGACGATGCCGCCGATGCGGCCGGCCAGCGCCAGCTTGACGCCGCGATCCACCGCCTGGAAGGCGAAGCGTCCGCCATCGGCCGACAGCACGCCGGGCAGGATCGGTTCGCCTTCCGGTCCGGCCTGCATCGCGGCCAAGGCCGGCCATTGCGCGTCGGCGTCGACGACCTCGGCGATGACCAGATCCGGCGTGAACTTCTGGCGGGCCGCTTCCAGGGCCGGGTTGCTGCCGATCACCAACAGGCGGAGCGCGCCGGACCTGATGCGGTCGTGCAGGCGCTGGGCGGCCTTGACGATGATCTCCGGGCCGATGCCGGCCGGGTCGCCCATCGTGATGGCGAGGTGGCGGGGGGTCATGACGCGGTCCTTTCCAGGTCGGGGAGACGCAGCAGTTCGCGCAGGAGCGTTGGGTGGCCGAAGGCGCCTGACTTCGACACGACGGTGACGCCATCCCAGGCGCCGCCATGGATGCGGGAGACGGGAACGCCGGGCAAGGCGCGCCCCTGGACGACCAGGCTCTCGGCGCCGAGCGCGATGCACAAGCCCCGCAGGGTCTCGCCGCCGGCGACGACCAGGGCGCCCGGCGGCGGCATGCGAGTGGTCAGGGCGTGCAGTTCTCGGTCGATCCGCAACGCAGCCTGCGCCCGCGACAGCCCTGGCGGCAGGGCAAGACTCGCCAAGGCGATCCCGTAGCGGCGCAATTGCCGGACCAGATGCTCGCCACTGGCCGGCCCGCCATGCGGCAGCGGAGTCCAGTGCACGCCGCAGGCTTCGAGTTGCGCGGCGGTCACGGCCTGATCGCTCCCGAACAGGCCCAGCACCGGGCCGGGCAAGGGTGGCAGCGCCGGGTGCGGGTGGCTGCCAGCCAGCGCGCGCGCCAGCCCGCCCGTGCCGCACCACAGCACCGGCGCGCGCGCCCCGACGGCGGCAACGATAGCGTCCAGGTCGCTGTCCGTCTCGGCGTCGAACACTGCTGCTCCGGGGGCAACACATGCGCCGAGCGAGGCCGGCACGCCGAGCGCCCGCAACGCCTCCACCAAGGGCGGCCCGACCGGCGCCCACCCGCCGCCGGACGCCGCGAATTGTTGTCCGCCGCGCGTAATGCGCCCCTGGAACGGAAAGGCCGGCGCCAGCACGGCGTGCCGCCACGATCCGGCGGCGTAGCTGACCGCCAGCTCCGGCAGCGTCTGGCCGCGTATCAAGCTATCGATCTTCTTGTAAGCGATCGCCGCGCCGCCGAGCGCCGGGATGGCCGTGGCGACCACCGCGCGCGCACTGGCCTCGTCCATTTCCCGCGTGCCGGTGTCGATGGCGGCGTTGGGCGGCAGGGCGCCGGGTCGCGCGCCCTGCCAGAAGGCGTGCACCGGCCCCACGACACCGACAAACTCGGCCGCAGTGTCCAACGCCCCCGTGAGGTCGTCCGCCAGCAAGCGCAGCGTGGGCGCCGTCATGCCGTCGCTATCATTGTCACGATGCGCGTGGGGCCAACGGGTCAGCACGGACCGGGGGCGCCGGCCCGCCAGCCCATGTCCCAGAACGCCGTCTCCAGCCGGACTGCGGTGTTGAAGTCGGATTGCAAGTCCGCCATCCGCGCGTCAGCCCCCGACCGGGCGCCAATCCGCTGCAGCGCTGCGGCCGCCCCGGTCGCGGCCTGCTGGTATTCGGCGCCGGCATACTCGCTGATCCAGCGTGAGTATGGGTTGGCGGCGCCAGCGGACTGCGCCAGGGCGAGCCCGATCTCCGCGTAGCCCAGGATGCAGGGCGCCAGCGCCACATGCAGGTCCAGCAAGTCGCCGGCCAGACCGCGGTCCAGCACGAACCGGGTGTAGGCGACGGTTTCCACCGCCTCCGGCTCGGCCGCCATCTCGGCCTCGCCAACGCCCCACTCCGCGCAGACGCCGACGTGCAGCCGCATTTCGGCCAGCAACGCCGCCATGCCGGACGCGGCGGCGTGCAGGTCTTCCAGCCGGGTGCTCTTGTAGCCGGCCAGCGCGTAGGCGCGGACGAAATGGATCAGGAACAGATAGTCCTGCGTCAGATACCGGCGGAAAGCGGTCTGCGGCAGCGTGCCGTCCGCCAGACCGCGCACGAAGCGGTGGCCGACGTAAGCGGTCCAGAGCGGCCCGGCGGCCGCACGCAAGCGGTCAAACAGGAGCGTGTTGGCGTCAGGCATGAGCAACGTCTCCCGCACGGCCCGGCGCTGCAAGGCTGACGCCGGTCCAACCGCAGTCTAGCGGGGGCGACGCCGCCCGTGCTACCGCGTTACGGTCCTCGGCGGGTAAAGAGTCATTCTCTCGTTGCAAAGAACTGAAAGCGCGCCGGCGACCAGGAGCACAGAACGGAAGCGGCGGAGAGCGCAGGTGGACACGGCCAACTCAGCGCCCGCCATCAGGCTGTAGGCCAGGGCAGAAACACAGGTTTGGACTTGGCCCGTGAAGGCAGAGGCTTTGGCATGAATCGTCGCGACGCCCGCTGCCGTCGAACGCCGCCTGAAGCGCGGCCCTGCGCCACCATGATGCTGGTGACGTGTGGCTGAACCGCTCAGCTTTTTCCAGCGGCCGTTCCCCAGCGCCAATGCCGTGCTGCTGCATGGCGAGCGGCCGGCCCTCGTCGATGGCGGCTTTGGCGCCGACGCGCCTGCGCTGGCAGCCTGGCTGCATGCCCAAGGCGTGCCGCCGGAGCGGCTGAGCCTGGTCGTCAACACGCATTTCGACTGCGACCACGTCGGGGCCAACCACGCGCTGGCCGAGCAGTATGGCCTGCCGATCGCCGCCCACGCCATCGAGGCTGCCGCCGTGAACGCCCGCGACCCGGCGGCGTGCCGCGCGCGCTACCTGCGCCAGCCGGTGGAGCCGTATCGCGTGTCCTGGGCGTTGCAGGCGGGGGACGTGGTCGACACGGGGGCGGTGCGATGGACGGTGCTGCACACCCCGGGTCATACGGACGGACATATCAGCCTGCATGACGCCGAACGCGGCTTTCTAATCACCGGCGACGCGGTGCACAGCGACGATCTGGGCTGGGTGGACGCGACCCGGCCCGAGGCGCTGGACGCGGCCGAAGCCACGATCCGGCTGCTCGGCGGATTGGCCCTGCAACGCGCCTGGTCCGGCCATGGCCCGTCCACCACCGACCCGGCGGCCGCCATCGCCGATGCCGCACGCCGGCTACGCAATTGGCGCCGCGAGCCGGAGCGCATGGCCTGGCACGGCGCCAAGCGGGTGTTCGCCTACGACCTGATGGTGGTCGGTGGGCTGATTGAGGCGGAGCTGGAACCGTTCCTGCTCGCCAGCCCCTGGTTCGTGGCCTACGCCGCGACGCCGTTCGGCTTGGCGCCTCAGGGCTTCGTAGCCCCGTTGTTGGCGGAAATGCTGCGCTCCGGCGCCGCGCGCTGGCAGGCGGACCGGCTGGTGGCTGCAGCGCCCTTCGTTCCTCCGCCACCTGGCTGGGCGCAAGCGCCGACGGAACCCTCCGCATGGCCGGCGTGATTCCCTGGCGCCGCATTGATGCAGCCATGCAATCGCATCAAACTGTGAGACGGTCGGATCGGCAGCCAACTCCACGCTTCCGCGACGTTCCGAATGCTCAAGAGGCGCCCAGTGACCACGCCATCGATTCGTATCGGAATAGACATCGGCGGCACTTTCACCGACCTGCAGATCCTGGATGAGGCGTCTGGCGCGGTCTACAGTCTGAAAACGCCCACCACGCCAGCCGATCCCTCCGTGGGATTGATGAACGGCATCTCGGAAGCGGCGAACAGGTTCGGTTTTGATGCGGGATCGATCCGATATCTGCTGCACGGCACGACCATCGCCACCAACGCGGTGCTGGAGCGCAAGCTTGCGCGCGGCCTCCTGATCACCACGGACGGCTTCAAGGACGTGCTGGAGATCGGCCGGCACGCAAGGCGCGACATCTATGGCCTGAAACCCCGACGGGAGCCGCCACTCATTCCCCGGGAACGGCGATTCGGCGTCGGCGAGCGGGTGCTGGCCGACGGAAGGGTGGAACAGGCGCTCCACGAGGCGACGCTCGATCCGGTGAGGGCCTGCATCCGCGCCCACTCGATCGAGACCGTGGCCGTGGCCCTCCTGAACGCGAACGCGAACCCAGCCCACGAGCGACGTGTCCGCGACCTGTTGCTGGCCGAGTTCCCGGACCTCGCCATATCGCTCTCATCCGAGCTCAGCCCCGAGATCCGGGAATACGAGCGCACGACGACCACGGTGCTGAACGCCCTCCTGGCGCCCACCGTGCGGTCCTACCTCACCCGGCTGGCCGGCCGGCTGGCCGATGGCGGCGTGACGGCGCGGCTGCTGCTCGTGCAATCCAACGGCGGCGTGTGCAGCGCCGAAACGGCCAGCGCGCAGCCCGTCCGGCTGCTCCTGTCCGGCCCGAGCGGCGGCGCCAAGGCGGCGCAGCAGACGGCGCGGCGGATGAACCTCGCCAACCTGATCGGTCTGGACATGGGCGGCACCAGCTTCGACGTGTGCGTCGTCCGCGAGGGCGAGGTCGCCGTGATGACGCAGGGCGAGATCAACGAGCTCCCGGTCCGCATCCCCATGGTCGAGATCAAGACCGTCGGTTCCGGCGGCGGCTCGATCGCGTCGGTGGCGCCCGGAGGCCGGCTGGTCGTCGGGCCGCGGAGCGCCGGCGCCATGCCGGGCCCGGTCTGCTACGGCCACGGGGGCCACGAGCCGACGGTCACCGACGCGAACGTCGTCCTGGGACGCCTCGACCCGGCGTTCTTCCTGGGAGGCTCGATGAAGCTGGACCGCGACGGCGCCCGCTCCGCCATCGAGCAGCGTATCGCGAGGCCGCTGGGGATTGACGTCGACCAGGCCGCCGAGGGCATGCTTGCCCTGACGAACACCAATCTCGCTTCCCTCATTAGGCTCAGCCTGTTCGAGAAGGGTCTGGACCCAAGGGAGTTCAGCGCACTGAGCTTCGGCGGCGCAGGCGGCCTGCACGCCATCGAGGTGGCCTCCGCACTCGGCCTCTCCGAAGTGGTGTTCCCCGCCAGCGCGAGCACGTTCTCGGCCAGCGGCATCCTTTTTTCCGACATCGTGCACGACCTTGCCAAAAGCCGGGTCATGCCCGCGGTCGAGGCCAACATGGGCCAGCTGCGGGAGATCGTCGTGGAGCTGCGTCGCCAGGGCGATGCGTTGTTGGAACAGGACGAGGTCCCGCCCGCTCGCCGCGGCGCGCGCCTGTCGGTCGACATGCGCTACCGGGGACAGGCTTTCGAGATCGTGGTTGCCTGGTCCACCGCCGATGACGGGCAGCTCGCGCTGGCGACGCTCGTTGCTGATTTCCATGCCCAACATCTGCGGCAATTCTCCTACGCCAACGCCGCCGACGCCGTGGAGATCGTCACGGTCCGGCTCAGCGCGGTCGGCAGGCTGTCGGATGCCGCGCCCGCGGCGCCGCCCGTCATGCCCGGCCCGTCAACCGCTGCCCGATCCCGCCAAGTCCGGGCGGGCGGTTCGTGGCAGGAGGCGGCGGTCCATCGCCGCCACGACCTGTCCGGGGTGGTGGAGGGACCGGCGCTGGTCGAGGAGGATTACACCACGATCTTCGTGCCGCTTGGTTGGACGTGCCGGGCGATGCCGGGCGGCGAACTGGTCGCCCGCTGCGACGATGCGCCGGATGCCGGCGCCCTCGCGCAGGGGGCGCCCGGGCCGGTCGAGCTCGAGATCATCCGCAACGCGCTCACTTCGGCGGCGGCGGAGATGGACGTGACGGTTTGGCGGACCAGCCGCTCCACAGTGGTGCGGGAGTTGCTGGACTACTCGACCGCTGTGTTCGACCGCGACGGCCGCAACGTGGCGCAGTCCGCGCGCATACCGCAGCACCTGAACTCCATGGATGCCGGCCTGCTCACCATCGCGAGGAACTTCCTTCCGCTCGACGATTGGGAGGAGGGGGACGTCGTGATCACCAACGACCCCTACTGCGGCGGTCAGCACATCCCCGACATCCTCGCATTCCGGGCCGTGTTCGCGGACGGCGTGCGCGTCGCCGTGGTCGGCACGCTGTGCCACCACCTCGACATGGGCGGGATCTCCGCCGGCAGCTACGGCGCCACCGCGACCGAGATCTTCCAGGAGGGCCTCCGCATCCCACCCACCAAGCTCGTGCGGGCGGGTCGGCTCAACCAGGACGTGCTTGGCATCATGCGGCAGAACGTCCGGCGCCCCGACATGCTGTGGGGCGACCTGCAGGCGCAGCTCGCCTCCCTAGGCGTGGGCGAGGCCAATCTGCGCAAGCTTGCCGAGCGGCTGGGCGGGCCGCGGCTGATGGCTGCGTGCGCCCTCTTGCTGGACGGCTCGGAGGCGGCCATGCGGGCGATGATCGGCCGCATGCCGGATGGTCGTTACGAGTTCGAGGACTTCATCGACGATGACGGATTGAGCGAGGACCCGATCCGCATCCACGCCAGGATCGACATCGGCGGCGAGGAGATCACGGTCGATCTCTCGGGGTCGGGTCCGCAGGCGCTCGGGCCGATCAACGCCACGCTCGCATCGTCCGGATCGGCCGTGTCGTACGCGGTGATGGCATGCGCGGACATCCCCATCCCGGCCAACGCCGGCTGCTACCGTCCGATCCGCATCGTCGCGTCCGCCGGGTCGATCGTGAACGCCAGCCATCCGGCGCCGGTCGCCAACCGGGTCGCGGTGACGCACCGGCTGGCCACCACCCTCCTCGGCGCGCTGCATCAGGCTGTGCCGGACCGGGTTCCCGCGGCCTATTACGGCGTGAGCTACGTCTGCGCCTTCCAGACCGTGGATGAAGCCGGTGAGCGCGGCGTGCTCGTCGAGATCGAGGTCGGCGGCAGCGGGGCGCACCCGGAGCAGGATGGCGTCAGCGCCTATTCCAGCGGCATGCACAACAACTCGAACATCCCGGTGGAGATGATCGAGACCGAGTTGCCGCTGACCATCGTCCGCTACGGGCTGCTGCCCGGCACCGGAGGCGCCGGCCGGTGGCGCGGCGGCTTGGGCCTGGAGCGGGAGTGGCGTATCGACTGCCCGGAAGCCATCTTCACGGCCAACCTGGACCGGTTCAAGTTCCGTCCCTACGGGCTGGCGGGAGGCGGTTCCGGCTCGTCCGGACGGCTGTGGCTTCTGCGCGACGGCCAGCGCCAAGCCCTTCCGTCGAAGGTCGGCAATATCAGGCTGCGCCGCGGCGACATCATCCGCCTCGAGACCTCGGGCGGCGGCGGCTTTGGCGAACCCGCCGCGCGGGCCGAAGCGGGCCGGGCGTACGATGTCGCGGGCGGCTACCTGTAAGCGGGCTGCATTCTGGAACGCCGTAGGTCAACCCTAAGCAAGGTAGTCCGCCACGTTCAGCGTGTCGGGCAGCACCCGCCGATGAACGAGCCAGTCGGTCGCCTGCTGCAGTTGCGCCACGAAGGCGGCGTCGGTCGTCTCGTGGATCAGGTAGCGGCGGTGCAGCGCGACGAACTCGTCCCGCAGCGCGTCGTCGTAGCCGCCCTGGGCCTGGGCGAACCTCTCCGCGTCGACCGGATTGGCCGAGGCCCAGTTCGCCTCGGCGGCATAGGCCGCGTTCACCGCCCGCACGATCGCCGGGTTCGCTTGGACGAAGCGCTTCGGCATCAGGAACGAGGTGAAATCGATCTGGAAGTCCAAGTCCCGCCCTTCCAGGAAGATCGTGCGCGCTCCGAACTGATGGCGGGCGATGTCGACCTGCGGGCTCCACATCGACCAGGCGTCGACTTGTCCAGATGCGAAGGCGGGCGCCGCCTCGGGCGGGTTGAGGTAGACGAACCGGACCCTGGACCGGTCGACCCCATGCTTCTCCAACGCGGCCACCAGCAGGAACTCGCCGAGCCCCGACCGGTTCACCGCGACCGATTTACCGGCCAGATCGGGCACGTGGTCGATCCCGCCGCCATCCTTGGCGATGATGGCGGTGGTTCGCGGATCCGCCACGGCGAACAACGTGAACACCAGGGGCGACCCGGCAAGCAGGCTGGCGAGCGCCGGCGTGGTGCTGCCGCCGAAGCTGACATCGGCGCTGCCGCCCACGACGGCTTGCAAGGACGGGGCATGCGCCGGGAACGGCCCTACCCACTGCGTCTTGATCCCGTCCCGCGCCAGCATGTCCGCAAACGCGCCGCGCTGCTTGGCCAGCAAGGGCAGCCCGCTCAGTCCGTAGCATAGGCGGACGGTGTCGGTGGTGCGCCCGTCCGCCGCCCAGGCGGCGGCCGGCAGGCTTGCGGCGAGCGAAGCGCCGAGCAGGGAACGCCGGGTCAGAAGGGTCATGCTGAACGCCTCATGAAAGATCAGGCCGCGACCGCCGCGCCCAGATCGGCGAGCAGTTGGTCACGCAACGAGTCGCGCCTGTGTCCAGCGACGGCGTACTCCGCGGCGATGACCCCGCCGCGCATCACAAGGGCGCGGTCCGCAAGCGTGATCGCCTCGTCCACGTCGTGGGTCACGAGCAGCACGCCGGGCCGGTGCCGCATCACCAGTTGGCGGACCAGGCCCTGCATCTTGATCCGCGTCAGCGCGTCCAGAGCGGCAAACGGCTCGTCAAGCAGCAGCAGGTCCGGCTGCTGCACCAGGGCGCGGGCGAGGGCGACCCGCTGCGCCTGACCGCCGGACAGGTTGCGCGGCCACTCGTCGAAGCGCCCGGCCAGGCCGACCTCCCCCAGCGCCGCTTCGGCCAGTGCGCGGCCGGTGCGGCGCGGCAGGCCGAGCGCCACGTTGCGCCACAGCGTGTCCCAGGGCAGCAGACGGTGCTCCTGGAACACCACGGCCGGCCGCGCAGGCCCCGTGATCGTCCCGCCGTCGACTGGATCGAGGCCGGCCAACGCCCGCAGCAGCGTGGTCTTGCCGCACCCGCTCTCCCCCAGCAGCGCCACGAACTCGCCGCGCTCGATCGACAGGTTCAGCCCCTCGATCACCGCCCGGCCGTCATAGACGCGGCGCAAACCGCGCACCGTGACCGCGGTCACGAACGGGGCGCCCCGTAGCTGGGGTGCCAGGCGAGCAGCCGCCGCTCCAGCAGCCGCGCCAGCCCGTCGGCCGCCACGCCGATCAGGGCGTAGATCACGATGGCCATGACGATCACGTCCGTGCGCAGGAACTCGCGCGCGTCCATCGCCAGGAAGCCGATCCCGGAGTTGGCGGCGATCGTCTCGGCCACGACCAACGCCAGCCATGCGGTCGCCAAGGCGTAGCGGACGCCGTTCAGGATGGACGGCATCGCGCCGGGCAGCACGATGCGGCGGATCAGTTCCAGCCGGCCAAGGCCGCGCACCCGGCCCATCTCCAGCAGCTTGGGATCGACCTGGCGGATGCCGAGCACCGTGTTGACGTAAATCGGGAACAGCACGCCGAGCGACACCAGGAAGATCTTGGCTTCCTCGCCCACGCCGAACCAGACGATCACCAGCGGCAGCACGGCCAGGAACGGCACCGCGCGCAGCATCTGCACGCTGCGGTCCAGCAACGCCTCCGCCACCGGCGAGAAGCCCACGCAGACGCCAAGCAGGAAGCCAACTGAGCCGCCGACCACGAAACCGGCCGCGGCGCGCAACAGGCTAATCGCCATGTCCGACAGCAATTGCCCGTTCTCGATCAGACGCACGGCGGTCCGCACGACCTTGGTGGGCGCGGGCAGCACCTGCGGCGACAATCCGCCCCATCGCGCCGCCGCCTCCCAGACGAGCAACAGCGCGATCGGGATCAGCCAGGACAGCACGGACAACAGACCGGCCGACCGCCGTTGCGTCGCGTGCAGCGCGGGGACGCGGCGCGGTGCGGCGGCCGCAGGCGCGGAGGGCAGGGCGAACGGCATGGTTTGGGCGGTCGGGCTGTTGGGCATCTTAGCTCCGAAGGCGAAGGGAAGGTCGGGTCAGAGCGGCAGGGCGGCCAGCTCGCGCTCCGCTGCCGGCAGGCCCTGGACGAACTCGGGCAACTCGAACGCCCGGACGGCGGGCGGTTCGCCCTGGAAGGCCCTGGCCTGCACCAGGCAGGTTTGCGCGGCGCAGCCCTGGGAGAAGCCGGAGGCCCCGCGGTCCAGGGTCAGCACGTTCGGGTTGCCGTGGCGGTCGCCGCCTTGCCAGGGGTCAAACCAGGCGCCGGTCGCCAGGCGGACTACGCCGGGCATGATGGCGTCGGACAGCATCGCGCCGGCCAGGCAGCGGCCCCGGTCGTTGAACAGCTCGACGACGCTGCCGGCCACGATCCCGCGCGCGGCGGCGTCGCCCGGGTTCAGGAACACGGGCTCGCGGCCAGCGACCTTGCCCGCACGGCTGTAGGGGCTGTGGTCGAGTTGGCTGTGCAGTCGCCGCACCGGCTGGTCGGACAGCAGATGCAGTGGATGCCGCCGCGCCGCGTCTCCGCCCAGCCATTCGAACGGCTCGCGCCACACGGGGTGGCCGGGGCAGTCCGGCAGGCCGAAGCCGGCGATCCGCTCGGAGAAGATCTCGATCCGGCCCGACGGCGTTGCGAGCTTATGCCGCTCCGGATCGCGCCGGAAATCCTCGAGCATGACCGTAGGGCGCTGGTGTTCGGTGAAGTCCAGGATGCCGGCCTGCCAGAAAATGTCGAATTCCGGCAGCTCGATCCCGGCGGCGTTCGCGCGCACCGCGCTCTCGCCGTAAAGCCGCCGGAGCCAGCCCTGCTCGTCCAGTCCTTCGGTGAACGCCTCGCGCAGGCCGAGCGCGCCGGCGATTTCGGCCAGGATCGCGTAGTCGTCGCGAGCGATGCCGGGCGCGTCCACGACCTGGCGCATCGCGACCATGTGGCCTTCGCGGGTCGCGAACCCGATGTCGTTGCGCTCCAGCGCCGTCGTGGCCGGCAGCACGATGTCGGCGTGGCGGGCAGCCGGGGTCCAGAACTGCTCGTGCGCGACGATCGTATCCGGGCGCTGCCAGGCGCGGCGCAAGCGGTTCAGGTCCTGATGGTGGTGGAACGGGTTGCCGCCCGCCCAGTAGACCAGGCGGATGTCGGGGTAGCTCCAGGTTTGGCCGTCATAGGTGAACGGCGCGCCCGGGTGCAGCAGCATGTCGGCGATCCGGGCCACCGGGATGAACGCGTTCACCGCGTTGCGCCCCTGCGGCAGGGTGGGGCCGCTGAACCGCGCGTGGGCGGAGCCCTGGGTGTTCATGGAGCCGTAGCCCACGCCGAAGCCGCCGCCGGGCAAGCCGATCTGGCCCAACATGGCGGCCAAGGCGACCGTCATCCAGAACGGCTGCTCGCCATGCGCGGCGCGCTGCAAGGCGTAGGCGCAGTTCACCATGGTGCGGGCGCCCAGCATCTCGCGCGCAAGGGCGGCGATGCGGTCCGCCGGCACGCCGGTGAACGCGGCGGCCCAGGCCGGGTCCTTCGCCACGCCGTCGTCCGCCCCGGTCAGATAGGACGCGAAGCGGTCGAACCCGGTGCAGCACCGGTCGACGAAGCTGCGGTCGAACCGGTTATCGCGCAGCACGACGTAGGCCAGCGCCAGCATCATCGCGGTGTCGGTGTTGGGGCGGATCGGGATCCACTCGACCGGGCCGCCCGTCTCGAGATTGTCGCGCACCGGGCCGATGTTGACGAACCGCGCGCCACCCGCGGCCAGGCGGCGGAGGCCGTCCCGCACCCGGTGGTCGCCGGCGCCGCCGGAGGACACGGCCGTGTTCTTCAACGGGATGCCGCCGAACGCGACGAACAGCTCCGTGCGCCCCTCCAGCTTCTCCCACGACGTGTGCGAGGCGTTCAGCTCGTCCATCGGCGCCACGATGTGCGGCATCAGCGCCCGGCCGGCGCCGAGGCTGTAGCTGTCGACGCTGCGGACGTAGCCGCCCGCCACGTTCAGGAAGCGGTGCACCTGGCTCTGCGCATGGTGGAAGCGCCCGGCGCTGGACCAGCCATAGGACCCGCCGAAGATCGCGCTGTTGTCATAGGCGCCGCGCACCCGCTCGACCTCGGCCGCCACCAACGCCGTTGCGGTCGGCCAGTCCACCTCGACGAACGGCTCCTCGCCACGGCCAGCCGTGCGATGCCCCGGGCCACCTTCCAGCCAACCCTGCCGCACCGCGGGACGCTGCACGCGCAACCGGGCGACGCTCGGGTCGAAGGCGTCCAGCCCGATAGGGTTCGGGTCCGGATCCCGCCCATAGGGACGCAGCCGAGGCGCCGCACCCTCGCGGCGCTCGACCTCGTGGATGCCCCAGTGCGTCGCCGTGTAGCTGGTTGTGGCCACCAATCGGTTGCTGCTACTCGGCCGCCACACGCTGGGCGCTGCGTTCGGCCAACAAGCGCCGGGTCAGCGGCAGCAGGGTGCGGCCGTATTCCAGGGCGTCCTCCAACGGGTCGAAGCCGCGGATCAGGAATGTGCCGACACCCAGAGCGTGGTAACCGAGGAACGCCTCGGCCACCTGCTGCGGCGTGCCGACCAGGGCCGTGGTGTTGCCGCGTGCGCCTGTCACGCGGGCGATGGCGGTGTATAGCCGCCCCTCCGGACGGTCGCCCAGCGCCGCCGCCGCCAGCAAGCGCTGCGACCCGGCGTTGGCCGGCGTCGCCACCGGCGGGCCAAGCGGCGCCTCGCCCCGGCTGCGCTGGATGCGGGCGAGGATGCCTTCCGCCTTTGCCCAGGCTTCCTCCTCCGTGGCCCCGAGGATGGGACGGAACGACAGGCTGAACTCGACCTGGCGCCCGTGCTTGGCGGCCTCCGCCCGCACGCGGCCGGTGATCTCGGCCACCTGCGCGTGGGTTTCGCCCCACAGCGCGTACACGTCGGCGTGCTTGCCTGCGACGCGGATGGCGGCATCGGACGCCCCGCCGAAATAGATCGGGATGCGCGGCCGCTGCACCGTTTGCACCGCGGGCGAAGCCCCCTGGATGCGGTAGTAAGGGCCATGGTGGTCCACCGGCGCCTGCGCCGTCCAAACCTGCTTCAGCACGTCCACGTATTCGTCGGTGCGGGCATAGCGGTCATCCTTGCCCAGCCAGTCGCCGTCACGCGCCTGGTCCACATCGTCGCCGCCCGAGATCACGTGGATCGCCGCCCGGCCCCCGCTGAGCTGGTCGAGCGTGGCGTAGGCGCGCGCCGCGTTGGTCGGCGCCAGGAACCCAGGCCGGTGCGCCACCAGGAAGCCGACCTGCTTCGTATGCGCGGCGGCGTGCGTGGCGATCTGCAAGCCATCGGGCCCATTGCTGTGCCAGCCGATCAGGACGCGGTCGAACCCCCCGCCCTCCGCGGCGTGGGCCTCGTGCGCCTGGGCCGAGGCGACGAGGTAGCCGGGGTCGATCGCCGGGCCGCTCGAAGCGTGGACCTCCGACTGCTCGCGCGGTTGGATCATGCCGATGAATTCGAGGCTCATCCTGGTCTCCCTATTGTCCGAGCGCCGCGCGCCCGGCGGCGATGTAGGCGCTGTCCGGCTGCGGCGTGTGCACGCGGGCGCACAGCACGTCGCGCAGATGCCGCTCCAGCGGGTTGGCCCGCGACAGGCCGTGGTTGCCGGTCAGCTCCATCGCGGCTTGCACGGCGGCGAGGGCGTTCTCGGCCGCGACCGTCTTCAGCAAGCCGCTTTCGGCCATGCCGGGCGGCGCGCCCGCGTCGGTATCGGCGGCCGCCGCGGCGATGAGCCGGCGGTTGGTGAGCAGCAGCGCCTCGATCTTGCCCACCGCCTCCTGCATGCGCGGCAGGGTGGCGAGCGACGCCCCCAGATTGGCCGGAGCACGGTCCCGCAGGAAGCCCGCCACCCAGTCCCGCGCCGCCTCGGCGACGCCGGTGTAGAGGGCCCCCACCATCAGCCCGCTCCATGCGGCGCCCACCGGGTCGCGGCGGCTCCAGGCGGAGGGTTCCCGGAGGTCGACGGCGTGGTCGGCGGGGATGCGGACGTTTTCGAACACCACGTCGTCGCTGCCGGAGCCGCGCAGGCCAAGCTGGTCCCAGGTCGCCTCGATGCGGATGCCGGGGCTGCGGGCCGGGACGACGAACAGCCCGCTGCGCGCCGCCGCTTCGTCGGTGCGGGCGAACACCAGCATCCAGCTCAGGCCCGGCGCGCCCGTGCTGAAGATCTTGCGGCCGGTGATCGTCCACTCATCGCCAGTGCGTCGCGCCACCGTTTCCGGCAGCCCGCCGCGGGCCGGCGTGCCCAGGGCCGGCTCCACCCGCAACGCGTTGATCAAAGCGCCGTGCTGTCCGGCGCTGCGGCCGATCGCCCCGCGCAGGTGCTCCGGCCAAGTCGACTGCGAGACGGCGCGGAGATGGATGAGCTGCATGGCGAATATCAGCGCCGTGGACGCGCAGCCCTGTCCCACCCGGCGCACCAGGTCGGTGCAGCGCGCCAAACCGGCTTCCTCGCCGCCGTCCTCACGACGCGCCGTGAGGTTGAGCAAGCCCGCCGCGTGGAGCAACCGAAGACTCTCATGCGGAAAGCGGCCTTCCCGGTCCACCACCACCGCTTGTTTCGCCAAGGCTTCGACGACATCGTTGCCCAAGTCAGGCCGGGCCAGCACCATCCCATCCATAATCGCTCTCCAAAGGCGGGCTTTCCCCAGGCAGTCGATAGCGCGGCGACGGATTGGCGGCTTTGCGGGGCAACGCAGTTCGGTTCGACCTGCGCGCCTCTTGCAGGACGGAGCCCAATCGGGGTCGGCCAAGTCCGGTCTCGCCGCTCTTCCACACTCCGGGCCTCAATTGGGAGTTTGGAAGCTCGCTCGTCGAAGTCAAACCTTGCAGCAATGCCCGCCAGCAATAAGAACCATCTGCTCCGCGGGAACGGTGCAGAAGGAAAATACACGCTAAACCGAGGCTGACGTGGCAATTGGTTTGACCGCCGTCAGCGACCTTGCGCGCTGCGACCCGCGCGCCATTCGAGGCTAGACCCCCGATCGATTCCTGCGTGCCGCAACGTGGAGGCAGAATGCTCCGTGATGACTTTCTCGCGGCGCCGATGGCGTCATCGCGAGGCCGCTTGGCCGAAGCAAGCCAGCCGCGAGCATCGCACGCGCCGCCTGGATCGCTGCGCCGCCAAAACGGCGGCTCGCGAAGACGGTGGTGATTTGCGCTGGCAACGCATTCCGCCGGCGCCAGGATGGCCGAGCGTGATATGGGGGAGGTCCTCAAGCCCTCGACCTGCATGGCGGCGCCGATCGCCTTCGGCTTCGCCCGGCGCAGTCCGTCAAGTGCGGGCG
>CAXTBW010000060.1:15283-26129 GCA_964242925.1 uncultured Acetobacteraceae bacterium
ATGGCGGCGCCGATCGCCTTCGGCTTCGCCCGGCGCAGTCCGTCAAGTGCGGGCGCCGCGAGCGAGACGCAAGGCTTTCATCCGTGCGAGCGGAGAAGGCGAGCATCCCCATCTATGAACAGCGCCAGCCGCAAAACTTTCGTCCTTTCTGAAGCCGTATCAGATGCTCCTGTTGACGTGCGGTGTTCGGCTGACCAGCATTCATTCATGCGCAAGCGCTCCAACGCAGAACAGCATCAAGCATTCCTCGTCGGAGCGCCGGTTGCAGCGCGTCGTTGCGGCCGCTCGGCTTACTGACCCGGCGCTACCGCAACTGTCCGAGGCGCCTTCGACCAGCCTGAGTTCGGCAAGAGCACGCAAATGCATCAGTCACACGTCGTCGAGGTGGATGGCGCCTTTGTTCCCGATCGACGATCGCATGGTTGCAGACGAGCAAAGAACGGCCGATCGCTGTCCGGCCGCAGACGCCATCCGCGCGCCGCTGGACGCCGGGTGCATGTTCGATGCCACGTTCAAGGAGGCGTTGGCTGGATGACAATTGAGGAGCCATTCCCATGACCATCGAATTCATCGGCTATGTCGGCCACTTCAACTCATCGGAGACGATGCGGCGCACCGGGCTTGCGCTCGACCCCGGCTACGTGGAGACCGTCGCCAAGGCGCACGAGCATGGCGGCTTCGACCGCGTGCTGGTGGCATTCAATTCCACCTCGGCCGAAAGCATCCTGGTGGGCCAGCACATCGCGTCGGTCACCGACCACCTCGGTCTGATGATCGCGCATCGCCCGGGCTTCACGTCGCCTACGCTCGCGGCCCGGCAGCTCGCGACGCTCGATCACTTCTCCCGCGGTCGTGCGGCGGTGCACATCATCACTGGCGGCAACGACGCCGAGCTCGCGCAGGACGGCGACCACCTGACGAAAGACGAGCGCTATGCGCGCACGAGCGAGTACCTGGACGTCTTGCGTCAGGAATGGACGGCCGATGCGCCGTTCGACTACGCGGGCGAATACTATCAGGTGGAACGCGGCTTCGGAGACCTGAAGCCGTACGCTCCCGCTGGCATTCCGGTGTATTTCGGCGGCGCGTCGGAGGCCGCGATCCCGGTCGCCGGCAAGCACGCCGACGTCTACGCCCTGTGGGGTGAAACCTACGACCAGGTCCGCAGCCTGGTTTCCCGCATCCGTGCGGCCGCGGCGCCGTTCGGCCGCCAGCCGCGCTTCAGCCTGTCGCTGCGCCCGGTGCTCGCGGACACGGAGGCGCAGGCCTGGGCCAAGGCCGACGCCATCCTGGAACAGGCGAAGGCGCTGAAGGCCAGCGGCGGCAGCGGCCGCTCCCCCAACAATGCTCGGCAGACCCAGCAGGCGCCCGCGAACGAAGGGTCGCGCCGCCTGCTCGCGGCGGCGGCGCAAGGGTCGCGGCTGGACAAGCGGCTATGGACCGGCATCGCGGCGTTGACCGGCGCGCAGGGCAACTCGACCGGGTTGGTCGGCACGCCGGACCAGGTGGCCGAGGCCATGCTGGACTACTACGACCTCGGCATCACCACGTTCCTGATCCGCGGCTTCGATCCGCTCGTCGACGCCATCCAGTACGGGCGGGAACTTATTCCGCGGGTCCGCGCGCTGGTGGCCGCGCGCCGTACGATCTCTGCTGCGGCCGAATAGGGTGACCCCCACTCTCCCGACCCGCCGCATGCTGCTCGCCGGCGCATCGCTGCTGCTGGCCCGGCCGGCGTTCGCGGCGCAGACCGTGCTGCGGGTCGGCGACCAGAAAGGCGGCGCGCAACCACTGATGCAGGCGGCTGGCGTGCTCGGCGGCTTGGCTTACCGGCTGGAGTGGAGCCAGTTCGCCGGGGCGCCGATGCTGATGGAAGCGCTGAACGCGGACGCCATCGATGCGGGCGGCATCGGCGACGCCCCGTTCGTGTCCGGCATCGCCTCTGCCATCCCGATGCGCGCGGTGTCCGCGACCCAAGCGGACGGAGCGGTCACTGCGGTGGTCGTGCCTGGCGGTTCGTCGATTCGAACAGTGGCCGATCTGAAAGGCCGGTCCGTCGCCACGTTGAAAGGGCAGACCGGCCATTTCCTGGTGCTGGCGGCGCTGCAGGCGGCCGGGTTGCGGGCCGACGACGTCCGTTTCGTGTTCATCGCGCCCTCCGACGCAAAGGCCGCGCTGTCGGCCGGCAGCGTCGACGCTTGGGCCACATGGGGGCCCTACATCGCGCTCGCCAAGGTGCAGGACGGTGCGCGGGAGGTGGTGAACGGCCGCACTCTGATGAGCGGGCAAAGCTACATGGTGGCCAGCAACGCGGCGATCCGCGACAAGCGAGACGCTTTGGGCGACTTTTTGCGCAGGCTGCGTCTGGCGCGCGAGTGGGGCCTGGCTAATCCTGACGAGCAAGCGCGGGTTTGGGCCGAGCAGACCGGCTTCCCGTTCGCCGTCGGCAAGGTCGTCGTGGACACGGCGCAAACGCGCACCGTGGCCATCGACGATGCGGTGGTCTCGGCGCAACAGCGCGTGGCCGATTTCTTCCAGGCGTCCCGTGTCGTTCGGCAACCTCAGACGGCGGCGGATTACTTCGACCGGTCGTTCAACACGGCGGTGTTCGCGGCCTGACGAGGCCATCGGCATACCCTGCCTCCATTTGTGGAGCATCGTCATGCGGCAGCGCGGCGCCTCCCCTATGTGGCGCCGCGCATCAACGTGGACGGATAGGGCCTGAGCTGATCGCGGGCGCGAACATCGACAGCTCAGGCAATACCGACCCTGACATCCACTCCGAACCGCGCAGCATCAAGACACGGCTCGCGTCTGTTTTTGGACGACGTGCATGAGCTGGCGGGAAGCTGACTGACGATCCGTCAGCCAATGTCTACGAGGGTTCCGGCTCCTCGAATGCGATCGCCACATCGGCGTTGGCGGACAGTCTCACGACGCCATCTTCGACCTCGGCGACAAGGCTGCCCGGAATGTAATGGTGACGCTGGTCAACCGAATCCTGCTTCGTCAACTTGATCTTGTCGCCCTGGACGTGATCGACGACGCCTACATGCACTCCGTCAGCGCCGATGACCTGAGCGTGCTCCTTGACGGCATTTATATCGGTCATAACAGTCCTTGTTGCAGCGTTAGGCCACCGTAACGCGTCAAGTCTCAAAAAGCGGCGTCGCTCGACGAATTTCTCATGCGCATCAATTGACGGCTCTGCCTCCCGCATCTTTGCGCAGGCAGAGGAAACAACTCGCCGGACTACAATGTTAGCGCTTCGGGCAAGCTAGCTCGATGGAGCGACCCAATGTGCATTCTGTTCGTGGAAGATGAATTCCTGATCTCCATGGATGCGGAAGACGCACTGCGCGAAGCCGGCCACGACGTGATCACGGCGCCTCATGCGCCGGCGGCCATCAGCCTCATGGCAAAACATCCCGGCCGTTTCACCTGCCTGGTGACGGACATCCACATGCCCGGTGACATTACCGGGCTGGAGCTGACGGACCGTGTGCGGGAGCAGTACCCAGAGATGCCCATCGTAGTCGCGACCAGCGAGCCCGCCGTAGCGCCGGCGGAATGGCGAGAACGCCAACGGGTGGCGGTGCTGCAGAAGCCTTACACTCCCAAGCTTCTGGTCGGGACGATCGAAACGTTGTTGAACGCGGCCCGGTGTCGCCGATGACCAAGACGGTCGCGATAACCGGCGGCAGTTCAGGGATCGGTCTGGCCGCCGCCATCCATTACGCCCGGCAGGGCTGGAAGGTGGGCCTTATTGCACGGGGCGAGGCTGGCCTTGCCGATGCGCTGCAACGTGTGACGACCGCCGGCGGCGTGGGTCACATCACTATTGCGGACGTAGCCGACAGTGCGGCGCTGGAGCGGGCCGCCACCGAGATCGAGTCCGCGTTGGGCGAGATCGACGTGTGGATCAACAACGCGGCCACTGGGTTCTTCGGCGCATTCGTGGACGTTCCTGAAGCCGCGTTCCAACGTGTGGTGGAGGTCAACCTGCACGGCGCGGTGAACGGCACGCGCGTGGCGCTCGCTCGCATGCGTCCGCGCGGCCGCGGCACCATCGTGCAGGTGCTGTCCGCCATCTCCTACCGCGGCGTGCCGCTGCAATCCGCCTACTCGACGAGCAAGTTCGCCTTGCGCGGGTTCACCGAAGCGCTGCGGGCGGAGCTGATCAACGAGCGGTCGCGCGTGCATGTGACGATGGTTCACCCGCCTGCGGTCAACACGCCGTTCTACAGCCACGCTGGCTCTGTGCTGGAGAATGCGGCGCCTCGGCCGCCGCCCGTGGTGTATCAGCCCGAGATCATCGGCGAGGCGCTCTATCTCGCAGGCACGGTCAAGCGGCGAGAGTGGCGTGTCGGCGGTGAGACCCTCGCCATAACGATCGCCAACAAAGTCGCGCCCGGCCTGATGGACACGCTGATGGGCCTCGCCGCCATCCGGCTCCAGCAGACCACGCGCCAGGACGTTGCGGCGTTGCGCGATCCCAACGTCTACACGCCGTCGACGCGGGCCGCCGGAACTCACGGGCCGTTCGACGGCGAGTCGGTTGGCGGCAGCGTGCAATGGTGGGTGAACAAGAGCCCGCCCGTGGTGCGGATCGGACTGTGCTTGCTGGCCGCCGGCATGGTCACGGCGGTTCGGCTCGGTCGCCGTCGATCCACACAGCCGTCGCCAACTAGGGCCTAGGCCTGGTTATCGGCGTTCAGGAGGCAGGGACGCTAAAATATACGCGTTGAGCCGCTGTTGCGGGTCTACCGGACGCTGCGGGAGGCGGGCTGGGTCTGCTGCGCCTGCCTCGGCATGGAAACAAGCAGCGCGCCAGCGAGCACGATCATTGCAAAGGCAAGCACCGCCAGCACGAAAACCAGCGTGCGCTTGGGCTGCGGCGCGCCGCTGCGGGGCGCCGGTGGGGCGGACGGGGATAGCAGCAGCACGAGGCGCGCCGCCGTGGACGGCGCCGCCAGCAGGTCGTCGGGCGTCAGCGGCATGGTGGCGATGCACGCGGCCAGCGCCTCGCTCGCGGCCGGCTTGGACATTCCCGCCCACAGCGCCGCCTTCGCCCAGGGATCGTCCCCAAGCCTGGCCAAGGCCGACAACACGGTGAGGCTGGAGCCGCCCGTTTCGGTGCCGATCGCGGCGAACAGAAAGCCGTTGAAACCGGACCGGTCGAGCGCGAAAACGTCAGTATTGGGCATTGGACGGCCCTCCCTCGGGCGTGCGCACCACCGCCGCGGCCATCTTCATTGATCCAGGCGCCGGTGTCTGCTTGGACCCGGGCCGTTTGCATGCAGCACTGGGCATCGAAAGACTTATACAGCGATACGCGCCGTCCCGACAGGGCGGAAACTACTCAGAGCCCGGCCTAGGCGACGACGCGATCGCCCAGCAACCCGACCGACAGCGCGTAGTAGTCCGACGGGTTGTAGCGGCGGATCACACCGAAATTCGCATAAACCATGTAGGCCTCGCCGCCGGCCCCGTCCGGCATCACGACCGCACCTATCGTGTCGCCATGCGCGAAGGGCCTGCCGTCCGCCCGGGAGACGCCGAGCCGTTCCCACTCGGCGAGCGGCCGGCGGTCGTCGCGTCCGTTGCGCCCGGTGTCGAGCCCGGCGGGCGCACGGACCAGTTGGCCCCAGGGCTCGCCGGCCTGCCAGCCAGACCGGGCGAGGTAATTGGCGATCGACGCCAGCACGTCGTTGCGATTATCCCAGATGTCGCGTCGGCCCTTCCCGTCGAAGTCCACCGCGTAGGTCAGGTAGGAGCTGGGCATGAATTGCGGCTGCCCCATCGCGCCAGCGTAGCTGCCGGTCATGCGCGCCAGTGCGATGTCGCCGTGGTCCAGGATGCGCAGCGCGCTCAGCAGTTCGGTGCGGAAAAAGCCGTCGTGGCGCCCGTCCCAGGCGAGCGTCGCCAACGCCTCGATGACGCGGAATCCGCCGGTGTAGCTGCCGTAATTCGTCTCCAGCCCCCAGATCCCGACGATCACGCCGGGGTCTACGCCGTAGCGCCGGTTGATGGCTTGCAAGGTGGCGGCGCTCTTCTGGCAAGCCTGCCGCCCGGCGGCGATGCGCGGCTCCACCAGCCGGGTAGAGCGGTAGTGCTCCCAGGTTTGCGTCACCTCCGGCTGATGGCTGTCCAGCTCGAGCACCTTCGAGTTCGGCTGCAGCCCGGCGAAGGCCAGATCCACGGTGGCGGCGCTCACCCCGCTGCCGATCGCGTCCGCCCGCACGGCGGCCAGGAACGCGTCGAACGAGCCCGCGGCCCTGGCGGGCGCAAGGCGCGAGGCGGCGAGCAGCAATGGCGCGGCGGCGAGGGAACGGCGGCTCAGCATCGCTTCGATGTGCCATGCGACGCTCGCCGGGTGCAACTCCGGCCGCCTCGACGCACGCGCGGGCGGTTGGTAGTGAGTCCGAGGAGGTCCGATGCCCGACGAGCCAGCGTCTTCAGTGGATCGCATCCTGGCGCTCGCGCTCGCGCCGGTCGCGGAGGCCGTGGCGGGCGCCATTCCCGGCGCGGCTCTTGGCATCGTCACGCGGGACGGCGGGCGCGCGGTGAGCGTCCTCGGTCAGGCGCAACGCGAGCCGGCGGTTGTCCCGCTGCAGCGGCAGACCTGGTTCGACCTCGCCTCCCTCACCAAGGTGCTGTTCACGACGCCGGCGATCCTGAATCTGGTCGCGCAGGGGCGGATTGGGCTGGACGACAGGCTGACCACGGCGATCCCCGACCTCCGGCAATACGACCCGGCGGCGGCGGAGCGGCGGCTGACGATCCGACAATGCCTCAGCCACCAGACCCATCTGCCCGCGGTGGAGCCGCTCTACACCTACGGGCAGGACCCGGCGACGCTGCGCGCTTTCGTGCTGCAGCGGGTGTGGGCGGCTGGTCCGCCGGTGTATTCCGATATCAACTTCATCCTGCTCGGCGTCGCGGTCGAGCGGCTGACGGGGCGCCCGCTCGGCGAGCAGCCGTTGCGGCCCGGGCTGTCGTTCCACCCCGACCCGGCCATGACCGCGGCGACCGAGCGCTGCACGTGGCGCGGCCGGGTGATGCGTGGCGAGGTGCATGACGAGAACGCCTTCGCGCTGGGCGGCGCGGCCGGGCACGCCGGGCTGTTCGGCACGGTGGACGGCGTGCTGGACGCAGCGCTGGACATGCTGCGCGCGCCTGGAAGCCACGGCGCGCGCGCGCGCCAGACGGCCACGCGCACCCTAGGGTGGGAGGCGCGGCACGAGGGATGGTCCGGAGGCGACGCATGTTCGGACGACACGATCGGCCACACGGGCTTCACCGGGACGGGGCTGTGGATCGACTTCCACCGCGGCGTCGCCTGGGCGCTGCTGACCAACCGCGTGCATCCGAGCCGCCACACCGCGAGCGGCATCCAGGAGTTGCGCCGGCGCGTGGGCGACCTGGTCGCGGCGTCGTGAGGCGTTGGGTGGCCGCAATGCTGTTGCTCGGCCTGGCGCACGCGGGCCGGGCCGCGACGATGGAGGACCTGCTGCGAGCTTATCCGGATGTGCTGGCCCGGTTCGACGGCGCGGACCTGATCTGGCGCGACGGCGCCCGCATGCCGGTCGGGCCAGCGCAGCCGGATCTGAGCCCGGAAGAGAAGCTGCAGCGCGGCTCCATCCTTGACCAGTTGGCGACGACGTATCCGGCGGGCGCGCCGTTGCTGCCGCCGCCCGTGCAGGACCCGGGCCGCGTCCGCAACCAGGCGTTCTTCCAGAAGATGTATGGTGACTGCCGGGCGGGCCAGGTTGCGCCGAAACTGGTCTCCGTCGTCTGGCTGCCCAAGAGCTGGGGGCATACCGTGACGATCACCTCGGTCAACGGCGTGGACCGCAGCCTCGCGGCCGTCTCGCGGGAGCTGGACGAGCTTCCCGAGCAATACAAGAAGTACCTCTATCCCTTAGGTGGGACCTACAACTGTCGACGCGTGGCCGGCGCCGCGCAGACGAGCATGCATTCCTGGGGCGCCGCGATCGACATCAACACGGCGTACTCGGATTATTGGCGCTGGCACGGCGGCGGCTACAATAACCGCATCCCGCCGGAGATCGTGGCGATCTTCGAACGCCATGGCTTCATTTGGGGCGGTCGCTGGGCTCACTTCGACACGATGCATTTCGAGTATCGGCCCGAGCTGCTGGGACGGCGCCCCGACTCGCAGGAATGAAAGTCGGTCAACCCGTCTGTCGGTGCCAGGGTGTTTTACCGGATCAATCTGGCTGGGCCAACGCGGCTGGGACACCGTGGATACCAGGGTCAAGTCCTGGCGCGACAAGGCAAGCTCCGGCTCGACTCAAACTGGAGCTGTGTGCGTATCCACCAAGCAGACCCTCGTGGCGCTATGGCATCACCAGTGCCCCGAGTGCGGCATCAGCGACGAGGATACGGGTATCACGGCCAGACCCACATGATCTACTGCAAGGTCTGCCTGGAGGACGACCAGCATGTCAGGCTTAGGCGGTGGCAGGCCGATCACGAACAGTCGCTCTGCCGCCTGACTAGCTGATGCGTTGTCACCCATGCTGGCCGATAGCCGCGCTCACGGGCGGGACGGGCCGGCGCGAGCGGAACAGGCGCTGCACGACGGTGTAGAACACCGGGGTGAAGCCCAGCCCGAACACGGTGACTCCCAGCATCCCGAAGAACACCGCGGTGCCGAGCGTCTGACGCATCTCCGCGCCGGCGCCGGTGGCGCTCATCAGCGGCACCACGCCGAGAATGAACGCGAGCGACGTCATCAGGATCGGGCGCAGCCGGGTGCGCGCGGCGCCGATGGCGGCGTCGGCGGGGGTGGCGCCGCCGTCCTGGGCCTGCTTGGCGAACTCCACGATCAGGATCGCGTTTTTCGACGCCAGCCCCACCAGCACGACGAAGCCGATCTGCGCCAGGATGTCGACGTTCATGCCCCGGAACAGCAATCCCGACACCGCCGCCAACAGGCACATCGGCACGATCAGCACCACCGAGAGCGGCAAGCTCCAGCTCTCGTATTGCGCGGCTAGCACCATGAACACGAACAGCACCGAGGCGGCGAAGATCAGGATGGTGGTGTTGCCGGCTTGGCGCTGCTGGAACGCCAGGTCGGTCCACTCGAACCCCATGCCGGCCGGCAGCCGCGCGGCGGCCAGCTTCTCCATCGCGGCTAGGGCGGTTCCGGACGACACGCCGGGCGCGGCGCCGCCCTGCAGCTCGGCCGCAGGGAACAGGTCGTAGCGGGGCACCCGGTACGGCCCGGTCACGTCGCGGAAGCTTGCCACCGAGCCGATGGGCACCATGGCGCCGCTGGCGTTGCGGGTGCGGAATCGCGCGATGTCGTCGGTGGTGGCGCGGAACTTCCCGTCGGCCTGCGCCATCACCTCGTAGGTGCGGCCGAGATAGTTGAAGTCGTTGATGTAGGCGGATCCGAGGTAGACCTGCAGCGCCTCGAAGATCTTGTCCGGCGAAACGCCGAGCTTCTCCGCGCGCGTGCGGTCGATGTCGGCGTAGACGGTGGGCGTGCCGCTGCTGAACTGGGTGAACACCCCCGTGAGGCCCGGCGTCGCATTGGCCGCCCCCGCCATGTCCTGCGCGGCCGCCGCCAAGGCCGGGGCGCCGGCGCCGTCGCGGTCCTGGATCATCATCTTGAAGCCGCCGGAGTTGCCGATGCCGCTGACCGGCGGCGGCGCCAGGACGATGACGAAGGCGTCCTGGATCACCGAGAGGCGCTGGCGCAGGGAGGCCAGGATGGCCGGGCCGCTGAGGTCGGCGCTCTGCCGCTCCTCGAACGGCTTCAGCCCGGAGAAGATCGCGCCGGCGTTGGGCGCGTTCGTAAGCGTGGCGCCGTCGAGCCCGGCGAACACCACGGCGTTGCGCACGCCCGGAGTGCCCCGGATGATCTCCGTCGCCTGCCGCACCACGGCGTCGGTGCGCGTGAGCGACGCCCCCGGCGGCAGCTGCATCACGGTGATCAGGTAGCCCTGGTCCAGCTCCGGGATGAAGCCGGTGGGCGCCCGGTTGAACTGATACGCGGTGAGCCCGATCAGCCCGGCATAGGCCACCAGCACCACCGCGGTCAGCCGGATCAGCCGCGACGTCAGTTGCCCGAAGCGCTCGGACAGCCATTCGAAACCGCGGTTGAACCCGGCGAAGAAGCCGCCCACCAGGCGCGACAGGAGGGAGCGTCGCACGGCCGCGTCATGCGCCAGATGCGGCTTGAACAGCAGGGCGCACAGAGCGGGGCTGAGGGTCAGCGAGACGAAGCACGAGATGACCGTCGAAGCGGCGATGGTCACCGCGAACTGGCGGAAGAACTGCCCCGAGATGCCGGAGATGAAGGCGGACGGCACGAACACCGCGCACAGGGTCAGCGCGATCGCCAGCAAGGCGCCGCCGACCTCGTCCATGGTCTTGTGCGCGGCCTCGCGCGGCGACAATCCGCGGCGCAGGTTGCGCTCGACGTTCTCGACCACGACGATCGCGTCGTCCACCACGATGCCGACCGCCAGCACCAGGCCGAACAGCGACAGGTTGTTCAACGAGAAGCCGAGCGCGGACAGCACCGCGAACGTGCCGATCAGCGAGACGGGGATGGCGACGATCGGGATGATTGAGGCGCGCCAGGTCTGCAGGAAGATGATCACCACCACGACCACCAGCGCGACCGCCTCGATGATGGTCTTGACCACCTCGTGCACCGACTGCGCGATGAACAACGTCGTGTCGTAGGCGATGTCGTAGCGCATGCCCTGCGGGAACGCGGCGGACAGGCCGTGCATCGTGTCGTAGATATGCTGCGCCGTGGACAGCGCGTTGGACCCGGGCTGCTGGAACACCAGCAGCGCCG
>CAXTBW010000061.1:0-25962 GCA_964242925.1 uncultured Acetobacteraceae bacterium
CGGTGGAGCAGCGGGAGGACAAGCGGCCGCAGCTGTCGGACCTGCGCGAGTCGGGAACGATCGAGCAGGACGCCGACTGCGTGATGTTCGTGTATCGCGACGAGTACTACCTGCAGCAGCGCGGCCCGAAGCAGGCGAATTTCGAGTCGGACGACAAGTTCAACGCCGCGATGGACAAGTGGCAGCAGGACATGGAGCGGGTGCACAACCGCGCCGAACTGCTGATCGAGAAGCAGCGCCACGGCCCGACGGGGAAGATCGACCTGCTGTTCGAAGGCGAGTTCACCCGGTTCGCGGACCTGGATACGGTGCACAACGGTTAAGGCGCGCCGTCGCACCCGCCCCACCGTCACCCGGGCCTTACCCGGACGCCCACGCCGCTCGTGCGAAAAGGTGGTGCGAGCACTAGCGCTATGGCGCCGGGAGCGCCGCGTGGATGGCCGGATCAAGTCCGGCCAAGACGGTAAATGAAAGCAGAATACAATCCTGCCCTAGAAACTCGCGATCGTGCAGCCGGTCCCCTTCGCGCGGACTTGCGTGCAGAACGCCGTGGCCTGGGCGGTGTCCGCAAAGCCGCCGGTGCGAACGCGCCAGAGTTGCTTGCCGTCCCGCTCGGCTCGCTGCAGGGCGGGTTGGCGGGAGCGAAGCAGCTCCGGCATCTTCCTCGACAAGCGCTGCCATTCGGACGTCGCCTCCTGCTCGGTGCCGACCGAGGCGAGTTGCACCATCGTCCGGCCAGTTGGGGCTGGCGCTGCGGCATGCGGGGGAGGCTGACGCGAACCCGGCGCTGCCGGCGCGGCAGTCGGCGCAGCGACGACCGGCGGGGCAACAAATGGTGGAGCAGCGACAGGCGGGGCGACGACAGGCGGCGACACCGCGACGGGCGGCGGGGCGGGCTGGTTGGCGGCCTGGATTTGGGCTCGCAACGCGCCAAGTTGCGGCGCCTCCGGCGGCGGCGCCATCGCGTCGGCCCGGTCGGACCCCGCGCCGCCCATGATCTGTTCGTCGGCGCCGGCGACCTGCATGCCACCTGGATTGTCGGGCCGCACGCGGATCGGGCGGCTATCGGCCTCGATGACCGGCACGGCGTGCGGCCGCCGGCCAAGATACGAATACCCCGCGATGACGATCGCCCCCACCAACACCACGGCCCCGGCGATCACCGCCATCCGCTTGATCTGCATGTCGGACGCAACGCTGCGGCGCTGCACCCGCCAGCTCTCGGTCATGGCGCCCATGTGATCGCTCATAGCTGTAGCTCCTGCATCTCAGCGCATCTCTTCGACGGGTTCGACCCCCATCACCTGAAGACCGGAGCGGATCACGGTCGCGACCGCCGCCACCAAAGCCACCCGCGCCAGCGTTTCGACTGGGCGGTCAAGCTGGAGGAAGCGAAGCGTCGCGGCCGCCTGTCCGCGGTTCCACATCATATGAAAGTCGCTCGCCAAGTCATAGAGGAAAAACGCGACTCGATGCGGCTCGCGCGCGTCCGAGGCGGCCTCGACGGTGCGCGGCCAGCCAGCCAGGCGGCGCACCACGGCCAGCTCCGCCTCGTCCTGCAGGCTGTCCAGCGCGGCGTCGGCATCGATCGGGATGCCGGCCTCGGCCGCCTTGCGCAGCACCGAGCGGCAACGAGCATGGGCATACTGCACATAGAACACCGGGTTCTCCCGCGTCTGCGCGACGGCGGCGTCGATGTCGAAATCCATCTGCGCATCGGACTTGCGGGTCAGCATGGTGAAGCGCACGGCGTCCCGTCCGACCAGTTCCAATAGGTCGGCCAGCGTGATGAAGGTGCCGGCCCGCTTGCTCATGCGCACCGGCTCGCCGTTCTTCACGACGCGGACGACCTGGCACAGCACGACCTCCAGCGCGACCGCGCCCTGGGTGATCGCGCGGGTGGCGGCCTTCATGCGCGAGACGTAGCCGCCGTGGTCGGCGCCCAGCACGTCTATCAGCAGGTCCGCGCCGGCGGCCTTCTGCGCGTGGTAGGCGATGTCGTTGGCAAAGTAGGTGTTGCTGCCGTCGGACTTGCGCAGCGGGCGGTCCACATCGTCGCCGAACCGGGTCGAGCGGAACAGCAGCTGTTCCCGCGGCTCCCAATCGTCCGGCAGCTTGCCTTTGGGCGGCTCCAGCGTGCCGAGATAGACGAGCCCGTCGGCTTGCAGCCGCGCGATGGCCTGGTCGGGGCCGCCGCCTTCCAGCAGCGCGCGTTCGGAACTAAAACGGTCGAAGCGGACGCCGAGCGTAGCCAGGTCGGCCCGGATCATGTCCAGCATGGCCGCCATGGCGAATCCGCGCACGGTGTCGAGCCAGAGCGCCGGGTCCGCGACCGTGAGGCCGGGTCCAGCCAGCCGGCCGCCGTGCTGCGCGGCGAGCGCATCGCCGACGGGCGCCAGGTAGTCGCCGCGGTATTGCAACCCGCCCGGCACGGCGGCGCTGAACGCCTCCTCGGTCAGCGCCGTCCCGAGCGCCTGCAGGTAGCGCCAGTAGACCGCCCAGGCCAGCGCGGCCACCTGGTTGCCGGCGTCGTTGATGTAGAACTCCTTGGTGACGGCCCATCCGGCCTTCGCCATCAGGTTGGCCAGCGCGTCGCCCACCACGGCGCCGCGGCAGTGGCCGACATGCATCGGCCCGGTCGGGTTGGCGGACACGTACTCCACGTTCACCCGCCGCCCCTGCCCGGCCGTGCTGGCGCCGTAGGCCTCGCCGGCGCGCAACACGGCGGGAACGGCGGCCAGCAGCGCCGCCGGGCGCAGGCGCATGTTGACGAAGCCGGGGCCGGCCGGCTCGGCGCTGGCAATCTCGGGCGCCGCCTGCAACGCGGCGGCCAGGGCGGCGGCGATGCGCGCGGGCGGCTGGCGCGACGGCTTGGCGGCGATCAGCGCGGCGTTGGTCGCCATGTCGCCATGCGCCGCCTCCCGCGTGGGCGTGACCTCGACCCGGGCCAGCGACTCGGGCGGCAGGTCGGGGATCGCGTCGAGCAACGCTTCGAGAACGCGGTCGCGAATGGTGGCGTAGATGTTGTCGGACATGATGCCCCGCTTCTAGGGTGCACAGACGTACAAGACCAGGGAACACCGTCATGGCCACCGCACCGCTCGCCCGCTTCCGCGTCGTCGACCTCACCCGCGTGCGCGCCGGTCCGACCTGCGTGCGCCAGCTCGCCGATTTCGGGGCCGACGTGATCAAGGTCGAGTCGGCGGGCGGGGATGGCGGCCTCGGCGGCGCCCGGCTGGGGCCGGACTTCCAGAACCTGCATCGGAATAAGCGGAGCATCACGCTCAACCTCAAGACGCCCGAGGGCGTGGAGATCATGCGCAAGCTCGCCGCCTGGGCCGACGTGATGGTGGAGAACTTCCGCCCCGACGTGAAGGACCGGCTGGGCATCGGCTACGAGGCGATGCGGGCGATCAACCCGCGCCTGGTGTACTGCAGCATCTCCGGCTTCGGCGAGGACGGGCCGTACCGGATGCGACCCGGCTTCGACCAGATCGCGCAGGGGATGGGCGGGATCATGTCCGTGACCGGCCTGCCCGGCCAGGGCCCGGTGCGCGCCGGCATCCCGGTCGCGGACCTGACGGGCGGGCTGTTCGCGGCTCAGGGCGTGCTGATCGCGTTGCTGGAGCGGGAGGTGTCGGGCCAGGGCCAGTGGGTGCAGAGCAGCCTGCTGGGCTCGCAGATCGCGATGATGGATTTCCAGGCCGCGCGCTGGCTGATGGAGGGCGACGTGCCGCAGCAGGCTGGCAACGACCACCCGACCAGCATCCCGACCGGCGTGTTTCCGACCTCGGACGGACACATCAACATCGCCGCCGCCGGGGACGTGATCTATGCCCGGCTGTGCCGCGTGATGGGCTTTCCCGAGCTGATCGACGACCCGCTGTTCAAGACCGGGAAGGCCCGCTCCGCCAACCGCGCCGCGATGAACGAGCGGATTACGATGGTGACGCGCACCGACACGAGCGCCGCGTGGGTGGAGCGGCTGAACGAGGCGGAGGTGCCGTGCGGGCCGATCTACGCAATGGACGAGGTATTCGCCGACCCGCAGGTGAAGCATCTGGGCATGGCGCAGGCGGTGCAGCACCCGGAGTTGGGACGGATCGAGATCGTGGGCCAGGCGGTGAAGCTGTCGCGCACGCCCGCGGAGCTGAAGACGGCGACGCCGGCCGCGGGGGAGCACACCGGCTCGGTGCTGGAGGCGCTGGGCTACGATGCGGCGACGGTGGCCGACTTCCGGGAGCGGGGGGTGGTCTGAGCCCCCTCGGTCATGCCCGGGCTTGACCCGGGCACGACGAACTATCTGGTCGCCATCAGCTAGCGGCCAGACCAACAGGGCGCACCCCGAGCACGTGCGCGATCGCGTAGGTCAGGTCCGCACGGTTCAGCGTGTAGAAGTGGAATTCGTCCACACCGTTGGCCTGCAACAGCCGGACCTGCTCGGCAGCGACCACCGCGGCAACCAGACGGCGCGTTTCCGGGTCGTTCTCGGTCCCTTCGAACATCGCGGCAAGCCAATCCGGCACGCTCGTCCCGCACATCGCGCTGAACTTGGCCGCCTGCGCGAAGTTCGACACGGGCATGATCCCGGGGACCAGCGGCGCCGTGATTCCCGCCGCCAATGCCCGGTCCAGGAAGTTCAGGAACAACCCTGCGTCGAAGAAATACTGCGTGATCGCCCGGGTCGCGCCGCAATCCAGCTTCCGCTTGAGGCTGTCCAGATCGTGCTGCGAACTGACCGCCGTCGGATGCGTCTCCGGATAGGCGGCGACGGAGATCTCGAAATCCGCCACGCGCTTGAGCCCGGCCACAAGGTCCGCCGCGTACTCGTACCCTTGCGGGTGCGCGGCGTAGCGTTCTCCCGGCGGCGGGTCGCCACGCAGCGCCACGATGTGCCGGACGCCGGCGTCCCAGTATTCCCGCGCCACGTCGTCCACCTCGCCCCGGCTGGCGCCGATGCAGGTGAGGTGGGCGGCCGGGGTCAGGCTCGTCTCGGCCACGATGCGGCTGACGGTCGCGTGGGTGCGCGCCTGGGTGCTCCCGCCGGCGCCGTACGTCACGGAGACGAACCGCGGGGCAAGCCGCTCCAGCCGCCGGATGCAAGTCCACAGCTGCGCCTCGAGCGCCTCCGTTTTGGGCGGGAAGAATTCGAACGACAGCAGCGGCGGCGAACCCGGCCGCGGCGTAGGCAGCGCGCCAAATCGTGGCCCGGTGAGCCAGCGCTCCAGGGTGGGCAGCGGCGACGTCCTAGCCGACATGTCGTTCATCGCTAATGAATGAGTGTATCCCGCTTGCAACGCAAGAGTGCAGCGTGGCCGCCGTGCGCGACGGTAGCCGGAAGCCGTCGGTTGCGGATGCGTCGTCCCATGCTAGACACCTTTGATCTATGGCTGCTCCACTCCGGCGGCATGCCTCCGAGGAACGTTCATGCGAACACCCTTTCTGCGTTCCATGCTCGCAGCCGTCATGGTCTGGAGCCTTGCGGCCTGCGCCGCCAAGCCGCCGGCATCCGATGCCGCGGCGCTGCAGGAATATCAGGAAACCAACGATCCATACGAGCCCGCCAACCGGGTCGGCTACGCGATCAGCGATGGGCTCGACACCTACGTGCTGGCGCCGGTCGCGCGGGCCTACGTCTACGCGGTGCCCGGCGCGGTGCGCCGCCCCGTGCACAACCTGCTGCGCAACATGACCAGCCCCGCCCTGTTCATCAACGACGTGATCCAAACCAAGCCGCGCCGCGCCGGCGACACCTTCGTGCGCTTCGTGGTCAACACCACGGCAGGCATCGGCGGCCTGTTCGATGTCGCCGCCGAACTCGGCTACCCGTACCACGACAACAGCTTCGGGACGACGCTGGCGCTGTGGGGCGTGCCGGACGGGCCCTTCCTGTTCCTCCCGGTGCTCGGCCCGAGCAATCCGCGCGACGCCGTCGGTTTCGGCGTCGACGTCGCGTTCGACCCGCTGACCTACGTGCCGAGCGGTCACGGCATGCGCACCCTCGGCTACGCGCGGACCGGCCTGAGCGCGGTGGACGCCCGGTCCCGCCTGCTCACCGAGGTCGACTCGATCAAGAAGACCGCGTTGGACCCGTACGCCACGTTCCGCAGCCTCTACCGACAGAACCGCGCCAGCACCATAGAGGAGGACAGGGACGACCATCGTGCGACCGTGCCGAACTGGTACGCCCATTGATCGCCTATTCGACATGCCACCGACCGCCCTGAGGAACACCGCTCGATGATTCTGACCCGCCGTAACCTGCTCGCGCTCGGCAGCGCCTCTGTCGCAGCGCTGGCCGCCGCACGCTGGATGCCGGCCGCCTCGGCGCAGGAGGCGACCGCGGCCTCCAATTTCGTGCAAAGCTTCGGCGACAGGCTGGTCGCGGTGGTCAACTCCGACGCGCCGAACCCCGAGAAGCAGCAGGCGCTGCGCCCGTTGATCGACAGCGCCGTCGACGTCGACGCCATCGCCGTGTTCTGCCTGGGCCGCTTCGCCACCACCGCCACCCCGCAGCAATTGGCTGAATACACCCGGCTATTCCACGGGGTGTTGGTGAACAACATCACGTCCAAGATCGGCGAGTATCGCGGCGTCACGTTCCGGTTGACCACCTCGTCGATGCGTGGCGCGGACGCTTACGTGGGCACCATCGTGCAACGCCCGAGCAACGCGCCGACCAACGTCCGCTGGGTGGTCAGCAGCGCCTCGGGCGCAATGCGGATCGTCGACGTGGTCGCGGAGGGCACCAGCCTGCGGCTGACCCAGCGCAGCGACTACGCGTCGTTCCTCAGCCATAACGGCAACAACGTCGACAGCCTGATCGGCGCGATGCGGCGGCAGGTTTCCTAAGTCAGCGCGGGAGCTACGTCACTGCCGGGACGGCGTGGGCGCCCGGGTCCAGCCCGGGCATGACCACTGAGACAGGGCGCCCGCTCAACCAGGTCCGAAGATCGACAGCACGGTCGCGCTGAAATCATTCGCCCGGGTCTCCGCGGTCAGCCGGTCCAGCCCGCCGCGTCGCAGGGCGCGCCATAGCGCGGCGTCCTCGTGCAGCCGGGCGCAGGCCGCGGCGAACCCCTCGGCGGTCGCTTCCGCCAGCAATTCGGCGCCATCGGTCCAACCGAGCTGACGCGCCAGCAGCGTGCTGGCCACCACCGGCAACCCGCGGGCGACCGCCTCCTGCACCTTCAGCGGCAGTCCGGCGGCGTAGCGGTGCGGCGCTACGAACACCCGCGCCGAACCGTATAGCGGCGTCAGGTCATCCACGATTCCCAACAGCCGCACATGCTCGCCGGCCAGCCTCTGCGCGCGGGGCGAACGGCAGCGGCCGGCCACGGTCAGCTCGGCCGTGAAGCCCAGCCGGGCCGACAGCAGCGGCATGATCGTGGTGACGAAATGCTCCAGCGCGTCCACGTTGGGGCTCTGGTCCTCGTCGATGGTGCCGACGAACAGGAAGCCGCGCCGCCCGGAGAAACCGGCCGGGACCGGCTGCGGCTCGATGCCCAGCCCCAGCACGCGAACGTCCGGGTGGCCGCCGCCGCGGAAGATGTCGGCCTCCCGCTCGTTGACGGCGGTGACGATGCTGGCCGTCTCGGTCAGCGCGATCTCCCGCTCCAGCAGCGCCCGGCGCTGGGCGGCCTCGGCCGGGCGGCCGGCCTGCGCCATGCGCAACACTTCGCGCGCGGCGAACATCGCCTCCGCGTCGTAGATCAGCCGCGCGGCCGCCTGAGTGTCGCCGCGCAGTTTCAGGTAGTTCGCCATGTTGTGCGGCCGGCTGACCAGCACGGTGTCGTAGTAGCCGTCGCGCTCGCGCAGGAAGTTGGCCAGGGCGGGTTGGCCGTAATGCACCATGAACTCGACCTCGCGCGGGAACGCGGCGTAGACGTCCTGCCAGTCGTCCGCCGGGTCGTGCAGCGGGTAGTAGGTGACGAACCAGCCATCCGCCACCAGCTCGCGCAGCAGCCGTGCGGCACGGGGGTAGCCTGCACCCAGCTCCGGATACGGCACGCGGTCGTCGATATACAGCAGGCGTCGCTTCCCGCGATCCATCCGCGCCACCACGGCCAGCGAGCCCGGCGGCAGGTGGCGCGCCAGCGCGGCCGCATGCCGGGACGCGAACAGCGCGTGGTTGCGCGCCTGCAACGCAATCGCCTGGTCCGAGCTGGCGGCGCTGCCGAACTCGAAGTGGTCGATCACCACCGCCGGGTCGTAGACGATGCGCCGCCCCGCCGCGCGCAGGCGCATGCAGAGGTCGACCTCCTCGTAATAGGCCGGCGCGAAAGCCGTATCGAGCCCGCCGAGCTCGTGGAACAGGGCCGCCGGCAGCAGCAGGAACGCGCCGGAGCAGAAATCCACGTCGCGGCGGAACTGGTATGGCGCGTCGGTGGGCGCCCCGCCGCGGCCGTAGCCGACGCAGGTCCCGTCCTGCCAGACGATGCTGCCGGCCTCCTGCAGCGTGCCGTCCAGCAGGATGATCTTGCCGCCGACCGCGCCGATGTCGGGCGCCGAATGCAGCGTGCGATGGGCCGCCATCACCGCGTCGGGGCGCAGCCGGGCGTCGTTGTTCAGCAGCAGCAGGTCCCGCCCCTTCGCCGCCGCCGCCGCCTGGTTCACCCCGTGCAGGAAGTGCCGGTTGTCGGCGTTGCGGATCACCACGGCGCCGGACGCGCGGTCCAGCAGCAGCGCCGTCTCGTCGCTGGAGGCATTGTCCACGATCACCACCTCCACCGCGGCGCCCGGCGGCAGCGTCTCGACGATGGATTGCAGGCACAGGAAGGTCAGCGGCGCCTGGTTGTACAGCACCAGAAGGATCGAGATCTCGGGCGTGGCGGACGCCGGCAGCGCAAGCCGCTCGGCCGACAGCAGGAAGTCCCGCAGGCTTTCCGCCGCTTCCTTGCGGAACAGCGCCCGCTCGTCGACTGCTTCGTCCAGCTCGGGCGTCTTGGCGAGGCGCTGCTTGCCAGCCAGCAGGGCCCGGCGCAGCGGCCAGGTCAGCCGCCAGCTGGTCGAGTGCACGATCGCGTCGCGTTCGGCGGCGGCTTGCGCCAGTTCGACCCGCAACGCCTCCGCCTCGCGTTGCGCCACGACCGCGGCCTCGGCCAGCAATTCGCTCGTGCGGTCGTGGTGGCGGTGGCGCCGGGTCGCTTCCGCGGCGCGGCCGTCCAGCGCCGCCACCGACGCGATCTGGCGTCCGAGCGCATCGAACATCTCGGCCAGCTCGGCCACCTCCGCCTCGGTCCGCGAGGCGAGCCAGTCGTAGACCGGGGGCGGCGACGCGCTGGGCAGCAGGGTGATCCCGTCCGCAACCGGGATGGCGATGCCGCCGGGCTCGCCAAGCGGTCCGGTCAGCAGCAACCCCGACGGCGCGAGCCGCGCCGTGAGCGCCGCGACGATGCCCGGCTGCGGGTCCGCGGCAAGCTGCACGAGGTCGAGGCCATCGGACCCAGCAATGTCAAAGAAATCGGGCGCAGCGTCGTCAAGGCTGAGCCTATGGAAAGTCGCCGTGGCCGGAAGCGCCATCTGCAGCGCCGGCGCGTGCAGGCCGCGCCCGTCGTCGACCAGCGCCGCGACGCGCGGGGCCGTGTGCGCGCTCAGCCAGCGTAGGAACGGCAGCAGCTCCAATCCGTAACCGGCCGGGCTGGGAAGGCTCGCTAGGGCGGCGATGAGGCGTGGCGCGAAGGGTTCGAACGCGTGGGCGGGGGGAATGACGACGTCTCCGGGGGCGGCGCGACAACGCGGCGAACCGGCGCGCGGCGCAGGTCTTTGACATGCGGGGCCTGCCCTGGCAAGGCGACCCCACATGGCGCCAGCACAGCCCAAGAAGCCAGCCACCCGGCTCTTCGCACAGCGAACGGAGCACAGGCGCAACGGCCTGATAGCGTACGCGGCGGCGGCGGCCACAGGCGTCGCCATCGTCGCCCGCATCTTCCCCCCGGGCGCGCTCGACGGCACGCTGTCGCTGACGCATCCGGTGGTGCTGGACACGGCGCAGCACATCGCCGGGCAACGATGGTTCCTCGCCGATGCCTGGCGCTGGCCGCCGCTGCTGACCCGGCTGATCGATGCGCCCGGCGGCGTGAACATCGCCCTGACGGACAGCATCCCGCTCGCCGCGCTGGTCGCCAAGCCGTTCGCGGCGCTGCTGCCGCGCGGCGGCCACCTGGTCTACGGCTTCGTGGCGCTGTGCTATGCGCTGCAACCGCTCGCCGCGGCGTTCGCGGTGCGCAGCGCCGGCGTGCGCGGCTGGGCGGCGCCGGTCGCGGCCGGGGTGCTCGCCGTTTGCCTGCCCGCGTTCCTGTTCCGCTTCAACCATGCGGCGCTGTGCGGGCATTTCACCCTGCTGCTGGCGGCGGGCGTCTACTTCCGGATGGTGGCCGCGCCGGCGTCCCGCTGGTGGCTGGCCGCGAGCGCGCTGCTGGTCGCCGCGCTGCTGGTCCACCCCTACCTCATGGCGATGGATGCGGGCATCGCGCTCGCCGCTCCCCTCACGCTGCTGGCGCGGCGACAGGCGGGCGCGGCGGCGGGGCTGGCGGTGCGGCTGTTCGCCGGCCTGCTGGTGCTGGCGGGCGTGGCCTGGGGCGGCGGCTACCTCGGTGCCGACACCCCCACCGGGTTCGGCTACTACTCGCTGAACCTGCTCTCGCCCTTCGTGCCGTCCGGGTCGTCGCTGATCGGCGGCTTCGTGCAGCCAGACGCGACCGGGGGCCAGTACGAGGGCTACAGCTATCTCGGCCTCGGCGTGCTGGGCCTGTTGGTCCTCGCCGTGGTGCAACTGCGCCGGCCCGCCGAGCGAACCTGGCTGGCGGGGCACGCCGGCCTGGTCGCGGTGGCGCTGGGGGCACTGGCCTTCGCCGCGTCGGACAAGGCGTACGCCGGCAGCCGCCTCCTGTTCGAGAACCCGTTCATCCCGGGCGCGCTGCGGCAGTTCCGCGCCAGCGGCCGCTTCGTGTGGGTGGACCTGTACCTGCTCGTGGTGGTCGCGACGGCGCTGGTCGCCCGCGGACTGGGCTCGCGCCGCGCCGCCCTGGCGCTGACCGCCCTGGCCTGCCTGCAATACGTCGACACAAGGGGGCTGCGCGGCCAGGTGGCCGGCCAACTCCGCACCGACGCGCCCTGGGCGCTCGACCCGGCGCTGTACCGCCCTCTGCTCGCCTCCCACCAGCTGCTGACGATCTGGCCGACCGCCGCATGCGACCCGGGTCTGGTGGCCGATGCCCCGTTCATGCACCTTCTGCTGCTTGCGTCGGAGGCCGCCATCCCCGTCAACACGATCCCGACCGCGCGCACCACCGGCAGCGGCGGTTGCAGCGCCGCCGGCCTGTCCCGTCCGGACCTGCTGCCCGGTGAGCTGCGGGTCCTGCTGCCCGGCAGTTCGCCCAACCTGGTCGCCTCCCTTCCCGGCCTGCGCGAACGCTGCCACGGGCTGCCCGCCGGCGTGCTGGCCTGCGCCGCCGAGGGTTTGGACGCGTTCCCCCTGGTCGGCCCGGCGCCGTTCCCGCTCGACCAGGCGCTGTCGCTGGGGCAGCCGGACGGGGCGCAATTGCGCGGCGTCGGCTGGACGGACGCCTCCGCCGACGGCGCCTGGACGATCGGGCCGGACGCGACCCTGCTAGGCGCCGTGCCCGCGACCCCGGCCGCGCTGCGGCTTCGGATGGTGGGCCATGGCCTGGCCCGCGCCGGGCTGGCGCAGACGGTGCGGGTGCGCGCCAACGGCCGCGAGATCGCCACATGGCAGGTGGCGCAAGGCGCCGACGCCACCTACGAGGCGGACATCCCAGCCGGCGCCGCCAGCGACGGCGGCATGGTGATCGCGCTGACCATCGGCGAACCGGTGCGCCCGAGCGAGGTGCTGGGCAACGGCGACCCTCGCCCGCTCGGCTTCTTCCTCCGCAGCTTCCGGCTTGACGCATCGTGACGGAGGACCCGGTCCGCGCCGAGAACATGCGCCTGCGCACCGAGTTGACCACCCTGCAGAAGCGCCACGCCGCGCTGGAACGCGAACTCGGCCAGGCGCAGGCGGCGCAGGCGCTGAGCGCCGCCCAACTGGATGGCGTGCTTCGATCCAACGCCTGGAAGGTCGCGGTGCGGCTGGGCGATGCCGCCGGGCGCGTGCCGGCGCCGCTCCGGCAGGGTCTGCGGGCCGGGCTGCGCGCCGTGCGCGGCCGGCCTGCAGACCCCGAGCCGGAGCCGACGCCCGCGCCCGAGTCGGCGGCCCCGGACATCCCGGACCACGCCCAGTTCTACGGCCTGTTCACCCAGGACGACGCGGCGTTGGCGGCGAACCCCTGCTTCGGCGGGGATGCGCCGCGCGTGTCGATCATCATCCTGAATTGGAACCGCGCGGCGATGACGCTCGCCTGCGTGCGCTACGTGCTGCGCCATACCGCCGGCGCCGCGTGCGAGATTCTCATCGCGGACAACGGCAGCGAGGCCGCCGAGCTTGCGATCCTCGCCGCCAGCGCGCTGCCGTTCCGCGTGCTGCCGATGGGAGCCAACCTGTTCTTCGGCGAGGCGAACAACGTCGCCGCCGAGCAGGCGCGCGGGGAATTCCTGTTCTTCCTCAACAACGACGCGTTCGTGCACGACGACTGGCTGGCGCCGCTGATCGACGCGATCGAGCGCGTGCCCCGCGCCGGCGCGGCCGGCAGCCAACTGCGCTACCCGAACGGCAAGCTGCAGGAGGCCGGCTCGCTGATCAGCCCGAACGGCATCGCCCACCAGATCGGCAAGCAGGAGGATCCGGCGGACGAGCGCTTCTCGTCGTTGCGACAGGTGGACTACGTGTCGGCCGCGGCGATGCTGATCCGCCGCGCGGACTTCCTGGCGGTGCTGGGGTTCGAGCTGTGCTACGAGCCGGCCTATTACGAGGACGTCGACCTGTGCATGAAGCTGCGCAGCCGCGGCCTCGCCGTCGTCTACTGCCCGGACTCCATCGTCACGCACGTGGAGAACGCGACGAGTCTCGACCGTAGGAGCAACCTAAGGCTCGAGAACATCATCCAAGTCAACCGCGCCACCTTCGTCGCGCGGTGGGGCGACTTCCTGCTGGGCCACCCGGCGGCGCTGCTCGAACCCGCGCCGCCGTATCAGCCGATCGCCAGAGGCCGGCCGCGCGTCGCCCTGCACAGCCCGTTCATGCTCACTCCCGGCGGCGGCGAGCGCTACCTGCTGAGCATCGGCCAGGCGCTGGCGGCGGTGGCGGACGTGACGCTGGTGACGGCCACCCCGTGCAGCGCGATCCGCTTGCGCCGGGTCGGCCAGGATCTCAACGTGGACGTGTCGGGCATTGCGCTGATGACGCTGGAGGCGGCGAGCGCGCTGCCGCCGTTCGACGCTGCATTCGTCACCGGCAACACGGTGCTGCCGCCCACCGCGGGGCTCGGGCGGCGCAACAGCTACATCTGCCAGTTCCCCTTCCCGCTCCTGCCGGGCCAGGAAGATGCCTGGCGGCCGCACTGGGATGCGTTCGACCGCGTGCTGGTCTACTCGGCCTTCGCGCGCGATCATCTCGACGCCAGCCGGGCCGCGATGGATTTGCCGGCGCGCTCCGTCGCCGTCGTCGCGCCGCCCGTGCGGCCCGTGCCGGCCGGGCCGAAGCTTCGGCGCATCCTATCCGTCGGGCGCTTCTTCGCCGGGCAGCACTGCAAGCGGCAGGACCTGATGGTCGCCGCCTTCCGCGAACTGGCGGAGGACGGCTGGGAGCTGCACCTCGCCGGCTCGCTGCGGCCGGAACCGCAGCACCGCGCGTTCTACCTGTCGGTCGTGGATGCGGCGAAGGGCTTGCCCGTGTTCATCCATCCCAACGTCAACCCGGCCGCGCTCGACGACCTGTATGCCGGCAGCAGCATCTACTGGCACCTGACCGGGATGGGCAGCGATCTGCAGGGCGAGCCCGAACTGTCGGAGCACTTCGGCATCGCGATCGTGGAGGCGATGTCGGCAGGCTGCGTTCCCGTCGCGTTCGGGCATGGCGGCCCGGTGGAGACCATCACCGACGGCCAGGACGGCTACTTGATCGACGACCTGCCCGGCCTCGTCGCGCGCACCCGGGCGCTGATCCCCGATGAATCGGGCCGCGCCGTCATGGCGACGCGCGCCGCGGCGTCTGCCGCGCGGTTCGGCGAGGCGGCGTTCGCGACCGCGATCCGCGCCATCGCGGAGACCGATCTGCCGCCATGACCGGCCGGCGGCTGGGGTTGGAGAACGCCGTGGTTCCGGCGCTGATCCTGTGCGGCGTGATGGCGCTTTCCGCGGCGCTCGGCCCGGACGCCAGTTGGGACCTGCGGAATTATCACCTGTATAACCCGTTCGCGCTGCTGCGAAAGCCGCCGGGAACGGACTTGCTGGCGGCCCAATTGCAGAGCTTCCTGCCGCCGGGCCCCGACGTGCCAGCCTACTGGCTTAGGCTGCGCCTGAACACGCACCCGGTGCTGCTCGACGCGATCCTGGGCCTGCCCGCCGCTTTCGCCGCGTTGATCGCCTATGCCACCGCCCTGCTGCTGCTGCCACCGGGCCGGCGGTGGCCGGTTGCGCTGTTGGCGGCAGCCTACGGCGCGACCGGCGCCGCGGGCCTTCCCACCATCGGGACCACGGCAAGCGAGATGCCGGCGGGGTGCTTCGTGCTCGGCGGGCTGTACGTGCTGCTGCGCGGCATTGACGGTCCTGGACGCTGGCATGCGGCCGTCGGCGGCGCATTGCTGGGCGTGTCGATCGCCATAAAACTGACCGCTGCGCCGTTCGCCATCGGCGCCGCGGCCGCCCACCTCGTCTGCCTGCGTGGCGCGGCCGGGCGCAGGGCGGTGCAGGCCGTGACCCTGGCGGCATCCGGCGCCGCCGGCGCGCTGCTGGTGGGCGGATGGTGGTGGCTGCACCTGTATCATTTGACCGGCAACCCGATCTTTCCCTACTTCAACAACGTCTTCCACTCGCCGCTCAGCGCGCCGGTCGCGATGGAGGACACAAGGTTTGTCCCGCGCGGCCTTGGGCAGGCGCTCGCGTATCCGTTCTACTGGGGGTTCGAGAAGAACCGCCGCGTGACGGAGATGGCGATGCGCGACCCGCGCATCGCGCTCGCCTTCGTGGCCCTGCTCGCCTATGCCGCCGCGGCGTGGCGCCGCGCCGACCGCACCGGCCTCTGCCTGGCGCTGAGCGTGGCCATTGGATACCTGCTGTGGCAGTCCGAGTTCTCCATCTTCCGCTACCTCGCGCCGCTGGAGATGCTGAGCGGCGTCGTCGTCCTGCTGCCGCTGCGCCCACTGTTGGCTCGCCGGCCAGGAGCAGCCTACGCGGGGGCGGTCGCGTTGGGCGTGTTCCTGCTGCTGTTCACGCGCTACCCGAACTGGGGTCGCGCCTATCCGCCGACGACCGCCGCGTCCGTGACGATGCCGGCGCTGCCCTCGGACAGCATGGTGCTCGTGCTGGCGGACGCGCCGCTGAGCTACGTCGCCGCCTTCACCGACCCGGCCGTTCGATTCATCGGCGTCAACAACAACCTGATCAAGCCCGGCAGCGCGACGCCGCTGGCGCAGCAGGCCGAGGCGGCGGTTCGCGGCCATGCCGGGCCGCTGTTCGGCGTCGATATTCCTGGGCTGCCGCAAACCGCCGACGTGCTGGCGTTCTACGGGCTGCGCCAGGTGGAGTGCCGGCGCATCGAGAGCAATTTGGATGGCTCGCTGCTGCAGGTCTGCAGGCTGGCGCGGCGATGAAGCGCAGCCCGCAATGCGCGGGCGGAGTAGCCTTCAAGGTTCCGCGGGCCTAGCCCGTAGAATGGCTGCGGAGGATTGACCCGGGCGCCCACGCAGGGCCGACGCGACGGTCGCGCAAGTTGCGGCGGCAATCACCCGTCATGGCGAGCCGCCACTGGCGGCGTGGCAACCAGCGCGGCGCGTACGGTGTTCGCGGCTGGATTGCTTCGTCGCAAGCGCTCCTCGCAATGACGATGTCGTTGCGGCGAGAAAGTCAGCGTTCTCGGCTCGGTTAACGGAACCGGCTAAGTCGCGCTATCGCGTCTTCCATGTCGGCCTCAGGGCCGCAGTAGCTGAAGCGCATCGTCGCGTGGCCGCGGGCGGCGTCGAAATCCACCCCGGACGCAGTGGCGATGCCGGCCTCGGCCAGGAGGCGGGCGCAGAACGCCGCGCTGTCGTTGGTGCGGGCGCCGACGTCGGCATAGACGTAGAAGGCGCCCTCCGCAGGGGCCAGTCGGTCGAAGCCGGCGGCGGGCAACCCCGCCATCAGCAGCTCCCGCGAGCGGCGATAGCCGGCGACATTGGCCGCCAATTCGTCGTGGCAGGTCAGGGCGGCCTCGGCGGCGATTTGCGAGATGTGCGGCGCGGAGATGAACAGGTTCTGCGCCAGGCACTCGACGGGCCGCACCAGGTCCTCCGGCAGCACCGTCCAACCAATGCGCCAGCCGGTCATGGAGAAGTATTTGGAGAAGCTGTTGACCACGACCGCGCTCGGGCTGAACGCGGCGGCGGTCGCGATCGGCTGGCCGTACTGCAGGCCGTGATAGATCTCGTCGCTGATCAGCCGCACGCCGTTCGCGTGGCACCAACGTGCGATGCCGGCCAGCTCCTCCGGGTGCAGCATGGTGCCGGCCGGGTTGCTGGGCGAGGCGACGATGAGGCCGTCGGGCGGCGGGTCGAGCTGCTCCAGGGCGGCCGCGGTGGGTTGGTACCGGGTGTCCGGCCCGGTCTGGATGATCACGGGGACCAGCCCGAGCGCGGCGGCGATGTTGCGGTACGGCGGATAGTAGGGCGCCGCCATGGCGATGCGGTCGCCGGGGTCGAACGCGGCCAGGAACACCAGCGGGAATGCGGCGGACGCGCCCATGGTGACGGCAATGCGCGCCGGGTCGGCGGCGTGGCCGTACCAAGCCTTGCCGTGCGCCGCGATGCCTGCGCGCAGCGAGGCGCGGCCGAACGCCTCGGTGTAGCCGAGCGGGCCGGCGCCGAGGGCGCTGCGGGCGGCCTCGACCGCGCCCGCCGGCGCTCCCGTGCCAGGCTGGCCGACCTCCATGCGGATCACGTGCGGGGCGCCCGGCGGCAAGGCGGCCTGGCGCGCATTGGCGGCCGCGATCACGTCCATGACGCGGAACGGCGGGACGGCCGCGTTGCGACCGACTCTAAGCACTGGTCGAACGGCGCGGCGCGCTCACCGGTCGCCCCCGGCGGCGAGGCCGCTGCCCCGGCTATCCGTCGCCCAGCTGCAGCTGCCCTCCGAGTCCGGCAGGTAGCGGGAGCAGGCGATGGCGTTCTCGCGTCCTGGCTCCGAGGTGGGCGCCGGGATTGCGGTTCCGGCGCGCAGGGCGTTGAGCAGGCCGGCGGCGGTGGCGATCGGTGCGCCCTCCTGGCCGCTGCCGCCGACCGCGGCGTGGAAGGCGCGCAGCTCCGGGTTCCAGGCGATCGCGGCCGCCAGCAACGGCGGCGGGACGCTGGCCGGGGACGCCGCCATGACGATGCCCGTGCTGGTCGCGATACGCCCCGTGCCGAACAGGTTGTTCATGGTCAGCGCACAGACCACGACATTGCCGTCCCGGTCGAGCGTGGCGAAGGTGGTGGAGGCGGGCAGCGGCGGCAGTGCGCCGGCGCCCCCGGCCGGCGGGTTGGCGAGCAGCGCCGCGGAGTCGATGCCGCCGGCGCGCCAGCGGGCCGCCGCGGCAAGGGCGCGGGCGCTGGCTGCCGCAGGATCGCTCGGTGCGGCCTGCAACGCCTGGAACGCCACCGCGGCCGCCAATCCGCCATCGGCCGGCGGGGGAAGGAAGGCCGCACGGTCGTTGCCGGCGCCCACGATGATCGGCGCCAGAGTGCGGGGCAGCGCCGCCCGCAGGTCGTTGGCGCTCACGCCGCCGCCGGCCGTCAGCGATCCGGCCTCGAACCGCCGCGACAAGGCGCCCTGGTACAGGTCGCCTACGCCGGCGACCCGCAACTGCGCCAACGTGGCGCCCAGGTTGGGCTGGATCATCTGCGCGCCCTCAGTCAGCACCGCGCCGCCAGGCGCGAACACGGCCCGGGCCTCCGGGTCCGCCACCAGCGGCCCGGCGACGAGCTGGAGGTCCCGCACGAAGGCGCGTGACGCGGGGGCGCCGAAGCGGGCGAGCTGTTCGGCGGGCGCGATTAGCGTCTCGAACGGACGACGGCCATAGCGGGCGTGCAGCGCGAACAGGCCGCGCGCCAGCATCGGCACGGCGGCCGGGCGGTCGCTGCGGCCCACGAGGGTGGACGGGGCTAGGGCGGGGAACAAGATGGCTTCCGGCACGCCGCCGCCGGCCCCGGTGCGCGCGGGGCTGTAGGCGAGGCAGGCGCCGCCGCCGCCAAGGCTGGCGCGCGACGGGTAGGTCACGGCGAGCGTGAACCCGACCGCAACCGCGGCGTCTGCGGCATTGCCGCCCAGCACCAGCACTTCGCGGCCGGCCAGCGCCGCCCTTGGTTCGTCGGCCACCACGCCGCCGACAAAGCCGCTGATGCGTCGCTCGGTCGAGCCTGGGCCACCGACGCCGCCGCCGAAAAACGTCTGTCCAACGCTGTTGATCGCGCCACAGCCGGCCAAGGCGCCGCACAAGGCCAGCGCCACGCCGGCGCGCGTTCGTCTTACTGCGGCCATCGGCGTGCGCAACCTCCCGGCGTTCATCGGTTCGTTCGTTGGCCGGCTGTGACCGGCTGGCGGACCGTGCCATAACCGGGTTCGCCGTGACCGGCAATGCAGGCTCCACGCCGGAACCTCCGTGGCGTTGGCATGGCGTGACGAACAGGGAGGCGAGTGCGGAATGGCGACGGTCACGATTTGGGGGCTGGCGTTGCGGGCGATGTTGGCGTGCCTGCTTACCGTTGGCGGCGCGTCGCTATCTGGCGGCGCTCAGGCTGCAGGGCTTTCGCAGGAGCAGCGCGCCGATGCCGTGCAAGCGGTCCGACAGGCGCTGCGGGACGACCCCTCGATCCTGCGCGAGGCGATTGCGGCGCTGCAGGCCGACGACAGCCGCCGGCAGGAGGCGACGGCGAGCGGGGCGATCGCAGCCCACCGCGCCGCCCTGATCGCCGACCCGGCCGACCCGGTCGCCGGCAACCCGTCCGGGGACGTCGCGATCGTCGAGTTCTACGACCCGCGCTGCCCCTACTGCCGCCAGATGCTGCCGGTGCTGGACGCGTTGCTGCACGCCGATCCGCATGTGCGCGTCGTGTACAAGGACATTCCGATCCTGGGGCCGGCCTCGGTGATGGAATCGCGCGCGTTGCTCGCCGCCCAGCGGCAGGGCGGCTATCTGCGTCTGCAGTCGGCGCTGATGCGATCCGGCGCCACGCCTACCGCGGCCAGCCTGCGCGCCGAGGCCGAGCGGCAGGGGCTCGATGGCGCGCGGTTCGACCGCGACATCGCCGACCCGGCGGTGCAGGCGCGGCTGGACGACAATCTGCGCCTCGCCGCGCTGCTGCACGTGGACGGCACGCCGGCGCTGGTGATCGGCGACCGATTGTTTCCGGGCGCCATGGAACTGGCCGACATGCAGCAAGCCGTAATCGCGGCGCGGGCGACAAGATGACCCGCCCTATCGTTACAAAGTCAGAAAACAGCCTTCGACCTCCGTAGTTGGCCGTCAATCGAAGTTATTCGATTAACTTACTGTTTCGAGGCTGGCCGTTGTAGTCTCCACTGTTCGGGTTCGGGAGAGCGCGGTGGCCGGTTTTGTCCTGGCGGTTCATGGCGGCGCCGGCACGCTGGCGCCCGAGGCGTCCAATCCGTCGATCGAGCGCGAGTCGCATGCCGGGCTGCGGGCCGCGCTGGAGGCGGGATACCGAGTGCTGACCGCCGGGGGCGCCGCCGAAGAAGCGGTCGTCACCGCCGTCATGGTGCTGGAGGACGACCCGCAATTCAATGCCGGGAGGGGTTCGATGTTCAACGCCGCCGGGCGCCAGGAGATGGATGCGGCCGTGATGGAGGGCCGCGGCCGGGTCACCGGCGCAGTGGTGGGGATTTGCGGCCCGCGCAACCCGGTGCTTGCCGCGATGGCGGTGATGAAGCGATCGCCCAACGGGTTGCTGGTGGGCGCGGGCGCTCTTGCGTTCCTGCAGGGCCACATCCCGTTCGAGGAGGAGGCGTTTTTCCAGACCGAGCGCCGCTGGCGTGCGCTGCAGATGAAGCTGGCGCGGCAGCGTTCGGGCGGGCTGGCGCCGCTGGACGATTCGGACCGTTACGGGGCGGTGGGCGCCGTAGCGCTGGACCAGTCCGGCGGGATGGCGGCAGCCACCAGCACAGGCGGCGCGACTGGAACCCTGCCGGGCCGGGCGGACGACGCCTCGGTGATCGGCGCGGGCGCTTGGGCGTCCGAGCATTGCGCCATCTCGGCGACCGGCGATGGCGACAGCTTCTCGCGGGCGGCGGTCGCGTATGAGATCGTCGCGCGGATGCGCTTTAACGGGCAGGCGCTGGCGGCGGCGGCCAACGACGTGATCGCGCTGGCCGGCCAGCGCGGCGGCAGCGGCGGGTTGATCGCGGTCAACGCCGCGGGCGAGGTGACGATGCCGTTCAATGCGCGCGGCATGTATCGCGGCGTCATCGACGCGACCGGGCGGGCGCAGACCACGATCTACCGCAACCGTCCGATGGTCCGCGATTTAGCGGCATAGTTGCGGTTGCGCTTGTAACGTCCCGCACCCGGCGCTAGGTGCGGACCCGGGGCCGTCAAACGACAAGGCCCAACAGAGGACGGATGTCATGGGCTACAAGGTCGCGGTCGTGGGCGCCACTGGGGCAGTCGGGCGCGAGATGCTGAAGATCCTGGCCGAGCGCAACTTCCCGGTCAGCGACATCGCGGCGCTCGCGTCGGGCCGGTCCGTCGGTCAGGACATCTCGTTCGGCGAGAAGCGGGTGCTCAAGATCCAGGCGCTCGACAACTTCGACTTCACCGGTTGGGACATCGGGCTGTTCAGCCCCGGGGCCGTCGTGTCCGCCATCCACGCGCCGCGCGCCGCCGCCGCCGGGTGCATCGTGATCGACAACACCAGCCAGTTCCGCATGGAGCCGGACGTGCCGCTCGTGGTGCCGGAGGTGAACCCGGACGCGCTGTCGCGCATTCGCCGCGGCATCATCGCGAACCCGAACTGCTCCACCATTCAAATGGTGGTCGCGCTGAAGCCGCTGCACGACCGCTTCCACGCGCGCCGCGTGGTGGTGTCGACGTATCAGTCGGTCTCGGGCGCCGGCAAGGACGGCATGGATGAGCTGTGGGTGCAGAGCCGCGGCACCTTCGTGGGCGATGCGCCGACCGCGCAGCAGTTCACCAAGGTCATCGCGTTCAACGTCATCCCGCACATCGACCGCTTCATGGACGACGGCGCCACCAAGGAAGAGTGGAAGATGGCGGTGGAGACCCGCAAGATCCTGGACCCGGAGATCAAGGTGCACGCCACCTGCGTGCGCGTCCCCGTGTTCGTGGGCCACGGCGAGGCGGTGAACGTCGAGTTCGAGCTGCCGGTGACGCCGGCGGAGGCGCGGGCCGCGCTGCGTTCGGCGCCCGGCGTGCAGGTGGTCGACACCCGCGACGACGGCGGTTACGCAACGCCGTTGGACTGCGCCGGGGACGACGACGTGCTGGTCAGCCGCATCCGCCGCGACCCGACGGTGGCCAACGGGTTGTCGTTCTGGTGCGTGTGCGACAATCTTCGCAAGGGCGCGGCGCTGAACGCGGTGCAGATCGCCGAGGTCCTGGTCGCGCGGGGGTTGCTCGCCAAGGCGGCCTGACCCGGTGCCGGCCGCCTGGCTCTGGCTGGCGGTCGCGGGCTTGTTCGAGGTGGTCTGGGTGGTGCTGCTCAAGCAGGCCGACGGGTTTAGCCGGCTGTGGTGGAGCCTGGGCACCATCGCCGCGATGGGGGCCAGCTTCGGCGCCATGTCGCAGGCGCTGCGGGTGCTGCCGATGGGCACGGTCTACGCGGTCTGGACCGGGATCGGCGCAGCGGGCGGCTTGTTGTGGGGCATCGCGGCAGAAGGGGAGCCGTCCGGCCTGCTGCGGCTGGGCTGCGTCGGGCTGATCATCGCGGGGGTGGCGGGGCTGAAGCTGGCCGGGTGAGCTGGGCACCGCAGTAAGCCTAACCACCCGTTATAGCGAGCCAGCGCCTCGCCGTCGTGGCGAGCCTGGGCAGCGCATACGCGTCTGGCTGCTGGATTGCCGCGTCGCAAGCGCTCCTCGCGATGACGAATCGAATCTTACGCTGCGGCCAGGCAGCACTTCTTGAATTTCTTACCGCTGCCGCAAGGGCAAGGGTCGTTGCGGCCGACGTCGCGAAGCGGGTTGCGGACCGGTTCGGCAGGCAGGCCCCAGATACTCTTGTCGTCCTCCTCTCCCTCACCGGCCCAGGCGGCAAGGAACTCGACAGCGCTGCCAACTGGGCCCAGACCGCGCCAAACCGCGCCGCTTCTCTGGCCGGGGTTCTCGCGCGCCTCACGAAGGTCGTCCCAGAAATCCGCCGGGTCCATCATCTCGGGGCCAACACGATCGTCCTGGAACATGGCCTCGGCTTGCGCGGCAAGGCCGGCAAATCCCATTCCTCCGACAGCGTTCACCCAGCCCAACCAGAGATCGGGAGCCTCGTCCTGGGCAGCCCGGTGCGGCATCGCGGCGAGATGACGATATAAATCCGACTCGGAGATGCGCCGGGTGCGGGCGAAATAGGCCAGCACCATCAGGACGTCGCCTCGCAGCTGGGCGTCGGCGGCCGGGTTGTCCGCCAAGGCGTAGAGCGGCGCCGGGTCGCCGTCGAAGGTGCTGATCAGGATGGACGGCACGGACTGGGCGAGACCATCGTCGCCGAATATGAGGCTGGCGCGCTCCGGGTCGCGTAGCAGCCGGCAGAGCGGCGCGAAAGTCGCGGTGTCCGCCTTCTCGGCCAGCAGGTGGAAGACGATGAACAGCGCCCGCTCGGTGCGCTCGGACTGGTCGCGGCCCGAAACGTAGCCGTCCACCAGGCTGCGGCAGAGCGGGCCCGTCTGCTTCCAATCGTCCAGCACCCAACCCATCGAGTCCGCCGGCACGCTGCGCTCAGGGAGCCCGAACGAGGTGATCGCGAGGTCGAAACTCATGGCCGTCCAGTCCCCAGCAGGCGCCCCCAAAAACCGGCGGCGGCGCGTTTGCCATGCGCCACGTGCGGCATGCGCGCCGGGGGGCGCAGCGCGCTGCTCAGCATGTGCCGGCCGGTGTCGCCCGCCGCGACGCGGGCGCGCTCGAACGCGACGATGGGGCCGGCCTCGGGCGGGAGCGCGGCCAGGGTGGCGGCAGCCTCGGTCAACAGTCCGGCGCGGCGCTGGATGTCGGCCAGGCGCAGCACCGCCTCCAGTTCACGGGGCGCGGGCCAGGCCGCCACCGCTTGACGGCGGAGAAGCAACCCGTCGCCGCCGGCATCCTCGACGGACCACGCCGCTTGCAACAGCGCCTCCGCCCGTGCGGCGCCGTCCGACAGGGCCGCCCAGCGCAGGAACGGCGATGCCAGCGCGCGATAGGCGTCGGTGCGCACGGTTTCCGACGCGCTGGCAGGCATTGCGGCGAGGTCGGGCGCGCAGGCTCCACAGGAACGGCAGGTTTGCACCCAGTTCGACAAGGTAGAGCGCGCCGGCTCGCCCGGCCGGCCGTCCAGGTCGGGGGCGCCTTCCGGTTGCGGCGCGCGGAACGGGAGTGGCGCGGGTGAGCCGCAAACGGCGCAGGCGGTCATCGGCGGATTGTAGCGGCAGCGCTATTCGCGCACCAGCACACGGTCCACCAGGAAGCTTGCCAGCCCGCCGGCAACGAAGTCCCGCCGCAGCGCCGCCTCATCGTATTCGTGCTCGACCCAATGCAGGAACGGCACGCGGCCCTCAGCCTGGGCGGCGTAGTGGATGAAGAACGCGTCGAGGATGCCGGTGCGCGAGCGGCTCCAATGGCCGAACCGCCACGAAAGTTGTGCGAGCGCGTCCTGGCTGGTGCCGCCCTCGAACAGCAGCGCCAGGCCGGAGGCGAGCCCCGCGCGGTCAGCGCCGGACTTGCAGTGCATCAGCGCCGGCGTCTCCAGGGTGCGATAGATCTCGGCGAAGCGGAGGATGCGGTCACGATGCGGCGCGCCGCGACTCTCGAAGGCCATGTCGACGTGATGCAGGCCAAGCTCGGCGGAGGCGCGGCGCGACAGCGCGTCGGAGCCGCACTGGCGATGCCCGCGCAGGTTAATCAGCGTGCGCAGGCCGTACTGCCGCTTGGCCGCCGCAAGCCGCGCCGGGGTTGGATGGTTCGACCGGTAGAGCTTGCCCGGCACCACCACCGCCAAATTGTCCCACAGCACGCGGAATACGGCGTGGTCGACCAGCATCGAGTCGCGCCACGCCGCGGCCTGGTGGTCCGGAAGGGTGCCGGTGAACACCACAGTCTATACGCGACGCGTGTAGCTCAGCCGGCCCGTTCGAGCAGCATCTGCTTGATCTCGCCAATCGCCTTGGCGGGATTCAGGCCCTTGGGGCAGGTCTTGGTGCAGTTCATGATGGTGCGGCAGGCGTACAGCTTGAACGGGTCCTCCAGCGCATCGAGCCGCTGCCCTGTGTACTCGTCTCGGCTGTCGGAAATCCACCGATAGGCAGCAAGCAGGGTGGCCGGCCCAAGGTAACGGTCGCCGTTCCACCAATACGACGGGCAGGAGGTGGTGCAGCAGAAGCAGAGGATGCACTCCCACATGCCGTCCAGCTTGTGCCGCTCCTGCACGCTCTGGCGACGCTCGGCGTCGGGTGGCGGCGGGGTGTCGGACTTCAGCCACGGCTCGATGGACCGCAACTGGGCGTAGGCCATGGTGAGGTCGGGGACGAGGTCTTTCACCACCGCCATGTGCGGCAGCGGGTAGATCTTCACGGCGCCCTTCATATCCTCGACCGGCTTGAGGCAGGCCAGGGTATTGACGCCGTCGATGTTCATTGAGCATGAACCGCAGATGCCCTCGCGGCACGAGCGGCGGAAGGTGAGCGTCGGGTCGATGTCGTTCTTGATGTGGATCAGCGCATCCAGCACCATCGGGCCGATCGCGGCCAGGTCGACCTCATAGGTGTCAAGGCGCGGGTTTTCGCCGTCGTCCGGGTTCCAGCGATAGATCTTGAACTCGCGGACTTCCTTGGCGCCCGGCGCGGCTTTCCAGGTCCGGCCCTGACTGACGCGGCTGTTCTTCGGGAGGGTTAGCTCAACCATGCTGGATCTCTCGTGAGGGACGGATCATGCCGCCTAGTACACCCGCTTCTTCGGCGGAAACACGCTTACCTCGTTGGTGAGCGTCTGCATCCGCACCGGCCGGTAGGACAGATCGACCTTCCCGTCGTCGTGCAGATGCGCAACCGTGTGCTTCATCCACTCCGCGTCGTCGCGGTCGGGGAAGTCGTCGTGGGCGTGGGCGCCGCGGCTTTCATGCCGCGCCTCGGCGCCGACCATCGTGGTCATTGCGTTGGCGACCAGGTTGTCAAGCTCGAGCGCCTCGGCCAGGTCGGTGTTCCAGACCATCGAACGATCGGTGATGCCGATGTCGTCCTGCATGTCCCAGATTGCGTGCATCTTGGACACGCCCTGCTTGAGGCTCTCGCTGGTGCGGAACACGGCGGCGTGGGCCTGCATGGCGCGCTGCATCTGCTGGCGCACGTGGCCGACCTTGCCGCCGCCGTGGTTGTGGCGCTTGCGGTCCAGCCGGTCGATGCCGTTCTCCCCGGCGCGCGCCGGCAGCGGCGCCTGGCTGTCGCCGGGCTTGATGATCTCCGCCGCCCGGTGCGCCGCGGCGCGGCCGAACACCACCAGGTCGAGCAGCGAGTTGGTGCCCAGCCGGTTGGCGCCGTGGACCGACACGCAGGCCGCCTCGCCCACCGCCATCAGGCCGGGCACGATCGCGTCCGGGTCGCTGGCGGTCGGGCGCAGCACCTCGGTGCGGTAATTCGTCGGGATGCCGCCCATGTTGTAGTGCACGGTCGGCAGCACGGGGATCGGGT